>JAVBUN010000319.1:0-4588 GCA_031555335.1 Microbacterium sp.
CTGCAGCCGCGCGCGGTGGCCGGCGGCAGCGGTCGGATGCGGGGCGCCGGTCGCGGACGGTGAGCCGGGCGCCGTCATCAACCACGAGTGGACGATTCGCAGGACCCGGCCGGATGCGGCCGCCTCGCGCACCGCGAAGGCGAGGGCGGCGTCCGAGGAGTCGTCGTCCGACAGGCCGACCGCCACCGCGCCGTCCCGTCCGTCCCATCCGGCGGGCACGAGACACACCGGGACCTCGGAGCGCGTGCTGACCCGAAGCGGGATCGCACCGTTGAGGAATGCCCGCAGCCGCCGGCCGGTGTGGACGCCGATGACGAGAAGATCCGCGTCGCGGGACGCCGTCACGATCGTCCCCGGCATGACACCGTCGAACATGCGGCCGTCGACCCGGGTGGTCGGGGCGAGTTCGCGCAGGCGCTGCGTCGCCTCATCCTGCTGCGCGCGGATCACGGGACGCTCGGCGTCGAACATGTCGGCGATCACGACCACGGTCACCTCGATCGGCCGGCGGGCCGCACGCGCGGCGACCCATTCGAGCGCCGAACGAGCGGCCTCGCTCCCGTCGTACCCGAGAACGATGTGCTCCATCCCGATCACGCTCCGTCCGTCTCTCAGGCGAAAGTACGACGGGGCGCGGGATGCGGACGGGCACAAGGTCCCACACGGCTCAGGGCTGCCGGTGCTCGACCTCGAAGATCGCGGCCTGGGTGCGGGACTCCATCCCGAGCTTGCTGAGAAGCGAGGAGACGTAGTTCTTGACCGTCTTCTCGGCCAGCCCGAGGTGATCGGCGATCTGGCGATTGGTCAGCCCGTCGGCGATCGAGGCGAGCACCTGACGCTCGCGCAGCCCGAGGGATCCGCGACGCGGGTCCTCGGTCGCGCGCGTTCGCAGCCGCGACGCCGCACGGGCGGACGCCTCCGGGGTCAGGAGCGACCGCCCGCGCGCCACCGTGCGGATGTCATCGAGCAGCCGGCTCGCGCCGATGTCCTTGAGCAGGTATCCGGCCGCGCCGGCGAGGACGGCGGCGGCGGTCGCGGTGTCGTCGTCGTACGCCGTCAGCATGAGGCAGGCGACGCCGGGCAGCCGGGAGCGGATCTCCCGGCACAGATCGATGCCGCTGCCGTCCGGGAGCCGGACATCGAGCACGGCGACATCCGGACGGATGGCGAGGATCCGCGCCATCCCCTGTCGACGTGTCGCCGCCTCACCGGCCACGGTCATGTCGGCGGCGCTCTCGACGAGGTTCGACACCCCGCGGCGCACGATCTCGTGGTCGTCCACCAGGAACACCCGGATCATCCGCGCACCACCGTGTCGGGCGAGAGGGGTGCCGCCCACTCGACCCGGGTTCCGGCCGTGTCGCTGCGAACCCGGAGGGCGCCGCCGCGCAGGGTCGCGCGTTCGTCGAGGTTGTTCAGCCCGCTGCGCCGGTCGGTCCGGATGCCCGCGCCGTCGTCCTCGACGCTGACGACGATCCGGTCGCCGTCGATCACGATCTCGAGGGAGATCTGATGAGCGTGTGCGTGGCGCACGGCGTTCGAGAGCAGTTCGCGGGTCGTCGCCGACACGTCGGCGGCGAGCGCGGGACCCACCGAGTGGTCGAGCGGCCCGGAGAACCGGATCGCGGGGGGCCGGGGGAGCGCCCCCGACACCTCCGCCACGATGTCGATCAGGCGGTGCCGGAGCGAGTCCGCATCCGGGGAGGAGAGCGCGAACACGATCGTGCGGATCTGATGGATCGCGTCGTCGATGAGATGGACCGCATCCGCGACCCGATCGGCGGTCGCGGCATCCCCCACCGCCGCGGCCAGCCCCTGAAGGCCCAGCCCCGCACCGAACAGCTGCTGGATGACGTGGTCGTGAAGGTCGCGAGCGATCCGCGCCCGCTCGTCCGACAGCAGCGCGCGCTGCTGCTCGACGCGCGCGTGGGCGAGCTCGAGCGCGAGGCTCGCCTGGGACGCGAGGCTCGTGAGGACCGTCATCTCGAGCGGTGTGAACTCGGCGGCGCGCGGCGCGCGTGCCACGGTCAATACGCCCCAGGAGCGCCGCCGTGATCGCAGCGGCACCGCGAGAGCCGGGCCGCTCTCCCCGTCGTGGACGCACCGCAACGGGTCGGACGGTTCGTGGTCCGAGGTGGCTGCCGCGGTGACCTGCCCGCGCGACAGTGCGGCCCCGGCGATCGACGCGTCGGCCTCGAAGACGAGGCCGTGCAGCCGTTCCTCGTCGGGGCCCCGGACCGCGTCGATGCGGAGCTCACCGTCATCGCTCGGGATGACCAGGGCGACCAGCGGCGCCGCCGAGACCTCGCTGACGCGTCCGGCGACGAGATCCAGTGCGCCATCGAGCGGAGCACTCAGAATGCCGGACACGAGACGGGCCGCCGCGCTCATCCATTTCTCGCGGAGGCGGGCCTCCGCGAGAAGGCGGGCATTCTCGATCGCCGACCCGGCGGTGCTCGCGAGCGCCTGCAGCAACTGCTCGTCCTCCGCGGTGAAGGCACCGGCGCGGCTGTTGGTCAGGTAGAGATTGCCGTACACCGCGTCTCGCACCCGGATGGGCACGCCCAGGAACGACGCCATCCGCGGATGATGTGCCGGTACGCCCGAGGCGCGCGGATCCTCGGCCATGTGCGCGATCCGGATGGCGTGCGGGTCCGTGATCAACGCACCGAGCAGGCCGTGCCCCCGCGGGAGGTGACCGATGCGGGCCGCGGACTCGTCGTCCAGCCCGACGAAGATGAACTGGTCCAGTGAGGCGCCGTCCGCCGCGATGACGCCGAGTGCGCCGTACTCGGCGTCGACCAGCTCCCGCGCGACCGTCACGATGCGTCGGAGGACCGTCGGCAGTTCGTTCTCGTCGACGATGTTCTGCACCGCGCGCAGCAGGTCCCGGAGCCTCCCCTGAGCGCCCCTCACCCGCTCGGCGTGCGCGATGAGTTCGGCGATGGCATCGTCGAGCGCGCCGCGCGGTCCGTCGGGGAACGACATCGATTCGACTCCAGCCATCCCGGCCTCCCCGATCACAATCTAGGGCGATGCCGGTTCCGGCACCAGGGTCGTGCCGACGGTCCTCGCGCGGGACCTTCGCCCCGGGACCGGCTCGTCGGGTGCGGTGGGATGGGGGGAACCGGAGGGAGTCGAACATGGTCGATGACGAGGTGCGGGGCGGTTCGCCGTCCCCCGGGTCGCAGGCGGTCACCGCTCTCACGACCGCCGAGTGCTGGCGTCTCGTCGAGAGCACCCGTCTCGGCCGGCTGGCGCTGGTTGACGCCCACGGCGATCCCGAGATCTTCCCCGTCAACTACGTGACCCACGAGGGCGTCTTCTACGTCCGGACGGCAGCGGGGGTCAAGACCCGCCATATCCGTTCGCACCCCACGGTGGCGATCGAGATCGACGGGGATGAGGCGGGGGAGAAGTGGAGCGTGCTCGTGCGCGGCGATGCCGTCGGCGTGTCGACGGACGACGAGATCCGCCGCAGCGGCATCGACGCGTTGGCGCCGGACACGGCGCACGCCAAGCCCTACGTCGTGCGCATCGATGCGACCGCCGTCACCGGCAGACGATTCGCCTCGACCGTCGAGCGGCCCGATGCGCCGCATCCGCTGCGTCGGACGATGCTCACGGGAGAGGAGTCCGGCCGCCCGACGCCGATCCCCCACTCGCGTCCGTTCCCGCAGTAGCGGTGGCGCGCGGCCGCGACACGGGGGACCTTGTGCTCTGTGTCGCGGCGCGTGCCGGCGCAGGATGCAGCCATGAGCGAAGACGGCGGTGTCCCGCGGGAGCTCCCGCGTGCCGGGGCGGCGCTGCCCTGGCGGACGAAGGGCGTGCTCGTGGGCGTGGACGGCTCCCCGGGGTCGGTCGCGGCGTTGCGCGCGGCGATGACCCTCGCGCGGAAGCTGGCGCTGCCCCTGCACGTGATCGTGTGCTGGGACTATCCGGACCTCGTCCACGGCGGCGACGACTATCCGGAAGCATTCGAGTTTCCGAGGGAGGACGCCGACCAGATCCTGCGCGCCGCGAAGACGGACGCCGTCGGGACGTCCGTCCCGAGCTGGTTCACCGGTGAGACCCGCCGGGGCCGGCCGGCGCGGGAGCTCGTCGAGCTGTCGGCCGATGCGGCGGTGCTCGTGGTCGGAAGCCGGGGCAGGGGCGGGTTCGCGGGGCTCCTCATGGGCTCGGTCAGCGCGGCCTGCGCCGCGCACGCGGTGTGCCCGGTGCTGGTGGTGCCCCGACCCGCCGACCGATGATCGCGTCGGGAGCATCGAGGTGACCGGCCGGGTTCGCCGGAGCGGACTGCTGATCGCCCTGACGCTCTGCGTGCTCGTGAGCGCGACCCTGCTCGCGCTCGCCGACCGGGGCGGACTCGCCCGCGCGGCCGCGACGGCATGGGTCGGTGCCTACATCGTGTGGACTCTCATCCGGATGGTGCGCGATGTGCGGGCGGGACACGTCGGTCTCGACGTGCTCGCCGTCGTGGCGATGGTCGCGACGCTCGCCGTCGGCGAGTACCTGGCGTCGCTGATCATCGTCCTGATGCTCGCCGGCGGCGAGGCGCTGGAGGACTATGCCTCACGTCGCGCCCGGC
>JAVBUN010000290.1:0-11020 GCA_031555335.1 Microbacterium sp.
GGGCGGGCGGCACGGCACCGCCGCGTCGCGGCAACCGTCAGGCGGACGGACCGGGGAGCGGAGGGGCCGGCGGAAGCGACTGCGCGTCGCGGTGGGCGAGGATCTGATTGACCTCGACCTGGTCGACGAGCACCTCGTGCACGAGGTGGACCTCGGGGATGTTGCGGATCACCAGCGCACGATCGACACCGTCGTCGAGCGTCAGGGTGCCGGTGCGCCACATCCGCTGCAGCACGCCGCGACGCTCCGCGATCGCGTAGCCGCGAACGTGCGTGAGCTCGCGCGCACGGCGGGGAAGGATGCCGGAGCGCTCGATGACCCGGCGCGTCGTGATCGTGTACGTGTGCGACCACCAGGCGAGGAACGGGAGCAGCACGAGCAGCACGATGATCGCGCCCGCGGCCGCGAGCAGCATCCAGTCCTCGAACGGGGCCGGCAGGTTGCCGAAGAAGTAGCCGGTCGCGCCCGCGACCGCGATCAGCACGAGCGCCGACCAGGTGAGCCGGCGCGCGTGCCCGCGGGTGCGCACGATGCGCATCTCGGGCGTCGGCGCGCCCGGCGCGGGCATCAAGGGACGGGACAGGCCGAGTCCGGTCGGCTGGGTCATGCCCCCATTGTGGGGTCTCCCCCCGACACCCCCGTGCTGCACACGCGCACACCGTCCCCTTGATCGGTCCACAGGGCGGAGCGGGATCGCCGCGAGCGCGGGCACGAGGGCCCCGAGGTCCCCGCCCGACTGGGGTCAGACCGGACGGGGTCGCACGTGGGTGACGTCGCCGGCCGCGACCGGCACCTCGGCACCGCCCGCGACGACCACGAGCCGCCCCGACTCGTCGATGCGCTCGGCGCGACCCTCGAGCACGGTGCCGTCCGGCAGTGACACCGTGACGTCGGAGCCGAGCGTCGTGCAGAGGTCCGAGACCCCCGCGCGCACCCCGGATGCGGAGGCGTCGCCGCCCGCGGCGATCAGGGACTGCAACTGCTCGTCGAGCGCCGACAGGTAGTCGGCCAGCAGCCGGTCCTCGTCGACCTCGCGCCCGAGCGTCGCGAACGACACCGCGGTGGAGACCGGCAGCTCTGCCTGCGACATCCGCGTGTTGACACCGGCGCCGACGACGATCGCGTCGGGGTGATTCGGCACCGCCTCGGCGAGGATGCCGCAGATCTTGCCGCCGCCGGCGAGCACGTCGTTGGGCCACTTGAGCGACACGTCATGCCCGCCCTCCGACAGCTGAGCCCGCACTGCGCGGGTCATCGCCGCGCCCGCGATCAGCGGGATCCACCCGCGCGCCGCGACCGGCAGTCCGGGCACGCGCACGACGACCGACACCGCGAGGGCGGTTCCGGCCGGCGCGGTCCAGCTGCGGTCGAGCCGCCCGCGGCCGTGCCGCTGGTCGGTCGTGAGCAGCACCGACAGATGCGGCCACGCGGCCTCGTCGGCGGCGACGGCGGCCACCGCATCCGCGTTGGTGGAACCCGTGGTCTCGACGACCTGGAGGCGGGGACTGACGGCGGCGGCGAGCGGGTAGCCCTCGGCGGGGATCGACATGCCGCCACCCTATGCGGGCGCGGCGGGGCGCAGCATCCGGTTGACAGCCGGGATGCGTCCGCAGTCGTCGGATCGGTGGGGCGGGTGATGCGGGACGGGGCGGATGCGCCGTTCGCGCTGCAGTCCATCCGACGACTCACGAGGCATCGCACGCCCGCGCCGCCGCGAACACCCTCGCCGCGCCCATGCCGCCGCCATACCCGCCACGTCCGCGCCGCCGCGAACACCCCCGCCACCGGCGAACACGCACAGCGGATGCGGCGAAGCACTGTCGGCACCCTCCAACGCCGCCGCGAACACCGCCGATAGGGTGGAACGCGTGACGGACACCCCTGACCTCTCGACCACGGCCGGCAAGATCGCCGACCTGCGCCAGCGCTACCAGCACGCGGTGCTCGATGCCGAGCAGACCGCCCAGCAGAAGCAGCACGCGAAGCACAAGCTGACCGCCCGGGAGCGCATCGACATGCTCGTCGACCAGGGCAGCTTCGTGGAGATGGACGAGTACGTCCGCCACCGCACGACGGCGTTCGGCATGGACAAGTCCCGCCCCTACGGCGACTCCGTCGTCACGGGCGTCGGCACGATCCACGGCCGCACGGTCGCGGTGTACTCCCAGGACTTCTCGACGTTCGGCGGGTCGCTCGGCGAGGCCGCCGGCGACAAGATCATCAAGATCATGGAGTTCGCCCTGCGCGGGGGCATGCCCTGCATCGGCATCCTCGACTCGGGTGGCGCCCGCATCCAGGAGGGCGTCGTCGCGCTCGGCAAGTACGGCGAGATCTTCCGCCTGAACACCGCGGCATCCGGGGTCATCCCGCAGATCTCGATCATCATGGGACCGGCCGCGGGCGGCGCGGTCTACTCCCCCGCCCTCACCGACTTCGTCGTCATGGTCGACAAGACCAGCCAGATGTTCGTCACCGGCCCCGACGTGATCAAGACCGTCACCGGTGAGGACGTCGGCATGGAGGAGCTCGGCGGCGCGCACACGCACAACACGCGCTCGGGCGTCGCGCATTACCTCGCCGAGGACGAGGACGACGCGATCGACTACGTGCGGTCGCTGCTCGGCTTCCTTCCCGACAACAACATGGCCGAGATCCCGGCGTACGAGAGCGCGTTCGAGTTCGAGACGACGGATGCGGACCGCTTCCTCAACACCGTCGTGCCGGACTCGCCCAACCAGCCGTACGACATCCACCTCGTCATCGAGCATGTCGTCGACGACGGCGAGTTCCTCGAGGTGCAGCCGCTGTTCGCCCCGAACATCGTGATCGGCTTCGGCCGGGTGGAGGGCCGCACGGTCGGCATCATCGCCAACCAGCCGTCGCAGATGGCCGGCACGCTGAACATCGACGCCGGCGAGAAGGCGAGCCGCTTCGTGCGCTTCTGCGATGCGTTCTCGATCCCGATCGTCACGCTCGTCGACGTCCCCGGGTACCTTCCCGGCACCGACCAGGAGTGGACGGGTGTCATCCGCCGCGGCGCGAAGCTGCTCTACGCCTACGCCGAGGCGACCGTGCCGCTCGTGACGGTGATCCTCCGCAAGGCCTACGGCGGCGCCTACATCGTCATGGGGTCGAAGCAGCTCGGCGCCGACGTCAACCTCGCGTGGCCGACGGCCGAGATCGCGGTCATGGGCGGCCAGGGCGCGGTCAACATCCTGTACCGCGGCGAGCTGAAGCGCGCGGAGGAGGCCGGCGAGGACGTCGCGGCCGTCCGCACCAAGCTCGCGAACGAGTACACGTACAACGTCGCGTCGCCCTTCCTCGCCGCCGAGCGCGGCGAGCTCGACGGCATCATCGAGCCGGCGGCGACCCGCGTCGCGGTCGCGAAGGCGCTGCGTTCGCTGCGCGGCAAGCGCGCGAGCCTGCCGCCCAAGAAGCACGGGAACATCCCGCTCTGATGCCCGACGAGACCGAAGCACCCCGCCCGATCGTGCACGTGCGCCGGGGGGACCCGACCGCCGAGGAGCTCGCCGCGGTCGTGGCCGTCGTCGGTACCGCGTACGCGCAGGAATCCGAGCAGGCACGCGCCGACGACACCCGCAGGTCGGCCTGGGAGCTGTCGCAGCGGGGCCTGCGGATGCCGCTGCGCCGCGACATCGGATGGGGCCGGTTCGGCGGCTGACGCGGTGCGGGCGACCGCCCGAAAAAGTGTCCCCCAAAGTACCTACAGACGCGTTTCCGGCACCCCCGGATACTTGAAGAGCTGGAACGCATTCGCGTTCGGTCGTTCCCCTGTCGACCAGGGTAGGCAGCGAGGAACGATCCCGCAGACGGTTTTCGGGTAACCGTCTGCCCGGGGCGAGGGGCGTGCGATACGCCGCCCCTCGCTCCCCATTTCCCCGCCGCGATGCGGCACCACCGGTGAGCGCTGTGCGCACCGCATCCGCCGGTTGCGTTCACGCGCGCGGTGCCTCGCATCCGCTGGTCCTGCCCTGCGCGCGGCGTCTCGCATCCGCTGGTCCTGCCCTGCGCGCGGCGTCTTACGTCCGCGGCGTCCCGCGCCCGCGGCGTCCCACGCCCGCGGATCAGCGGACGGGGTGCTCGATCTCGCGCCAGAGGTCGACGCTGTCCTCGTCCGAGAGGCCGAGCGTCGACGATGCCCGGCCCACGACGGTCACAGCGACCCGCTCGTCGGGTGAGGTGCGGATGTAGAGCCGCTCCGACCGGGCATTGCGCAGCGTGTCGGCGAGCTCGGTGCGGATCTCGTGCAGCTGCAGATCGTCGAGTCCGTCGAGCCCGCCCTCGTCGAGCACCGTGACCAGGGCGCCGCGTCGGCGCGCCGCATCCAATGCGTCGCGCACGTCCTCGTCGAGCAGGCGGGGGCCGCGCAGTTCGTCCCGCAGGCGCCCCTCGGCGATCCGGGCCTCGGTGCGTTCGTCGTCGGTCAGCTGACCGCGCGTCGCGATCGTGCGCGCGAGCACGGGACCGGCGACCGCGAGCGCCCGCTGCACCTGGATGCGACGCTCCCGCTGCTGCCCGCCCTGCGCGGCCTGCACGGCGGACGCCGTGCGCTGCAGTTCGCCGAGCCGCTCGGTGTCGCGCGCGGCGCGATCGAGGGCGTAGGTGAAGAACTGCGCTCCCGCCACCCACACGACGGAGCCGACGAGACCGAGACCCAGCGCATTGCCGGGACCGAGAAGGAACATCGACCAGCCGGCGAGCACGGCCGTGCCGCTCCACGCCGGCCAGGGGCGGCGACGGATCACCAGGATCGTCATCAGCGCACCGAGCCCGCCGATGTACCAGGTCGCGTACTGCTCGGTCAGGCCCTGCGGTCCGACGCCGAGCGTGACGACCGGCGGCAGCACCATGGCGAGGACGAGGGCGACCAGGCAGATCCACATCGGCAGGCGATCCGAGCCGCGCGCCACCGTCACGGTGCTGCTGCGCGCGCCGAGCCCCGTCGGCATCCCCCAGAAGATGGTCGTCCAGGCCACGACGAGGTAGACGATCATCGCCGCCCACAGGAGCGTCAGGTTGTCGACGGGGTCGGTGACCCACGACGCCCGGGCCACGAGGAACGCCGTGAACGCGATCCCGAGCAGATTGATGACGAACCGGATGCTGATCATGCCTCGCCCGCCCGCCAGGCCATCGTGATGCGGGTGCCGCCCGCATCCGAGTCGATCGCCGCCTCGCCGCCGAACGCGCTCACGCGGGCGAGGATCGACGCGCGGATGCCGAGGCGATCCGCCGGCACCCCGTCGACGTCGAATCCGGCGCCGCTGTCGCGCACCGTGATCACGAGTCCGTCCGGCGCGGGACGCCCCGTCACCTCGACGACGAGGCCGGCGCCCGCGGCGTGCTCGACGGCGTTCGACACGGCCTGCGCGGTCGCGAGCACCAGGGCGCGCGCGACCCGACCGGGGACGAGGGGCGTGTCCGGGAGGACGTCGACGCGGAGATCGGCGGCGGCGCCGGTCTCCGCGAGCACGGCGCGGATGTCTCCGATGATCGCCTGCACGGCGAGCGGCTCGTCGCTGCCCTCTCCCACGTCGCGGTCCGTGTTCGCCAGACGGGTGAGCGCCTCGCGCGCCATGGAGACGGCCAGGTCGCGCTCGCGCGGCGTCTCGGCGCGGGCGGCCGCGAGCAGGGCCGCCAGCACGCTGTCATGCATGAGCGCCGCGACCGCGACGCGCTCGCGCTCGGTCGCGTTGACCGCGGCCGCCTGCGCATAGGAGGTGACGGCGCGGGCGCGGCGCTCATCGATCGTGGACGCCGCGGTGCGGAAGGTCCACCCGAGCACGAGCAGGACGCTGCCGAGGATGAGCGCGTACACGCTGTCGAGCGAGACCGGGATCCACGCGGCGGGGACGAAGCCCAGCTCCCACATCCGGACGAAGCCGTACAGCATCGGCGTGAGGACGGTGATCGCGATGTGCACGCGCAGCGGCAGCACGATGACGGCCGACACCGTCGCCACGTTCACGAGGAAGTAGACCCACGGCTGGAAGGTGATCGACGAGGTCGATCCCGCGCTGGCGATCGGCCACAGCAGGAGCGCCAGCAGGTACGACGACACGAAGAGCGTCCCGAGCGTCTTGGCGGCGCGCCCCGTGAAGAACGCGATCTCCATGAGCCCGAGCGGCACGAACACGAGCACCTGCAGCACGAGGTTCCAGCCCGGCCGCAGATCGGTGGCGCCGAGCGACGCGAAGAACGCCTGCGCCCCGAGCGCGAGGAAGCCGATCGCCACCGAGACGGCCATGACGCGCTCGACGCGCTCGCGGGTGAAGGAGGCGATGCCGGGGAGCCCCACGACGTCGGAGATGTCCGCGCTCGCGGCGGTGGCGACCCTACGAGCCATTCGTCCCCGCGTATCCGCTGAGCAGGCCGTCCTCCATCGCCCGCCGCAGCAGGTCGACCTTGGTCGGTGCGGGACGTCCGACCTCCACGTACTTGACCCGGATGCGGGTGATGTTCTCCTTCGCGGTGGAGAACGCGATCCCGAGCCGGTCGGCGACGATCTTGAGCGGCAGGCCCGCCGCGTAGAGCTTCAGCACCTCGCGCTCCCGCACCGACAGCTGCGCGTCGGCGAACGCGCGGTCGCCCTCGATCGCGCTCGCCCACTCGACGGTGTTCAGGGCGTCGCCGCGGGCCACCGTGGCGATCGCCGCCACGACGTCCTCGATCGGGGACGACTTGCTGATGACCCCCGCCGCGCCCGCGAGCAGCGCCTCCCGCACCGAGACGGGCCGGTCGGCGACGCTGTAGATGATGACCGCCGATCCGTCGGCGCTCAGGCGCGTCACATTCTCGGTGACCGTGGTGCCGTCGCCGAGCGTCAGGTCGAGCACGACGACATCGGCGGGGTCCGCCGCGGCGCCGGCGCGCCAGGCGAGGTACTCGGTGACCGTGGCGCCGCTGAAGACGACGCTCGTCGTGCCGGAGCGCAGGCACGCCGCTTCCACCCCGAGCCGGACCGACTCGTGGTCGTCGACGAAGGCGACGCGTGTCATGCGCTCATGGTAGCCGCGCGCGCTCACCGGGTGAGGGCGACGACGGCTTCGACGTGGTGGGAGTGGGGGAACAGATCGACGGCGCGAACGGATGCTGCCGTGTACCCCTCGTCACGGAACACGGCGAGGTCGCGCGCCAGCGCCACGGGGTCGCAGGCGACGTACACGACGGCGCTCGGGCCGAGCTGCGCGATCGCGCGCGCGGTGGCCTGCCCGGCCCCCGCACGCGGCGGATCGAGCACGACCACACCGCGCTGCAGGCGTTCCCGCTCGGCGGCGCTCGCGCGTGTCGCGAGGTTCTGCACCCAGCGTTCGACCCGCGCCGTCTCGGCGCGGGCGCCGACCCACTCCGCGAGATTCTCGCCCGCGTGCTCCGTCGCGCGCGCGTCGGATTCCACGGACGTGATCCGCGCACCGTCGCCCACGACGTCGCCGATCGCCGCGGCGAGCAGCCCGACGCCGCCGTACAGGTCGAGGTGCCAGCCGTCCGCATCCGCCGCCACGTCGCGCAGCGCGTCGGTCACCATCGCGGTGAGCGTGCCGGCGGCGAGCCGGTGCACCTGCCAGAATCCGCCGGCGTCGACCCGGAACCGCCGGGAGCCGACGTGCTCGAGGACGACCTCCGGGGTCGGCCGACGGGCCGGGCGGGCATCGGGACGCGGCAGGATGCGGACGCGGCCGTCGGCGGGCTGCACGAGGTCGATGCGGCCCGGACGTGCGTGCGTCAGCGTGGCGGCGACCGCCGCGATCCCGGCGGTGGCCAGCGGCAGCTCCGTGACCGGCACGACACGGTGGCTGCGCGCGCCGAACGGCCCGATGCGTCCCTCGTCGTCGACGTGCAGGCTCACCCGCGTGCGCCACCCGGTGCCGTCGGCGGACTCGGCGGCGCCGGCGGCATCCGCACCCGTGGCCGCCTCGATCGTGGCGGGCAGCTCGAGCCGCCCGATGCGGGCGAGCGCGTCCTCGACCACGCGCAGCTTCAGAGCGCGCTGCTCGGCGAGCGCGATGTGCCCGAAATCGGCGCCGCCCGGGCGGTCGCCGGCCGGGATGTCGAGATCGGCCTGCGCCCACACGTGCGGTCGTCGGTGCGGCGATGCATCGAGCACCTCGACGACCTCGCCGCGCCAGAACGCCGCCTTGCGGGTGTCGGTGAGGCGCACCCGCACGCGCTCGCCCGGCATCGTCTCGGGCACGAACACGACCCGCGGACGCTCCCCCTCGCTGCCGTGCCGTCCGACGAACACGCCGCCGTGAGCGACATCCGTGATCTCGAGGTCGATGACGTCGCCCGTATCCATCCCTCGAGCCTGTCACACCGCCCGCCGTCGTCCGGAACCACCCTCATCCGTATCCGCATCCGCCGTCGTCCGGAACCGCAGTCGTGCAGAACCACCCTCATGCGCATCCGCATCCGCATCCGGCGCCCCCTCCCCTTGAGCACAACGGCGGAGATCCGTGACGACACCCCGGGGGCACCGGCGCCGGCCCCGCGTGTCGCGAGAAATCTCCGCCGTTGTGCTCACCGACGAACGGCCGCCGCTCGCGCGCAGCGGGGAATCACCGCATGCCGGATACCGTGGAGGCATGCGCGTGCTGCTCGCCTCGACGTCTCCCGCCCGACGGATGCTGCTGCGCCAGGCGGGCGTGGAACCCGAGACCCGCGCGCCCGACGTCGACGAGGACGCCGTCATCGCGACGGTCGAAGCCGCGGAGGCCCGGGTGCTGACACCCGAGGAGCACGTCCTGCTGCTCGCGCGGCGCAAGGCCGCCGCCGTCGTCGCGGCACTGGCCGGCGATGACCCGGGCTTCGACGGGATCGTCATCGGCGGCGACTCGATGTTCGAGCTCGACGGCGAGATCCTCGGCAAACCGCACCTGCCCGAGGTCGCCACCGCGCGCTGGCACGCGATGCGGGGTCGCACCGGTGTGCTGCACTCCGGGCACAGCGTCGTGCGCGTGATGCCGGGCACGACGCCCGTCGAAGCCCACGCCGTGGCCGCCGCATCCGTGACCTTCGCCGCCGACATCACGGATGCGGAGATCGACGCGTACGTCGCGACCGGCGAGCCGCTGCTCGTCGCCGGAGCGTTCACGGTCGACAGCCTGGGCGGCCCCTTCATCACCCGCGTCGAGGGCGACCCCTCCACGGTGGTCGGGATGTCGCTGTCGACGCTGCGCGCGCTGTGCCGCCGCGTGGATGTGCCGTGGCCCGCGCTCTGGAGCGCTTCGTAGGAATCCGACGACGCTTCCGTGCCGGTTCTGTGAGGTTCGGTCAAAAACCCCCGGGAACCTCTCGGTAGGCTGGCATCCATGCCTCGAATCGCCAAGGTCCTCATCGCGAACCGCGGCGAGATCGCCGTCCGCATCATCCGTGCCGCACGCGACTCCGGCAAGGCCTCGGTCGCCGTCGACGCCGACCAGGACCGCGACGCGCTGCACGCCCGTCTCGCCGACGAGGCGTACGCCCTCGAGGGGGCGACGAGCGCGGACACCTACCTGTCGGTCGAGAAGATCCTCTCGATCGCCCGCCGCTCCGGCGCCGACGCCGTGCACCCGGGATACGGCTTCCTCGCCGAGAACGCCGACTTCGCCCGCGCCGTGATCGCCGCCGGGCTCACCTGGATCGGCCCGTCCCCCGACGCGATCGAGGCGCTCGGCGACAAGGTCACCGCGCGACACGTCGCCGAGACGGTCGGTGCGCCGCTGGCCCCGGGCACCCCCGGCCCGGTCGCCGGCGCCGCCGAGGTCATCGCGTTCGCCGAGGAGTTCGGTCTGCCGATCGCCATCAAGGCCGCGTACGGCGGCGGCGGCCGCGGCCTCAAGGTCGCCCGCGAGCTCGACGAGGTCGAGGAGCTCTTCGAGTCCGCGACGCGCGAGGCGATCGCGGCGTTCGGTCGCGGCGAGTGCTTCGTCGAGAAGTACCTCGACAAGCCCCGGCACGTCGAGACGCAGTGCCTGGCGGATGCGGCGGGCAACGTCGTCATCGTCTCCACCCGCGACTGCTCGCTGCAGCGGCGCCACCAGAAGCTCGTCGAGGAGGCACCGGCGCCCTTCCTGACGCCCGAGCAGAACCGCACGCTGTACGAGGCCTCGAAGGCGATCCTCCGCGAGGTCGGCTACGTCGGCGCGGGCACCTGCGAGTTCCTCATCGGCGCGGACGGCACCATCTCGTTCCTCGAGGTCAACACGCGCCTGCAGGTCGAGCACCCGGTCTCGGAAGAGGTCACCGGCATCGACCTCGTGCGCGAGCAGTTCCGGATCGCCGAGGGCGAGCTGATCGGCTACGACGACCCCGAGCCGACCGGCCACTCGTTCGAGTTCCGCATCAACGGCGAGGACCCGGGCCGCGGATTCCTCCCCCAGCCCGGCCCGATCAACGTCTTCAAGACGTTCGGCGGCCCCGGTATCCGCCTCGACTCCGGCGTCACCGCCGGCGACGCGGTCTCCGGCGCATTCGACTCCCTGCTCGCGAAGATCATCGTCACGGGCCGCGACCGCGCCGAAGCGCTTCAGCGCGCCCGACGCGCCCTCGACGAGTTCGAGGTCGCGGGGCTCCCGACCGTGCTGCCGTTCCACCGCAAGGTCGTGCGCGACCCCGCGTTCACGGCGGAGGACGGCCGGTTCGGCGTCTTCACCCGGTGGATCGAGACGGAGTTCGAGAACGACATCCCCGCGTGGGACGGCGAGCTCGGCGACCCCGCCCCGGCAGAGTCCCGCCACACGGTGGTCGTCGAGGTCGGCGGGAAGCGGCTGGAGGTCAGCCTTCCCGACCGCATCGCGGCGGCGCCCGCATCCGTCGGCCGGCCGGCGCTCGTGCCGCCGTCGCGTCGCTCGCACCAGACGTCGGTGATGGCGGGTGCATCCGGCGACGCCGTGAAGGCCCCCATGCAGGCGACCATCGTGAAGCTCGCGGTCGAGGACGGTCAGCAGGTCGTCAAGGGCGACCTGGTCGTCGTCCTCGAGGCGATGAAGATGGAGCAGCCGATCCAGGCGCACAAGGA
>JAVBUN010000277.1:0-4887 GCA_031555335.1 Microbacterium sp.
GTTGTCCGGAGACCAGGCGTCGCACGTCGCCGACGTTCTCGCGAGCGGTGCAGGCAAAGCCATGGGCTCCGTGGAAGACCTCGCAAACGGCCTCAAGTTCGTCGGCCCCGTCGCCGCGTCCATGGGAGTCTCCCTCGAGGAGACGACCGGTGTCCTGGCGCTGTTCGCCCAGCAGGGCATCATCGGTGAACAGGCCGGCACGTCGCTCCGCGGAGTGCTCTCGTCGCTCACTGCCCCGTCGGCGCAGGCGCGTGGCGAGATCGAACGACTCGGGATCACCCTCTACGACTCGCAGGGCAACTTCCTCGGCCTCGAGAACGCCGCAGGCCAGCTCGCGAACGCCTACGGGACCATGGATGGCGCATCCCGCGACGCTTCCCTCGGGATCATCTTCGGCCGCGAGACGATCACCGCGGCCACCGCCCTGTACAAGTCTGGCGCTTCCGGTGTCGACGAATGGACGCAGGCAGTCGACGACAGTGGCTACGCGGCCGAGACCGCGCGGATGCGCCTCGACAACCTCAAAGGCGACCTCGAAGCACTGTCTGGGGCGATGGACACCGCGCTCATCCAGACCGGGTCCGCCGCAAACGACACCCTCCGCACGCTCGTGCAGACCATCACCGGTCTCGTCGGGATCTACAACGACCTCCCCGAGCCGGTGCAGGGCACCATCCTCGCCGTCGGCGGCGCGACCGCCGCGCTCGGCCTGTTCGGCGGCACCGCGCTGCTGAGCATCCCGAAAATCGTCGAGACGAAAGAGGCGATGCGGAACCTCGGCGTCACGACCAAGGGATTCACCCTCACCGCCGGGGCCGCCGGCCTCGCACTCGGGGGCCTATTCGCGATCGTGACCGAGCTCGCGACCGCACAAGCCGAGGCGCGCGCACGTACGGAGGCGTACTCCGAATCCCTCGCCGACGGGACAAACAAGATCACCGCCGCCACCCGCGACCTCGTCAAAGAGAACCTGTCCGCGAAGCAGAGCTTCCTCTGGCTCGAAGGCGGCTCCGCGTACGACGCGGCAGAGAAGCTCGGCATCAGCCTCGACACCGTCACCGACGCCGCCATGGGCAACGTCGACGCCCTCAAGCAGCTCCAGAATCAATATGCGTACGGGGAGGCCGGCAGCAAGCGCAACAAGGACCTCCTCGACCAGACCGGGCTCAGCCTCGACGAGTACGCCGCCGCCTATCTCCAGGTCGAACAAGCTGTCGCGGGCGAGTCCGGCAGCATCAACGAATCCATCCGCCTCAACGAGCAGAAGGACCAGGTCACCGAAACCGGGATCGAGACCACCAAGAACGCCGCCGACGCGTACCTTGAGGCGGCATCGGGAGCGGACGACCTCCGCACCTCCCTCGATCAACTCATCAGCAAAGTCAACGAAGCGAACGACACGGGGCAGGACGCAATCAGTGCCAACCTTTCCTATAGAGACGCCCTCGCGAATGTGGACGAAACCATCCAGAAAGCTCGAGAAGGGCAGGACGGGTACACGCTCGGTCTCGACCAGAACACGCAAGCGGGTCGCGACAATCTCTCAATGCTCAACAACCTTGCCGGACGTTCACGAGACGCCGCGGACGCCCAGTTCGCCCTGGACGGGAACACCGACGCGTACAGGGCGACCCTTGAGGCTGGCCGGCAGGCGCTAATCGATCGCGCCGAGCTGCTTTGTTACAACGCAGACGAGGCGCAGGCACTCGCAGATCAGATCTACCGAATCCCGTCTGAAACCGAATGGCAGGTGATCACACGTACCTCAGAGGCCCGCACTGAACTTGACCAGTTCGTCCGGACTTACGACGGCAAGCAGATCACCATGACGCTCAGCGCGAATCAGGTGGTGGTTGGCGAGAAGGTGTACGGCGGTCTTCGGGATGGGCGGGCGAACGGTGGCATCATCCCTGGCCCCCCTTCCGCGCGTGACAACCGCATATACGCGGTGGCTACGGGCGAGTTCATCACGAGGGCATCGCAGACAGCGATTCCGGAGAATCGACGCGCGCTCGAGTTCATGAACGACGGTGGGCGAATCTCGGACCTCCCCGGGTTCGCGGGCGGTGGATACGTGAATGGAATGTCAGACCATCGGCAGCCTGTGTATGTGTCCTACATGCAATCGTCGGCTGCGCAGGACCCGCAACGGATTGAAGTCGCCTTCCCGAGCAACGTGACGTTGGTAGATCAGGACGGGTCCATACTTGCCCACGCCCGAGTTGTCGCGCAGCAAGAAATCAAGTCGTACGACGACCTTTCGGACCTACGCTGGCGCATGGGCAGCAAGTCTCTGTGACAACATATTGGAGGGCAACCGTGAGCGATGAGGAGCTAGATGACATCGAGGTGCCGGCAGACCTATTCGTCCTCGATGAGATGCAAGCGATCGAGGAGGCGAAAGCTCTCGCAGCCCGGGTAATCTCCGACGACGATCCCAAAGAGATCGTCAAGGATCTGGCGTTCCGGACCCGCTCCCCGAGATACATGCGCTTGGTCGCATCGACCGCGGCGAGGATCGTCATCGATCTGGCTCTAGATGACGAGACAGCCCCGCCGATAGCCGCCGTTTACGGGGCACGTCTCGGCAACTTCCTGCACTACACCCGCGTGTGCATGGGACTGGCACAGCTCCTCAACGACAACCCCGGAGCGAAGGCACCGAACGCGGACGGGCGGCCGACCTCATGAGTGATTGGCGCGAGAACGTGTCGGACCCTCGGATGACGTACTGGCCCGAAGGCAAACTCGAATCCGCAACGGCGATCGCCGCCGAGGAGTCGGTGATGTTGGTGTTCACGTTCGTCTCCGCCCCTACCAAGCCGGTGGACTTCAATGTGGGCGTGCGGGTGCGTGAGGGAGGTCTGCACCGCCGGATCGGCTACAAGTTCGACGCACGTTCAGCACCGCAACCGTCGGTCTACGACATGCGAAACCACCAGAACCTTGTCGTCGCGGCCCCCTACGCCTGGGACAGAAACACGCTCACGATCACCTTCCCCGTTTCTCTCTGGGAAGGGGTTACGGCGGACGCTGAGGTACTCGCCTTCCTGTCCACCAACGAACGTGACCTGGACATCGACCTTCCGGTCAGCATCGTTGCCTGAAGCCTGCCGCAAACTCCGTCGCACCGGCACTGACGGAGTCGGCCGAGCGCCTTTCGTTGTCATGCTGTGGGACGCTCCGCTACCATCGCGTCGTGACGTACTCGGTGGGGAGGTACGGGAGTGATTCTCGTTGTTGCGTGCCCGTTGACCCTCCATGGGACTGGGTGGATTTCACGGATCCAACACACAGCGCGATCCAAGAGCTAGAGAGCTGGGTTTCGAGCCTCAAACCGTTCGCGCGCAACTCAGTGTTGGGCAGGATCGATGACCTTCTAGACGCCGCGGCAAGGGGCGAACTCGAGGACACGGGTGATGAGCGGACCCCGATAGCGCCGATACGTCGCGACCCCGAGATCTATGAGCTCAGGCACAAGTCGCTCAACAAGAAGCTGCGCTTCTATCACGGCGAGCCGTCGGAACTGCCAGATGCACTGGTGGCTCTACACCGGCATGTCAAGACCGATGGTGCCGACCAGGAACGACAGATCGTCGCTGCTGTCCAACGCTACAAGTCCGGCAGAGCAGATTTATGGGAATCAAATAAACAACCTTGAAGTTGTGAGGATAGTATGACCGATATGATGCAGACGATCCGGCGTGTCACCGCATCTCTCAACCCGGTCCGAGCGCGAGCAAAGGTGCTGGCTCGAGAGAACCGTGAGATGCGAGCTGCTCTCGTGCAAATCCGGAGGGACTCCGGACTCTCGCAGCAGGATGTCGCCGACCTGCTCGAGATCTCGCAACAAGCAGTGCAGAAGCTCGAACGGTATGACGCCGACCCGAAGCTGTCGACGCTTGAAAGGTACGCGAACGCGGTAGGCGCCCTCGTCACGCACCGTGTCGTTGTGGACCACGGCCAGTCCACCCATCTCGCCGTTAGGTCGCCTTGGGCCGTACAGCATTCGATCGGGACGCAGCAGGTGGATGTGATCAGGATGGTGCGCTCGGGCACTCTCGATGGATGGATCGCACGCACCGAGGCCGTGGCGCAGTGAGCGGCGCCTTGAGTGAGGTCGACGCATCTGCCGTACGGGATCTGATTCAGCGCTCCAGCCTAAAGGCGATCGAGTATCACGAGGTCTCCGCGCGGTTGACAGGCTCCAGGACACAAGATGGGCCGGCTGACGCCAAGGCAAACATCAACGCGCAGCACCGACTCGACGATGAAGAGTTCGGGATCAGACTCATCGGCAACATCACGACGGAGTTTGGTGAGGTGAACGTGATCGTCGCGGTGACGTACGCCTACGACGGCGACCTCGAGCCCAGGACCGTTCTCAACTTCGGCAACGAGGTCGGGATCATGACCGTCTTTCCCTACCTTCGCGAAGCCATCAGCTCGATCACCGCGAAAGTATTCGGCGAGGCGATCCTCCTGCCAGTTCTCGGTCGAGGCGCGATCAGCTTCGACGTTGATTAGCTTGCGGATCGCGCAGGGCATTGCCGACATCACCTAAGCCCGCGGTTGTCGTTCGCGGTCCGCGGCCGAACGATGCTACACACGTTCAATATGGAGGTAACGGCACCGCCGCGCGCGCGTGCCGCAGACTAGCTCAAGTGGATAGCTCCTCCACCGCGGACGCCCACACCCACGCCCGCATGGTCTTGCCGGCGACCTCGAACCGAATCCCGACGGCGCGTGGAGTCCACCGTAGGGCGACGGCATCCACGATTGTCGCCGACTTCCCGAATCGCACCCACGCGCGCACGGGCTTCGGTTGAGGGTCAATGGTGAGAGGCAACGTGTCGAGTTGCAGTTCCGCTGTGGTGAGCGTCTGGA
>JAVBUN010000269.1:0-3288 GCA_031555335.1 Microbacterium sp.
CGCATCGAGCTCGGCGACGAGGACGTCGACTCGCGCGGCCGCTGGATCGAGGCCGATCTCGACATCGACGGCGAGCAGGTCACCGCGGTCAGCGCGTACGTGCACTCCGGCGAGGCCGGCACCCCCCGGCAGGACGCCAAGTACGGCTTCCTCGACGCGATGACCGCGCGGATGCCGCTGCTCGCCGCGGGCGACCGCCTCACCGTCGTGACGGGCGACCTGAACGTCGGCCACCGCGAGCTCGACATCAAGAACTGGCGCGGCAACGCCAAGAAGGCCGGATTCCTGCCGGCCGAGCGTGCCTACTTCGACCGCTTCCTCGGCCCCGCCGGAGCCGAGATCACGGGCGTCGACGGCTCGGTCGGCACCGGGCTCGGCTGGGTGGACATCGGGCGCCGGTTCGCGGGCGAGGTCGACGGCCCGTACACCTGGTGGTCGAACCGCGGTCAGGCGTTCGACAACGACACCGGATGGCGCATCGACTATCACCTGGCATCCCCAGCCCTCGCCGAGCGCGTCGTGGACTACCGGGTCGCGCGGGCGGCGGCCTACGCGGAACGCTGGAGCGACCACGCCCCGGTGATCGCCGACTACCGCATCGGTCGGTGAGCGCGGCGGGCACCGCATCCGCCCGCCCTAGAATCGACGTGTGACCAAAGCGCGCCTGTACTCCGGAATGCAGCCTTCGGCCGATTCGCTCCAGATCGGCAATTACATCGGCGCGCTGATGCAGTGGCGGGACCTGCAGGAGTCGTACGACGCGTTCTTCTCCGTCGTCGACCTGCACGCGCTGACCCAGCCGAACGACCCGGCCGAGCTGCGCGCCAAGACCCGTCGGACGGCCGCCCAGTACATCGCCGCCGGCATCGAGCCGTCGAAATCGACCCTGTACGTGCAGTCCCACGTGCCCGCGCACGCCGAGCTCGCATGGATCCTGTCGACGATCACCGGGTTCGGCGAAGCCGGGCGCATGACCCAGTTCAAGGACAAGTCCTCCCGCTACGGCAGTGACGCGACGAGCGTCGGACTGTTCACCTACCCGGTGCTGATGGCCGCCGACATCCTGCTCTACCAGACCGATATCGTGCCCGTGGGCGACGACCAGAAGCAGCACGTCGAACTCACCCGCGACCTCGCGGAGCGCTTCAACTCCCGCTACGGGCAGACCTTCCGCGTGCCGACGCCGGTGATCCAGCAGGACACCGCCCGCATCTACGACCTGCAGAACCCCACCGCGAAGATGTCGAAGTCGGCGGAGTCGGATGCAGGTGTGCTGTGGCTGCTCGATGACCCGGCCAAGAGCGCGAAGAAGATCATGCGGGCGGTCACCGACTCCGAGGGGGTCGTGCGCTACGACCGCGAGGAGAAGCCCGGGGTCTCGAACCTGCTCGTCATCTACGCGGCGCTCACCGGCCGCCAGATCCCCGCGATCGAGGACGAGTACGCGGGTCGCGGCTACGGCGACTTCAAGAAGGGCCTCGCCGAGGTCATCGTGTCCGAGTTCGGTCCCGTGCGCGAGCGCGCGCTCTCGCTGCTCGACGACCCCGCCGAGCTCGACCGGGTCCTCGCGACCAACGCGGATCGGGCCGCATCCGTCGCAGACAAGACGCTCGACGACGTCTACGACCGCGTGGGTCTGCTGCGCCGCCGCTGACCCGCTCCCTCCGGTCCGCGGCGCACCCCGGACGCGACGCTCGTCAGCGGACGGCGGGGAGCTCCTGGTCGGCGAAGCGGATGTGCTGCTCGGTCAGCTGCTCCGCGGCATCGGCATCGCGGCGGACGAGGGCCTCGAACAGCTCGACGTGCTGCGCGTGCAGGCGCACGGCGAGGCTCGACCAGTCGTCGTGATCGTGCAGCGCCTGCAGGATGCGGGTGCTCAACGATTCACGGATGGCGATCGTCATCGACGACACGAGGCGGTTGCCGCCCGCCGCGGCGATCGCCACGTGGAACGCGGTGTCCGCGTCGTTGAACTCCTCCGGGGTCACGCCCGGACCGGCGCCGCGCGCGAGGGTCTGCTCGATCGCCGCCAGGGCGCCCGCATCCGCGTTCCGGGCCGCGAGCGCCGCGCTCGACCGCTCCAGTGTCACGCGGGCATCGACGACGTCGGCGAACGGGAAGTTGGCCAGCGCCACGTGCAGGCGCAGGAAGCGCGTCAGCGCCGCGTCGGGCAGTGCCGCGACGAAAGTGCCGGCCTCGGCCCCCGACCCGACGCGCGAACGCAGCACGCCCTGCCCCTCGAGAACCCGTACCGCCTCGCGGACGCCGGCCCGGCTCACCTCGAGGCGGGCGGCGAGATCGCGTTCGGGCGGCAGCGGATCGCCGACGGCGAGCGCACCCGACATGATCTGATCCTCGATCGCCTGGATCACGAGTTCGTGCGCACGCGGCCGAGCCACCGGCGCCCAGGCCGGGTTGCGTTCATCCGTCACGCTGTCATCCTCCCGCGGTGCGCGTCGCTGCGTCCCGATTGACGCGGTCTTTGCGCCCGCCTATCGTAGCATCAGAGGTCAGACCACCGAGGGCGCCCCCGTGACGCCGCATCATCGAAGGACGTCAATGAGTGCCATCCGCCGTCAGTTGCCGCATCCCGCCGAGCTGCTCGAGCTCATGCAGTTCAAGAAGCCCGATCTGAATGCGAAGCGTCGTCGCCTCGCAAGCGCGTTGACGATCGAGGACCTGCAGCGGATCGCGAAGCGTCGCACCCCGAAGGCTGCGTTCGACTACACGGATGGCGCGGCCGACGGCGAAGTGTCGTTGACTCGCGCCCGCCAGGCGTTCCAGGACGTCGAGTTCCATCCGTCGATCCTGCGCGACGTCTCGCAGGTCGACACGACGACGACCGTCTTCGGCGGGCCCTCCGCCCTGCCGTTCGGCATCGCGCCGACCGGCTTCACCCGGCTGATGCAGACCGAGGGCGAGAGCGCCGGGGCGAGCGCCGCGGGCGCCGCGGGCATCCCGTTCACCCTCTCCACGCTCGGAACGACGTCGATCGAAGGCGTCAAGGCGGCGAACCCGGACGGCCGCAACTGGTTCCAGCTGTACGTCATGCGCCAGCGGGAGATCTCCTACGGTCTCGTCGAGCGCGCCGCGAGGGCCGGCTTCGACACGCTGTTCTTCACCGTCGACACGCCCATCGCGGGCGCTCGGCTGCGCGACAAGCGCAACGGGTTCTCGATCCCGCCGCAGCTGAGCGTCGGCACGATCCTCAACGCCATCCCCCGGCCCTGGTGGTGGTACGACTTCCTGACGACCCCCAAGCTCGAGTTCGCTTCGCTGTCCACGACC
>JAVBUN010000196.1:0-5744 GCA_031555335.1 Microbacterium sp.
ACAGGATCTCACCGTCGGCGGGACCGACTACGAGATCTTCGCGCTCGACGCCGTCGAGGGCGCCGACAAGCTTCCCTACAGCCTCAAGATCCTGCTGGAGAACCTGCTGCGCACCGAGGACGGCGCCAACATCACGGCCGATCACGTGCGCGCGCTGGCGTCCTGGGACCCGGCCGCCGATCCGTCGGTCGAGATCCAGTTCACCCCCGCCCGCGTGATCATGCAGGACTTCACCGGCGTGCCCTGCGTCGTCGACCTCGCCACCATGCGCGAGGCGATGCAGGAGCTCGGCGGCGACCCCGAGAAGATCAACCCTCTCGCCCCGGCGGAGATGGTCATCGACCACTCCGTCATGATCGACGTGGCCGGTCGGCTCGACGCGCTCGAGAAGAACATGGAGCTCGAGTACGAGCGCAACCGCGAGCGCTACCAGTTCCTGCGCTGGGGCCAGACCGCCTTCGACGACTTCAAGGTCGTCCCCCCGGGCACCGGCATCGTCCACCAGGTCAACATCGAGTACCTGGCGCGCACGGTCATGACCCGAGAGGTCGACGGCGCGCTGCGCGCCTACCCGGACTCCTGCGTCGGAACCGACTCGCACACCACCAGGGTCAACGGCCTGGGCGTGCTGGGCTGGGGAGTCGGCGGCATCGAGGCCGAGGCCGCGATGCTCGGCCAGCCGGTCTCCATGCTCATCCCGCGCGTGGTCGGCTTCAAGCTGACCGGCGAGATCCCCCCGGCCGCGACCGCGACCGACGTGGTGCTCACCATCACCGAGATGCTCCGCAAGCACGGTGCCGTCGGCAAGTTCGTCGAGTTCTACGGCGAGGGCGTCACCCAGGTGCCGCTGGCCAACCGCGCCACCATCGGCAACATGAGCCCCGAGTTCGGCTCCACCTGCGCGATCTTCCCGATCGACGAGGTCACGGTCGACTACATGCGGCTCACCGGGCGCACCGAGGAGCAGCTCGCCCTGGTCGAGAGCTACGCCAAGCGCCAGGGCCTGTGGCACGACCCCTCGAAGGAGGCCGTGTACTCGGAGTACCTCGAGCTGGACCTCTCCACCGTGGTGCCCTCGATCGCCGGCCCGAAGCGCCCGCAGGACCGCATCGTCCTCACCGAGGCCAAGGAGTCCTTCCGCGAGGTGCTGCCCTCCTACGCCTCCGGTGAGGTCGACGTGGTCGCCAACGGCGACGGCTCCTTCCCCGCCTCGGATCCGAGCACCCCGGACTCCGACAACGAGTCCGGCGGCCAGGAGCCCAGGCACCAGCACGTCACCGGCCGGGCCTCGAGCCCGACGCAGGTGGCCGGGCAGGACTTCTCGATCGACCACGGCATCGTCTCGATCGCCTCGATCACGTCCTGCACCAACACCTCCAACCCCTCGGTGATGATGGCGGCCGGCCTGCTGGCACGCAACGCCGCCGATCGGGGCCTGACCTCGAAGCCGTGGGTGAAGACCTCCATGGCGCCCGGGTCCCAGGTGGTCACGAACTACTACACCAAGGCCGGGCTGTGGCCTGCGCTCGAGGAGCTCGGCTTCCACCTCGTCGGCTACGGCTGCACCACCTGCATCGGCAACTCCGGTCCGCTCGCGCCGGAGATCTCCGACGCGATCGCCGAGAAGGACCTCGCGGTCACCGCGGTGCTCTCGGGCAACCGCAACTTCGAGGGGCGCATCAACCCCGACGTGAAGATGAACTACCTCGCGAGCCCGCCGCTCGTGATCGCGTACTCGCTCGCCGGGTCGATGAACTTCGACTTCGAGACCGACGCGCTCGGTAAGGATGCGGACGGTAACGACGTCTTCCTCGCCGACATCTGGCCGGATGCGGCCGAGGTGCAGGCGACGATCGACTCCTCGATCAGCAAGGAGATGTTCGACACGCAGTACGCGAGCGTCTTCGAGGGCGACGACCGCTGGAAGAACCTCCCGACCCCGACCGGCGACGTGTTCGAATGGGACGCCGAGTCCACCTACGTGCGCAAGCCCCCGTACTTCGAGGGCATGACGATGGAGCTCACCCCGGTGACCGACATCGTCGGGGCGCGCGTCATGGCCACCCTGCTGGACTCGGTGACCACCGACCACATCAGCCCGGCCGGCAATATCAAGGTCGACAGCCCCGCCGGTCACTACCTGGCCGAGCACGGCGTGGAGCGCAAGGACTTCAACTCCTACGGCTCGCGTCGCGGCAACCACGAGGTGATGATCCGCGGCACGTTCGCGAACATCCGCCTGAAGAACCAGCTCGTGCGGTCGGTCAACGACGGCGCCGAGGTCGAGGGCGGCTACACCCGCGACTTCACGCGCGAGGGCGGCCCGCAGTCGTTCATCTACGACGCCAGCCAGAACTACCAGGCGCAGGGCACCCCGCTCGTCATCTTCGGCGGCAAGGAGTACGGGTCCGGATCGTCGCGCGACTGGGCGGCGAAGGGCACCAGCCTGCTGGGCGTGAAGGCCGTCATCACCGAGAGCTTCGAGCGCATCCACCGCTCGAACCTGATCGGCATGGGTGTGGTCCCGCTGCAGTTCCCCGCCGGCGAGAGCTGGGCGTCGCTCGGCCTCGACGGCACCGAGATCGTGTCGATCTCGGGGCTCGAGCAGCTCAACGAGGGCGTCACGCCGAAGACGGTGCGCGTCACCGCCGCACCGAGCGAGTTCTCGGCAGCGGGCAAGAGCACCGTCGAGTTCGATGCGGTCGTCCGCATCGACACCCCCGGTGAGGCGGACTACTACCGCAACGGCGGCATCCTGCAGTACGTGCTGCGGTCGCTCGTCTGATCGGTCCGATCCCTCCGAACGATCCCCTCCGATGGCCCTGGCACGCACGCCGGGGCCATCGGCGTCGGGAGAACTAGACTGGGCCGACGTTCTCCGAACGAACGACGACGGCGAAAGGAGCGGGATGTCTCTGCTCACCTCCCTCTCGGGGCCCCGTGATCTCGATGCGCTGAGCATCGAACAGCTCGAACAACTGGCGGCCGAGACACGGGCCTTCCTCATCGAGAACGTGGCGCGCACCGGCGGGCACCTCGGCCCGAACCTCGGCGTCGTCGAGCTCACGATCGCGCTGCATCGCGTCTTCGAGTCGCCGCGGGACCCCATCGTCTTCGACACGGGCCACCAGTCCTACGTGCACAAGCTGCTCACGGGCCGGCGCGACTTCTCCGCTCTGCGCTCGCGCGGCGGACTCGCCGGCTACCCGCAGCGCGCCGAGAGCGATCACGACATCGTGGAGTCCTCGCACGCGTCGAGTTCGCTGAGCTGGGCGGACGGGATCTCCCGCGCCTTCGCGCGGACCGGCCGCAAGGACCGTCACGTGGTCGCCGTCGTCGGCGACGGTGCGCTGACCGGCGGCATGACGTGGGAGGCCCTCAACAACATCTCCGACGACAACGGCCGTAACCTGGTCATCGTCGTCAACGACAATGGCCGCTCCTACGCGCCCACGATCGGGGGGATGGCGCGCTATCTCAACAAGGTGCGCACCGCGGAGGCGTATCAGAGCCTGCACCGCAGCTCCCGTCACCTGGTCGGCAAACTCGGGCCGGCGGCCCGGGCCGTCTACCGCGGTGTCCGCGGTGGCACCCACGGGTTCCTCTCCCGGTTCGTCAACAACGAAGCCCTGTACTCCAACCTCGACATCAAGTACCTCGGTCCCGTCGACGGGCACGATCTGCCGGTGCTCATCGAGACGCTCGAGCAGGCGAAGAAGTACGGCGCCCCGGTGATCGTGCACGTCATCACCGAGAAGGGGCGCGGCTATCAGCCCGCGATGGACGACGAGGCCGACCAGTTCCACGCCGTCGGGCGCATCGATCCGCTCACCGGCGAGACCCTGGGCGGGGACGCCGGCGTCGCGTGGACGGACGTGTTCGCGCAGGAGCTGGTGCGGATCGGCGATCGCCGATCGGACGTCGTCGCCATCACGGCCGCCATGCTCCGGCCCACGGGTCTCCTGCCGTTCGCCGAGAAGTACCCCGATCGTGTGCTGGACGTCGGCATCGCCGAGCAGCACGCCGCCGCCTCCGCCGCCGGGCTCGCGTACGGCGGACTCCACCCCGTCGTGGCGCTGTACGCCACCTTCGTGAACCGCGCCTTCGACCAGGTGCTGATGGATGTCGCGTTGCACCGGGCGGGCGTGACGTTCGTGCTCGATCGCGCCGGCATCACCGGCCCGGACGGTCCCAGTCACCACGGCATCTGGGACCTCGCCCTGTTGCAGCTGGTGCCGCGCATCCGGATCGCGGCGCCACGCGACGAGGCGAGATTGCGCGAGGAGCTCGCGGAGGCGGTCGCCGTCGACGACGCGCCGACGGTCGTGCGCTACCCGAAGGGGGCCGTGAGCCCCGATCTGCCGGCGATCGAGCGCCTGCCCGACGGCGTCGACGTGCTGCGCCGCTCCTCGGCGGCGGACGTCCTGCTCGTCGGAATCGGCCCGATGGCCCACATCGCGATGGACGTCGCGGCTCGCCTCGGCGCGCAGGGGATCGGCGCGACCGTCGTCGATCCGCGGTGGGTGGTGCCGGTGGCCGCATCCGTCGTCGATCTCGCCGCCGGGCACCGGCTCGTCATCACGATCGAGGACGGCATCCGGGTCGGCGGCATCGGCACCCGCATCCGGCAGGTGCTGCGCGAGGCGGGTGTCGACACCGCCGTCGACGAGCTCGGACTGCCCGACGAGTTCATCGACCATGCGTCCCGCGACCAGATCCTCGCGGACGCGGGTCTCACGGCCCCGAAGATCGCCCAGGACGTCGTCGCGCAGGTGCTCGGCACCCGCATCCCGGTCGCGCGTCCGAGCGCGGATGCCGAGGCATCCGTTGCGGACCAGTGGGATCAGAACGGCGGCGGGTCGCTGTCGGGCACGAACACCACCCGCGGCGGCGGATCGTCCCGGTAGGAGAAGCCGAGCGGCGAGGACCACTCCAGCGAGCCGCCCGACAGCTGCCGGACCGTCCAGCCGGTCTCCGTCTTCATGGTGTGATGTCGCACGCAGAAGTGCGCGAGATTGTCGAGGCACGTGCGGCCGCCGTGCTGATGCTCGTGGTTGTGGTCGATCTGGCAGAAGCGCGCGGCACGCCGGCATCCCGCAAACCGGCAGTGGACGTCTCGGGCCTGCAGGAACCGCCGCTGCGCGGCGAGGGGCTCGTATCGGTCGACCTCGAGGACGGTGCCGCTCACGGGGTCGGTCATCACCCGGTCCCACCCCGGGGCATCGCCGGCGAGGCGGCATGCGGTCGCCGAGTCGACCGGAGCGATCCCGTCGATCTCCGCCCCGCCGGTCGTCGTGCCGGTCAGGGTCGTCACGGGCACGGTGATCTGCACGTGTGCCCGGATGGTGCCGAGGCCCCGGGGGAGCGGTCCGCCACGGGGTCGATACCCGGTGCGCCCGTCAACAGAAGGTCGGCGAACAGATCCGCACGGATCTGCGCGCGCGTGCGCTCGTCGAACCCGCCGGCAGCGTTCTGCTGTTCGCGGCGATCCGCGGTATCCGCCTCCTGGATCGCCCGCGCCTGCCGGTCCAGCCGGTCCGCGATCCCGAACGCGAGGACGGCGGGAAGCAGCGCGCGCAGTTCGGCCATCCCGTCGTCGACCTCTGTCACCGTGACCAGTCGCCGGTCGGCAGCCTCCGCGAAGCGCTCGTCGATCGTGCGCGGATCGATCCGCTCGGCGAGCCGGCGGGCGAACGCCCGCACGCGGGCCGGCGTCTCGTGCTCGGCTCGGCGGAGCACGACCT
>JAVBUN010000105.1:0-10707 GCA_031555335.1 Microbacterium sp.
CGAAAATCACGAAAAGATAACGGCGTGTCCTTCCCTTGCGTTATCCGTTCGTTATACAGTGCAGGGACCGGTGATCGTTTGCTGTGGCGGTCACCGGGATGTGATTGCAGGACTCTCTTGGTGCAAAGGGACAAGGGCCGGTCGGAAGCCTCTCCGACCGGCCCTTACTGCGTCCGGTTCAGCGCCCGCCGTGCGCGCGACGTCGCCGCCAGGACTCGAGCGCGATGCCTGCCAGACCGATCACCCAGAGCGCGAACACCGACGACATCGCCAGCCGCAGCTCCGGTCGCGTGTACGCCGCCGGGTCCGCGTGCTGCAGGTCGAGCACGAGCCCGATGAGGTACACCGCCACGAGCGCGGCGACGAAGCCGCCCATGTTGACGACCCCGGTCGCGGTCGACAGTCGCGCGATCGGGTTGTCGCGCCGGGCGACGTCGAAGGCGACCATCGACGCCGCCCCGCCGCTCGAGAGCGTGACGACCCACACCACGAGCAGCCAGAGCGGCGCGGGGCCGGGCGTGACCAGGATGCCCCCGAGAGCGAGCGCCTGGGCAGCGACCGAGACCACGGCGATCTGCGGTCGCCGAGCGGGTCGCGCACCCGAGATGAGGCCCATCACGGGCGCGAACACCGCGCCGCCGAGCACGAAGATCACGACCAGGATGCTGGCCGCATCCGCACTGAGCCCCTCCCCCGCCGTGAGGAACGGGATGCCCCAGAGCAGGGCGAACGCGGTGCCGGCGAAAGGAGTCACGAAGTGGATCCAGAAGCCGAGACGGGTACCGGGCTCACGGATGGCGGCGAGCAGCAGCGCCCCCTGATTCGGCCGCGGCGCATCACCGGCGACCGGGACCCTCCGCTCCCGGATGAGCGCGACGTCGAGTACCGCGAACAGCAGCAGCGTCGCGGCGAGCGCGCCGAACGCGACCTCCCACGAGGCGATGTCGACGAGTGCGGTGAGCGCGATCACACTGACCACCTGCCCGAGCTGGCCGGTCTGCGCGGTGATCTGCTGCAGCAGCGGCACGCGACGCGGCGGGAACCACAGCGTGAGCAACCGCAGCACGGAGGGGAAGATGAGCGCGTCACCCGCGCCGGTCAGCACCCGCGCGGCGATCGCGGTCGGCGCGTCGCCGGCGAACGCGAGCCAGAGGGAACCGCCGGCCATCGTCACCATGCCCGCGGTGATCACGACGCGTGCGCCGAACCGGTCCAGCAGCAGCCCCGCCGGCACCTGCATCGCGCCGTACACGGCGAGCTGCAGGGTGGCGAACAGCGCCAGGGTCGCCGATCCGGCATCGAACCGCACCGCCACCCCGGTGCCGAGCCCGGCCAGAGAACTGCGCCCCACGATCGCGACGAGATAGGTCAGGGTGCCGAGCGCGAAGATGACCCACGGCATCGCTCCCCGGACGCGGGAGGGCCCCGGGATGCGGACGGCGCCGGTGGATGCGCCGAAGTCGGTCATCGGATTCGGGTCGCGTGGAACAGCAGACCCGGGGAGACGCGCGACACCATCACTGCGTCCACACTACTCTCCCGCGAAATCGAGCCGTCGGCGCATGGCTCGAACCGCGTACGCTAGCGACATGACGGACCGCCGCCTGGCCATCGACGCCTGGGAGAGCCTGTTTCGCGCCCAGCACGAGATCTTCGGGCGGATCAGCACCGACTTCGACGGCACGGGGCTGCAGCAGGGCGAGTACGACGTACTGCTCACCATCACCCGCGCGCCCGACATGACGTCCCGCCTGCGGGATGTCACCCGCAACATGCTCATCAGCCAGCCGAGCGTCTCTCGCCTCGTCGACCGGATGGTGACCCGCGGGCTCGTGACCAAGTGCCCCGACCCCGAGGACGGCCGCGGCGCGCTGGTCACCGCGACGGAGGAGGGCGCGCGCGCCTTCCGGGCGGTCGCCATCGTGCACGGCCGGTCGATCGTCGATCGCATGTCGCAACTCGACGACGACGAACTGCGGACGCTTCTCGCCCTCACGGCGAAGCTGCGCCCCGACACCGCGTGAGCGGTGGCCGTCGACCTGCCGGCGGAAACGTCAACGGCCCCCGCCGAAGCGGAGGCCGTTGACTCACTGTCTCAACACAGTGTGCGCCCGAAGGGACTCGAACCCCTAACCTTCTGATCCGTAGTCAGATGCTCTATCCATTGAGCTACGGGCGCTTGATTCCGCGGCCTTCCGGCGCGCGGGCACTAGGAGAGCGTACCTCACTCGCGACCGTGTCGCGAATCGCGGCCGCTATTCGAACTCGCCCGGATCCATCGCCGCCGACGGGGACGCCGACGAGTCGTCGGGCGCTCCGGCCGAGCGATCGGTGCGACCCGAGGATCGCCGACGATGCGCGGCCAGACGCGGAAGATCCACGAGCCGCAGACTCTGCATCCGCGCCGCCCGCATCTGCGCATATCCGGGCTCGAGGTCCGGTCGTGCCGCCTCGATCCGCAGCGTGCTGTCGATGTTGCGGGCGACCTCCGACCAGGCTGCTTCCCGCGCGGCCTCGACGAGCGCGCGCAGCTCGTCCTCGTTCTCCGCCCGCTCGCGCAGCGCCGCCGCGATGCGCTCGGACTGCTTGCGGCGCCGGCGGAGGTTCCGCACGTCGCGGCTGCGGTAGTCGTGTGTACCGCCGGAGTCGCTGAACCGGCGTCGCGCGAGCTTGCGCTCCCGGTCGGCGCGGTCCGCATCCGCGTCCGCCTCGGCAGCGAGGGTCAGCAGCGTGTCCTTCGCGTCGGGCACGAACCGATCGACGTCGAACCCTTCACCCGCCGAAAGGATGTCGACCAGGATGCGGTTCTTCAGGGCCAGGCGCGTCGCGGCCGCCGCGATGTACACACCCTCGGAGACGATGTCGGCGAGGGTCGGCCGGCTCTCGGCGGATGCGCGCACGCCACGTCGCCCCTTGCGCGGGGCGGTCTCATCCGGTTCTGCAGCCACGGCACTCCCTCGCTCGACTCTACCGGGAGCACCGGATGCGGCCGCGGGCCGCCCTCATGCTGTCAGGGCCGCCACCACCGCGCGCACGCGCCGGGCGCGCGTCTCGGCCGCCTTGGCGCCCTCGACCGAGGTGATGTGGGCCTTCTGCCTGCTGGGCGCGAGCTCATCGAACGCGCCGCGCAGACCCGCCGCGTCGAGGGCGTCCCGAAGATCCGGCGGTAGCTCCACCGTGCGCGGCTCGGAGTCGAGGTCGATGTCCACGGTGAGGGCGTCGCCGCCGCGGAGTCCCGTCGCCGCGCGCTTGTCGGCACTGAACGGCAGCAGGTACCGGCCGCCCATCACCCCGACCGTCGTGCGATAGGTGAACCCGTTCACCGTCACCACGACGGGCGGTCGCTTGCCGCCGCCCAGCTGCGCCATCAGGTCCGGCGGAACCTCGATGCCGGTGTTGTTGCCCTGCTGATGCATCGTCGTCGCGAACCGCATGGGGTCAGTATGGCGCGGCGGCGGCGCCGTGTCACCGGATACCGCACCGCCGCGGCACGGCGCAATCCCTCCGTTCCGTGAGGGGCGAACTCTACGTTCTCTTCAGGAGGACGGAGCAGATGCTCCCCGGATTCGCAGCGACGTCGCAGCGAGATCCCATCCATTCGGACGACCGGTCCGAACATCACGTGACGCGGCACCCGTCGCGCACACACAGCACACTCAGGAGGACGGAAATGAGCTCATCACCGAATCGTCTGGTCGGCGTCATCTTCGGCGCGATCTATCTGCTGGTCGGCGTACTCGGCTTCTTCGTCACGGCCGGCGTGAACTTCATCGCCACCGAGGGCGGGCTGCTGCTCGGCATCTTCATGGTCAACCCGCTCCACAACATCGCGCACCTCCTGATCGGCGCGGCTCTGCTCATCGCCGGGCTGTCGTCGACCCGGGCCGCCAAGGGCGTGAACACCACGGTGGGCGCCGTCTACCTGCTCCTCGGCGTGGTCGGGTTCTTCCTCGTCGGCACGGCGGCCAACATCCTCGCCCTGAACGCGGCCGACCACTTCCTGCACCTCGGAAGCGCGATCGTGCTACTGGGCGTCGGACTCGGTGCCGACCGCGCGACCCGCACCGGTCACGCCACCGTCTGACGGGACTCCCCTCGATGACCACCACCACGTCGGCCGCGACCTTCACCCGGTCGTGGCCGACGGCGGCCGCGTGGGGGGCGGGGCTCATCGCCGCCGCCCTCGGCGCGGCCGCCATCGTCTCCGCAGATGCCACCGTGGTCTCCCGCGGCATCGGCGTGCTCCTGTTCACGCTCGGACTCGGCGTCCTCGCCTGGGGTGCGGTATCCCTCTCCCGCGTCCGCGTCGTGGCTCCCCGCGCGACACTCGCCGCGGTGCTCATCTCGGTCGTCGCGATGGTCGCGCTGCTGATCGCTGCGCCCGCGCGCACGAGCGTGTTCGCCGTCGCGGTCGGCATCGCCCTGCTCGTCCCGGTCGGTGCGGTCAACGCCGTGGCGGTACGACGGGGACCCCGCGCCGAACGGCGGGACTCGCGCGTCGGCATGATCGGGCTGCTCGTGGGCGCCGCGATCATCGCCGTGCTCGTCACCCCCGCGCTCGCCGCGACCCAGGATGCCGCTCTCCTCACCGACGACGGCACCGTCCCGGTCATCGACCACGGCGGCCACTGAGCGGTCGGATCCCGGCCTCAGATCGCCGCGATCCGCCACCCCGCCTCGACGGACTGCCCGGGCCCGATGACGAGCAGTCCGGCATCGAACGGGTACCGCGACGCATTGAACGCGTCCGGGGCGCAGGTCATGGGCTCCACCGCGAGACCGATGCGGTGCCCGGCGCCACGATCGGGCAGGTCGGCCGTGTGGATCTGGACCCACTCGCACGCCGCGTCCCACGACATCGCCACGCCGGCTCCCGCCGCATCCGTCACCCGCACGATGGCCGCCCCCGTCGCGTCGCGGCGGAGGCCGGTGTAGGCGTGGTCGATCTCGGCGGACCGGATGCGGCGCGCCGCGCGGTAGTCGAATCGATCGGCGTCGTCGGCGTCCACCGCCCGCAGCTCGGTCGGCACCAGCCGATCCGCGGTCGTGTGCAGCACCTGGGAGGCAGGCAGCTCCAGCGTCCAGTCATCGACCCGCCCGTCGCCCGCGACCAGGTACGGGTGCGGCCCGGTGCCGAACGGTGCCGCCGCATCCGACTCGTTGGTCGCGCGGACGGTCTGCGTGAGGCCCGTTGCATCCAGGGCGAACCGGACCTCCACGCGGACGCGCCAGGGGTACCCCGTCTGCGCCTCGATGACGGAACCCAGCGTGACATGGTTGGCGCCCTTGTCGATCGCCTCGAAATCCAGCCAGGCCGCGAGGCCGTGCAGCGCATGACCGCGGGCCGGTTCCGTGAGCGCGAGCCGGTGGGTCAGCCCCGCGAAGTCGTACACGCCGTCCACCACCCGGTTGGGCCAAGGTGCCAGGGTTGCTCCGCGGTACGCCGGGCGCACCTCGTCCGCGTCGAACGGTACGACGAGGTCACGACCTCCGTGCGTCAGGGAACGGACGGTCGCGCCGACGCTCGCGACGCACGCCTCGTACTCCCTCGCACGCAGCACGTGCTGCGTGCCCGAGAGTGGAACCGTCGCCATCAGAGCCCCTGGGCGAGCCGGTAGTAGGCCTGGTTGAGGCGCAGCTCGCGCTGGAAGTCCCGCACCGTCGTCGATTCGTCGATCACGAGCAGCTCGGTCCTCGCGATCTCCGCGAAGTCGCGGAACACCTCGATGCCGACGGCCGTGGTCATCACGGTGTGGTGCGCGGCGCCGGCGGTGAGCCAGCAGGTGGTGGAGGTCGCGAAGTCGGGGGCGGGCTTCCAGACGGCCCGGCCGACCGGGAGGTTCGGCAGGTCGGGGGCGCTGACGTTCTCCACGACGTTCGCGACCAGCCGGAAGCGATCGCGCATGTCGCTCATGGCGACCACCACAGCGGGACCCGGGTCGGCCGTGAACACCAGGCGCACGGGGTCGGCCTTGCCCCCGATGCCGAGCGGGTGGATCTCGAGCCGCGGCTTCGCCGTCGTGAGCGAGGGCGCGACCTCGAGCATGTGCGCGCCGAGGATCCGCTCGTCGCCGGGCACCAGATCGTAGGTGTAGTCCTCCATGAGGCTCGCACCGCCCGGGAGACCCGCGCCCATGACGTTCGCGACGCGCACCAGGATCGCGGTCTTCCAGTCGCCCTCGGCACCGAAGCCGTAGCCCTCCGCCATCAGCCGCTGCACCGCGAGCCCGGGCAGCTGCGTCAGCGCGCCGAGGTCCTCGAAGCTCGTCGTGAACGCCCCGAAGCCGCCCTCCTCGAGGAAGGATCGCAGTCCCCATTCGATCGCGGCACCGTCGCGCAGGGACGAGTGCCGCTCGGCGCCGCGGCGCAGCTCGGGGGCGACGTCGTAGAGCTCCTCGTACTCGGCGACGAGCGCGTCGATGTCGGCGTCGGATGCGGCGGCCACCGCGTCCGCCAGTTCGTTCACGCCCCACGTGTTGACCTGCACGCCGAAGCGCAGCTCGGCCTCGGTCTTGTCGCCCTCGGTGACGGCGACGTAGCGCATGTTGTCGCCGAAGCGGGCGAGCTTCAGGGTACGGGCGGCCGCCCAGCCCGCCGCCGCACGCTGCCAGTCCTCGACCTGCCGGCGGACGACCGGGTTCGAGACGTGGCCGACGACGGTCTTGCGCGCGACGCCCAGGCGGGTCTGGATGTAGCCGAACTCACGGTCGCCATGGGCCGCCTGGTTCAGGTTCATGAAGTCGAAGTCGATCTCAGCCCAGGGCAGCTCGACATCGGCCTGCGTGTGCAGGTGCAGGAGCGGCTTCTGCAGGGCCTCGAGGCCGCCGATCCACATCTTCGCGGGGCTGAAGGTGTGCATCCACGCCATGACGCCGATGACGTCGTCACGGGCGTTCGCCTCGAGGGCGAGCCGGCGGATGGATTCGGCATCCTTCAGGACCGGCTGCCAGACCACGCGCACCGGCAGCCCGTCGAGACCCGCGACGACCGCCTGCGACTGCGCGGCGACCTGTCGGAGCGTCTCCTCGCCATAGAGGTTCTGACTGCCCGTGACGAACCAGACTTCGTAGCCGTCGAGCGAGGACGACAGGGGCGTGCGGGTCATGATGGATTCTCCTTCATCGGGTGCTCGGTCGAGCGTGTCCCGTTTCGTGCGGCTCGCGTCCCGCTCTTGTCTGCGGCAAGGGGGCGGCACACGGGCGGGCGGATCAGAGGGCGGCGACGGCGGCGGCTTCGACGGCGAGACCCGCGCGGTAGCGGTCGAGGTAGGCGGCGAATCCGGCGACATCGGCCGGGTCGGGCGTCACGGTCGTGAACGGGGCGTCGCGGAAGACCCGCTCGTCGAGGTAGGCGCCCAGGTCCATGTCGGATGCGGCCGAGACATACGCCGCGAGGACCGCGATGCCCCACGCTCCCCCCTCGGACGCGGTCTCGGCGACGGCGACCGGCGCGTCGAGCGCGCCGGCGAGGAAGCGCTGCGCGACCCCGGCCGTGCGGAACAGCCCGCCGTGGGCGTACATGCGGTCGAGGCCCACCCCCTCGGCCTCGAGCACCCGCATCCCGATGCTGAGCGTGCCGAAGACGCCGTACAGCTGAGCGCGCATCGCGTTCCCGAGCGTGAACCGGCTGTCGGGGGTGCGGACGAAGAGCGGCCGCCCCTCGTCGAGTCCCGCGATGGGCTCGCCGGCGAGATGGTTGTACGCGAGCAGGCCACCGGCATCCGGTTCGCCGCCGAGCGCCTCGCGGAAGAGCGTCTCGAACACGACGTCGGCGGGCAGCGGCGACCCCGCGGCCGTCGCGAAGCGCGCGAAGAGCTCCGCCCACGCGGCGAGCTCGCTGGCGCCGTTGTTGCAGTGCACCATCGCGACCGGATCGCCGGCGGGGGTCGTCACGACGTCGAGCTCGTGATGCACGTGCGCGAGGGGCCGTTCGAGCACCACCATCGCGAAGATGCTCGTGCCCGCGCTGACGTTCCCCGTGCGCGGCGCCACCGAGCGCGTCGCGACCATCCCGGTTCCGGCATCGCCCTCGGGCGGGCAGAACACCGCGCCGGGCCGGAGCGCCCCGGAGGCGTCGAGCAGGGCCGCGCCGTCCTCGGTCAAACTGCCCGCGGGCCGACCCGCCACCTGCACCCGGGGCAGGAGCTCCGCGATGCGCAGCTGCGGGGCAGCCGGCGCGACGAGGGCGTCGAACGCCGCCATGAGCGCCGCGTCGTAGTCGCGGGTGGCCGAATCTACGGGGAACATGCCCGATGCGTCACCCACGCCCAGCACGCGCTCTCCGGTGAGTCGGCCGTGCACGTACCCGGCGAGGGTCGTGATCGAGCGGATCTGCGGCACGTGCGGCTCGCCGTCGAGCACCGCCTGGTAGAGATGCGCGATCGACCAGCGCAACGGGATGTTGACGCCGAACAGTTCGCTGAGCGCCGCCGCCGCCGGACCCGTCGTGGTGTTGCGCCACGTGCGGAAGGGTACGAGCAGGTCGCCGTCCGCCCCGAAGGCCAGGTATCCGTGCATCATCGCCGAGACCCCGACCGCGCCGAGAGACGCGACCGGTACCCCGTAGCGTCGGCGCACGTCGGCGACGAGATCGGCGTAGGCCGCGCGCACCCCGGTCCACACATCCTCGAGCGCGTACGTCCAGATCCGGTCGACGAACCGGTTCTCCCACTCGTGCGCCCCGGTCGCGATCACCGTTCCGGGGTCGTCACCGATCAGGCAGAGCTTGATCCTCGTCGACCCGAGCTCGATGCCGAGCGATGCGCGGCCGGCGACGATCGCGTCGCGCGCCGACCCGAGGTCGACCCCGTCCTGCGGCGGTTCCAGGGGATCGGGAGCGGCACTGTCCGGCACGGGGTCCTCCATCGGGTCACGTGGTCGCCGGGCGCGGATAGAGCACTCGCGCCCGGCGTGACAGCGATGTTACCGGTCACATTTCGGTGCCGCAACCCTCCCGCCGACCCGGTGGCGGCGGGGCCGTCGAGTCGCGCACGACGAGGCGGGCCGTGCCGCCGACAGCCAGCTCGACACCCTCGACGACGGCGGCCACGGCGCGCCGCGCCTCCTCGGCGATATCGAGCCGCACGGTCGTCAGCGACGGCCGGTAGTAGGCGGCATCCGGATTGTCGTCGAAGCCCACGACGCTGACGCAGGCGGGCACCGCGACACCGGATGCGGCGAGCCCGGCCATGAGGCCCAGCGCCATCTGATCGTTCGCGCACACGACGGCGGTCGGCCCGTCGTGCTCCCGGACGAGCGCCGCGACGCGCCCGGCCACGTCCGAGCCCGCCACCGCGGACCAGTCGCCGACCCACGCGGCGACCTCGATCATGCCGTGTGCGGCGAGCGCGGTGCGATATCCCGCCGCGCGGGCGATCTCGTCGAGCCAGTCCACGGGTCCGCCGAGGCGCGCGATGCGGCGATGCCCCTGCCGGGCGAGATGCTCGACCAGGAGCGCCGCCGCGTCGCGCTGCCGAGCTCCGCCGTCCTGCGCGTTGTACGCCACGACGGGGATGCCGTCGGAGACGTCCGCGAGGACGCGGGCGGTGAGCGCGTGCGGCGCCACGACGATCAGGCCGTCCACGCCCTGCGCGCGCAGGTGGAGGGCCGCAGCGCGCACCGACGCCGCATCCGCACCGTCCGCGTAGGCGGTCGCGACCCACCGGCCGGCGCGGCGCGCCGCCGCCTCGATCTCGGCCACCGCCACCGCGGGACCGTAGAGAGTGGCGTCGGAAACGATCACTCCGAGCGTCCGGGAGGTTCGGGTGCCGAGGGCGCGCGCCGCGTTGTTGACCCGGTAATCGAGCTGCGTCATCGCCTCCAACACCCGCCGCCGCGTCTCGTCGCGGATGCGGGGACTGTCGTTGATGACGCGGGACACGGTCTGCGCGGAGACCCCGGCGAGGCGGGCGACGTCGCGCACCCCCACCCGCCCCCGCGCGTTCCCGACCTCGCTCATCGCCCACAGGCTACCCGTCGCACGGCGATGCGCCCTCCCCCGGAGGGGAGGACGCATCGCGGGTTCGTGCCGGCGGGTCGTCAGTCGAGCAGCCCGCCCAGGTCGATGTCGTCGGTGAGGTCGCCCACCGCGCCGTCCACGACGTCGCCCACCGTGCCGTCGATGTCTCCCACCGCACCGTCGACGGTCGTCCCGATGTCGCCGATGCCGTTACCGGAACCGACCGGCGCCTCGACGGCGGTGTCATTGCCCGACCCGACCGGCGCCTCCACCGGTGCGGTGACCTCGTTGCCGGAGCCGACCGGGGTGTCGTCGCCCGACCCGACGCGGTAGCCGGCGCCGAGATCGCCGCCGCCGATCGGACCGTCCACGACGGTGCCGCCGCCGAGGTCGCCCACCGAGACGTCGGGCGTGATCGCGGTCGTGTTGCCGCTCCCCACGATGGCCTCGTCGATCAGATCCTGCAGGGCGTCGAAGGAGCCCGCCAGGTCCGTCGTGCTCGTGCTCGTGCTCGTGCTCTCGTCGGTCGACCAGGTGCTGTCGTCCGCCATCGCCGGCAGACCCAGCCCGGCGACGGCCAGGGCTGCGACGCCCGTTCCGGCGGTGGCGAGGATGCCCAGACGAGTGGTGTTCTTACGCATCGGATTACTCCTTCGGTTGCCTCTGCACGACGATTCCGTCGCACACCGGTCCATCCGGATCCGCCGCCGGATCGGATGGGAGCGACGCCGTGCGCCGGCCGCCGCGACG
>JAVBUN010000226.1:0-7056 GCA_031555335.1 Microbacterium sp.
AGGGGCACGAGCGTGTAGCCGCCGGCGCTGACCGCATGGGACAGCTTGATGATCTCGTCCTTGTGGAGCAGCAGCTTGCGGGTGCGCTTGGCCGAGTGGTTCGTCCAATGCCCCTGCGAGTACTCGGGGATGTTGACGGCATCCAGGTAGGCCTGCCCGCCCTCGATGTAGGCGTAGCCGTCGCTGAGGTTCGCGCGTCCCTGACGCAGCGACTTCACCTCAGTTCCGGTGAGCACCATCCCCGCTTCGTACGACTTCTCAATCTCGTAGTCGTGACGGGCGCGACGATTGGTCGCGATGACCTTCTCTCCGCGTTCCCTGGGCATGCCTGTCTCCTCGTTCGACGCCGCGACTCGCGCACGGCAGCCCGTCAGTCTATCAAGGGCAGGAGCATCCGCGTCGATGCGGCGCCCATCGTCCGGTGGCACCTTTCGCCTCGGACGCCGCCACGGGCGGCAGCGAGACTACGCGCGCAGCCAGCGCCGGATCGCGAACCCTGCCGAGAGCGCGGCGAGCACGACGCCGACCGCGATGATCACCGGGATCACGAGGGCGATATCGGCGTAGCCGACCCACGTCGTCACGAACGGGATCCGCTCGCGCAGATACCCGTTCACCCCGAACTCGACCACCGCCCACACCCCGACACTCGCGAGCCCCGAGCCGATGAGCGCCGCGAAGACGCCCTCGAGGATGAACGGCGTCTGGATGAACCGGTTCGAGGCACCCACGAGGCGCATGATGCCGAGCTCCTTGCGCCGCGCGAACGCGGACAGCCGGATCGTCGTCGCGATCAAGAGCACCGCGGCGATCAGCATGAGCCCCGCGATACCGACGGCGATGTAGGTCGCCACCGTCAGCGCCGAGAACAGCGGCTCGAGGTACTGCATCTGATCCTTGACCTCTTCGACGCCCGCCCGACCCTCGAACGCCTCCGCGATCACATCGGAATCACCCTGGTCCTGCAGGTTGATCGAGAACGTCGCGTTGATCTGGTCGGGCGTGATGATGTCGGCGTACTCATCACCCAGCTGCTCGATCGCCTTCGCGTACGCCTCGTCGCTCGTCTCGAACGTGTAGTCCTTGATGAGCGTCGACAGCGTCGGGCCCTCGAGCTCCGCCGTCACCTCGTCGATCTGCTCCTGCGTCGCCACGCCGTCGGCGCAGGTGTCGGTCGTCGAGACGCTCGCGCACATGTAGACCGCGACCTGGGCCCGATCGACCCAGAAGTCCTTCATCTTGCCGATCTGCATCTGCATGAGCATCGCCGCACCCACGAACGTCAGCGAGACGAACGTCACCAGGACGACGGAGATCACCATCGAGGCGTTCCGGCGCAGCCCGCTCAGCGCCTCGCCCGTGATCAGTCCGAACCTCATCGCGTGGGCCCCACTTCGTCATCGGAGCCGCCGAGGCCCAGGCGGTCGGCGAGTCCGAGCTCGTCGACCTCGACCTCGGGGATGTCCGCCACCGGGACGGGACGGGTCGTCGGCTTCGGCTCGACGGGCTGCGGGGCAGCAGCACCATCGGGCAGCCTCTCGCCGAGGGATGCTGCGGCGGCCGCCTCGGCCTCTGCCGTCGCACGCGCCGCGGAGTCGTGCAGGATCGGCTGCGCGACCTGCTCGGTGGCCGCCACGGCGGCATCCAGGGTGAGCGGCTCGACCTGGCCGGTCTCCGCGATCTCACGGTGCACCTCGAGCACTGCGGTGAGCGCGGCGACCGCCGCCGCACCGCGCTCGGTCTCGGGGGCGAGACGCGGGATGCCGGAGGTGTCGCCGTATCCGCCGTGGCGCTCGTCGCGCACCATCTGGCCGTTCTTCAGCTCGATCACACGCCGCTGCATCTGGTCGACGAAACCCGCCTCGTGCGTGGCCATGACCACCGTCGTCCCGCCGGCGTTGATACGCGCCAGCAGCTGCATGATGTCGACCGAGGTCCCGGGGTCGAGGTTTCCGGTCGGTTCGTCGGCGAGCAGCACCTGCGGACGGTTCACGAGCGCGCGCGCGATCGCGACGCGCTGCTGCTCACCGCCGGACAGCTCGTGCGGCAGCCGCTTCTCCTTGCCGTCGAGCCCGACGAGCGCGAGCGCCTCGGGGACCGCCTGCTGGATGAACCCCCGCGAGGACCCGATGACCTGCAGCGTGAACGCGACGTTCTGGAACACCGTCTTGGTCGGCAGCAGCCGGAAGTCCTGGAAGACCGAGCCGACGTGACGACGGAAGTAGGGGACCTTGCGGTTCGGCACGCTCCGGAGGTCTCGGCCCAGCACGACGACGCGGCCGTCGCTCGGCACGTCCTCGCGCAGGATGAGGCGCAGACACGAGGACTTCCCCGATCCGGACGCCCCGACGAGGAAGACGAACTCTCCGCGTTGCACCTCGAAGGACACGTTCTCAAGAGCGGGTCGGGAGGTGCCGCGATACCGTTTGGTGACGTTCTCGAACCGGATCATGGCTGTGTCAGCCTACGTGCGGGCATGGCCGATGCCGCCCACGACACCCGGCGCGTCCGCATCCGGGCGCAGCCGATCAGTCGTCTTCTTTGCGCTTGCGCCACCGGATGCCGGCAGCGATCAGACCGTCCAGGTCGCCGTCGAACACGCTCGCGGGGTTGCCGACCTCGTAGCCGGTGCGCAGGTCCTTGACGAGCTGCTGGCCGTACAGGAAGTAGGAGCGCATCTGGTCGCCCCAGCTCGCGGTGATGACACCGGCGAGCTCCTTCTTCTTGGCCGCCTCCTCCTCACGCTGCAGCAGCATGAGGCGGGTCTGCAGCACGCGCATCGCGGCGGCGCGGTTCTGGATCTGCGACTTCTCGTTCTGCATCGACACGACGATGCCGGTCGGCAGGTGCGTGATGCGGACGGCGGAGTCCGTCGTGTTGACCGACTGGCCACCCGGACCGGACGAACGGAACACGTCGACGCGGATGTCGCCCTCGGGGACCTCCACCTCCTGCGCCTCCTCCATCACCGGGATGACCTCGACGGCGGCGAAGCTCGTCTGCCGCTTGTCGGCGGAGCCGAACGGGCTGATGCGCGCGAGACGGTGCGTGCCCGCCTCGACGGAGAGCGTGCCGTAGGCGTAGGGGAAGTCGACCTCGAACGTCGCCGACTTGATGCCGGCGCCCTCCGCGTAGGAGGTGTCCATGAGCTTGACCGGGTACTTGTGCCGCTCGGCCCAGCGCAGGTACATGCGCAGCAGCATCTCGGCGAAGTCGGTGGCGTCGTCGCCACCGGCGCCCGAGCGGATCGTCACGACCGCCGAGCGCGGGTCGTATTCGCCGTCGAGCAGCGTCTGGACCTCGAGCTGGCCGATGAGGTCCTCGAGTTCGGCGAGCTCTTTGCGCGCTTCCTCGGCGGAGTCCTCGTCCTCCATCTCGATCGCGAGCTCGACCAGCACGTCGAGGTCGTCGAGCCGCTGCTCGATCTCGGTGATGCGCTTGAGGTCGGTCTGACGGTGGCTGAGCGCGCTCGTCACCTTCTGCGCGTGCGCCGGGTCGTCCCAGAGGTCGGGCGCACCGGCCTCCTCGTTCAGGCGGGCGATGTCGGCGCGCACGGCATCGACGTCCACCACCGCCTGGATATCGGCGAACGTGGAACGGAGGGCCTGGATGTCGGCGGACAGATCGAGCTCGAGCATGACACCCCAGACTAACCTGGAAGCACATGTCCGATCGCGCCGCATCCGTGCTCTGGCGATTCGCGCCCATGATCTACGGACCCACCGTCCTCTTCGCGCTCGGCGAGGGCGCGGTCATCCCCCTCATCCCGGTGCTCGCGGCCGAACTCGGCGCCGGCATCGCGCAGGCGGCGCTGATCACCTCGTTCCTCGTCGTCGGACAGCTCTGCGGCAACATCCCCGCCGGGTGGACGGTCGCCCGCTACGGCGAGCGCACCACGATGGCCCTCGGCGGCGGACTCGCGATGCTGGGCGCCGGAGCGATGCTCATCGCCCCTTCGACCGCCGTCCTGGCGCTCGCGGTGTTCGTCATCGGATTCTGCGCGGCGACGTTCGGCCTCGCCCGCCATTCGTTCATGACGACGCGGGTGCCCCTGGCCTTCCGCGCCCGTGCACTGTCGCTGCTGGGCGGTTCGTTCCGTCTCGGGACCTTCGTCGGGCCCTTCGTCGCGGCGGCGCTGCTCGCGGTGGTCGGCGACGAGCTGTCGGCGGTGTGGTTCTTCCTCGGCTGCCTCGTGGCGACGGTGCTGCTGGTGCTCCTGGGTCCCGACCCGGAGCGCGTCGTCCCCGCCGCCGAGGCGGCGGAGGATGCGGGGCCGGATGCGGCGGAGGACAGCGGCGAACCCGTCACCGGATCGATCCCGACCGCCGAGCGCATCGGCGTCCTCCGCACGATGTGGCGCTACCGCCGAGTACTGTCGCGGCTCGGCGTCGCCGCCGCATCCCTGTCCGCCATCCGCTCCGCCCGACAGGCGGTGCTGCCGCTGTGGGGCCTGTCGCTCGGACTCGACGCACAGACCATCGCTCTGGTGGTCGGCATCTCCGGCGCGATCGACTTCGCCCTGTTCTACGCGAGCGGCCAGGTGATGGATCGGTTCGGGCGCCTCTGGGCGGCGCTCCCGGCGATGCTGCTCATGGGCGGCGGGTTCCTGGCGCTCTCGTTCACGCATGACACGGATGCGGCGAGCATGTGGTTCGCGATGTTCGCCGCGGTGCTGGGGGTCGGCAACGGGCTCTCGAGCGGCATCCTGCTCACGCTCGGCGCGGATGTCGCCCCGACCTCGGAACCCGCCGGCTTCCTGGGCTCCTGGCGCACGCTGACCGATGCCGGGGGCGCGGTGGCACCGTTGATCGTCTCGGGGCTCACCGCCGCGCTGTCGCTGTCGGTCGCGACCGGCGCGATGGGCGTCCTGGGGCTGCTGGGCGCTGCGGCATTCGTCCGCTGGGTGCCGAGGTTCGTGCCGCGCCGGTGAACCGGGGTGCGGCGGCCCCGGGACCGCCGCACCCCGGTCCCGTCACGCCCCGACGCGGAACGCGGCCGCCCGGTGGCGATCGTTGACGCGTGCACCCTCGTCGAAGAGGCGCTCGCGCAGCGTCTGCCCCTCCTCCAGCGGCTTGATGCGGCCGCGGCGGCGCAGCTCGGGCATGAGGAGGTCGACGAGCTCGCGGTAGGACTCGGCCCCGCCGAAGGTGGGCTCGATGAGGAACCCGTCGATGCCGCCCTCGTCCACGAGGCGCTCCATCTCATCCGCGACCCGCGCCGGGGTGCCGGTGATCGCCAGCGACCCGAGGTTGTCGCGAAGCCCCGCCAGGATCTCGCGCACCGGGCGCCCGTCGTCGTAGCGGGCGATCGTGGAGTGACCGTACTCGCTCGTCGCCTGCGAGAGCGGCAGGTCGGGGTCCATTCGGGTGAGGTCGATCCCCGTCCATCCGAGGAAGTGCGTCGCGAGCATCTCGATCGACGGCGTCGCCCGCAGCTCGGCGCGTCGCGCGAGGGCCTCCTCCTCGGTCGCCGCCACCACGATCGACACGCCGTTGAGGAGCTTCAGGTCATCGCCGCGACGGCCGAGGCGCTCGGCCCTCGCTCGGATGTCCGCCGCCGTCTCGGCCACGCTCTCGAGGGAGAAGCCCTGCATGTAGACGCACTCCGCCGTGCCCGCGGCGAACTCGCGGCCGCGCGGCGACGCGCCCGCCTGGAACAGCGCCGGCGTGCGCTGCGGCGACGGGATCACCGGGAAGATCCCCTCGAGATCGAAGTTCTCGCCGTGGTGGACGATCTCGTGCACCCGGTCGGGATCGGCGAACACGCCCGTCTCCTTGTCGATCACCACGGCCGCGTCCTCCCACGATCCTTCCCACAGCCGGCAGGCGAGCTCGACGAACTCGTCGGCGCGGTCGTAGCGTTTGTCGTGCGCCGTGACGGCCCCGAGCCCCAGCAGCTTCACCAGCGCCTCCTGGTTGTCGCTGTTCACGATGTTCCACCCGATCCGGCCCGACGTGAGGTGGTCGAGGGTCGCGAAGCGGCGGGCGTGCATGTAGGGCTGTTCGGCGGTCGTGGATGCGGTCACGACGAAGTTGAGCTTGCTCACGGTCGCGGCGAGCCCGCTCACCACGGTGATGGGGTCGTGGGTCGGCGTCTGGATCGCGCCGCGCAGCGCCCCGGGCACGATCTTGCCGTCGTGCGAGGGGTATCCGATGCCGTCCGCGAAGAAGAGGAAGTCAAAATCGCCGGCTTCGAGGACGCGCGCGATCTCCTGCCAGTGCGCGAGGGTGCGGAAGTTCTCGGTGTGATTGCGAGGGTTCGCCCACGCGCTGCTGTAGAAGTTCATCGACATCAGCTCGCTCGCGCCGAGGGTGAAGGTCTTCATCGTTGTTCGCTCTCCAGAGGGATCAGGGACTGAACATATTGTTGCTGAGATATGTGTCTACAACATTTCGTGTACCTGCATGGATGACGATGCCCGGTGGGCAACAGACCGTCCCCCACAGTGAGAGGATCGGATCGTGAGCACGCCATGACCGATGACGAGCTGGACGCCGCGATTCTCGACATCCTGATGGACGACGGCCGCACCTCCGGGAGCGAGCTGGTCCGCCGCATCGACGCGCCCCCCTCCCGCGTGCGAGCACGCCTGACATGGCTTCTGGCGAGCGACGACGTCCGCGTGACGGCGCTGCTCAATCCGGCCCTCATCGGCCGCCCCATCGTGGCCATGCTGCGCATCTCCGCCACCGATCCGGAGCCCATCCCCGGCCTGCTCACCGAGGTTCCCGCCGTCGCCTGGACCGCCCGCTGCGCGTCGGGAACGGTCTACGCCCAGGTCAACACCGCCTCCCCGGGCGAACTGCTGACGATGTTCAACGAGCAGGTCCGTCCCCTTCCTGGCGTCCGCGCGGTCGGCACGAACTTCCTGCTTCGAGGCATCTCCCGCTCGGCCGGCACGGGAGCATCCGGGCAGGCGCGCACCTTCGAGTTCGTCGGCGGCTCGGATGCGGAACTGGACGCCGCCGACCGGATCATCGTCGGCGCGCTGCAGAGCAACGGCCGCACCCCGTTCACCGAACTCGCCGTCCTCACCGGACTGTCGGTGCCCGCCGC
>JAVBUN010000150.1:0-4388 GCA_031555335.1 Microbacterium sp.
CGCCTCATCCCTCGAACACGCGCAGCGCATCTCCGGCAAGGCCGACGACTACGAGCGGCTCATGCGCGCTCAGGCGGCGCAGATCGAGGCCGACGCGCGGCTGCGCGCCGGCGAGACGCTCGACCGCGCGCGAGAGAAGGCGCAGCGCATCGTGAGCACCGTGATCGAGCACTCGACCGGCGTGCTGCGCGACGCCGAGGATCGCACGCGCCAGCTGCGCTGGCAGCAGCAGCAGCTCACGAGCTTCATGTCGGAGGTGCGCGAGCTCATCCGCCCCGAGGGCGTGCTCGCGGGGCCCGCATCCGACGATCGCGCCCCCAGCGCCGAGCCGACGCCCGAGAGCGAGACCGAGTCCGAGTCCGAGACCGAGCGCGCGACCGCGACCGAGCACAGCGACACCGAGCAGCACCCCGCGTGAGCCGCCCGAACCGATCCGTTCCGTGCCCAGGAGATCGGGAAAACTGAGTACTACTACCTAGGTCGGGAGAGGCGGCACGCATCGACCGACGAATGATGCGTGTGCATACGACCTGCGGCATATGTGCTACCAATGGAGGTGAGCGCTCGCTCCCCGCGAAGGCTCGAGCGCTCACACCCGAGCTGGGGGGTTCATCACCTCAGACACCGCGGCGCCCCATCTCGTAATTAGGCCTGCGAGATGGGGCGTCGTGCGGTTCCATGGTCCCGGCTACCGGGTCAGGATCGCCGCGGCCACGAGGGCCACGACGCCGAGCGCCAGCATGGTGGCGCCCAGATAGAGCGACCAGTGGGTCGTCGGCGACAGCTGACGCCGGATGCGCGCGTCGCGGGCCCGGCGCCGTCGTGACTGCGACCGTGCACGGCTCCTTTCGGCCGCGCGGTGTTCTTTGAGTGCAACTCGGGATGTCTTATCCGCCATGTGACCCTCCCCAGGGACCGTGGTGCGTATGCTGCGTCGTCGGGTACAACAGTCGGAACTGTACCCGTGGCGTGTTTCGGCGCGGGTACGCGCGATGCCCGGCCTCCGGGCGTCGGATGCGGGCTCCGGGGCCGTGCTCCCCCGCCTCAGCGTTCGCCGTTCTCCTCGGCCAGCACCCGCGCGTGATCGCTCTTGCCGCGCGCGATCAACCGGTCGTCGCGGCGCAGCACGCCGATGAGCTCCCGCGTGCGCGCGATGAACCCGCGCACCGCGGTCCACGGCGACGCCGCGACCGGCTCGCGCTCCTCCGCCGCCTCGCGCGACATGCGGTTCAGCAGATCGTCGGTGTCGCGCGGCATCCGGGCGAACTCGACGCACAACGTCGCGACACCCTCGGCGTGCCCGTGCATCACCGAATGCCCGGCACCGCCGATCTCCCACGTCGAGGCGAACGGGATGCTGTCCGCGACCCGGCGCGCCCACTCCCGCGGCACCACGGTGTCGTGCTCGCCGCGGATCACCAGCGTGCGCGCCGCGACGTCGGCGAAGCGGTCCTCGATGCGGAACCGCACCATCGTCGGCAGCACGCGGAAGAACCAGCGCGGCCCGCACGTCAGATACGAACCCACGGCGAGCGCCTTGATCTTGAACGGCTCATGCCACGTCGAGCGCAGAAACCGCCACGCCAGCACCGGAAGCCGTCGCGCGCCCGGGTCGACGACCGGCCCGATCAGCACGACCGTGCGCAGTGCGGGCCGTCGCGCGGCGACCTCGGTGACCATCTGCGTGCCCATCGAGTGGCCGACGAGGATGGGGTCCTCGAGGCCGAGGTCGTCGAGCACCGCCTCCACGAGATCGGCGTACTGCGCGATCGACATGGCACGCTCCGGATGCGGCACCCCGCCGAACCCCGGCAGGTCGAGCGCATGCACGGGACCGAACTCGTTCAGGTGCGGGGCGAGCCGCTCGAAGTAGGTGGCTGCGACGCCGAGCCCCGCGACGAGCACGAACGCGCGGCCGCCGGCCGACCCGATCGTCGACACGCGCGCGTAGACGCCGTCCCGGTGCACCCGCGAGACATCGACCGTGACATCGGGGGCACGGCGGCCGCGACGGTTGCGCATCCCCCCATCCTCCCCCGTACGATCGGGATCCCGCCCGGAGGAGCCCCGATGCCCGACGTCGTCAGCCTCGAGCTGCTGCCCGACGCCACCACCGAGGCGGCCGTCCGCGCCGACTGGTGCCGACTCGCCGAGGCGGGCCTCTCGAGCCTCGCCGCGCACCCCGCACCGAGCAACCGGCCGCACATCACCCTGCTCGTGCGCCCCCGTCTCGGCCCGTTCCCGCTCGACCTGCTGCAGGGCCGTCTCCCGCTCCCGCTCCGCCTCGGCGACCCGGTGCTGTTCGGCACGGGCGAGCGCCGCGTGCTCGCCCGTCAGGTCGTGCCGAGCGCGGATCTCCTGCGCTTCCACGCCGACGTGCACGCCGCCGCTGGCCCCGGGGCGGATGCGGCGCACACCGCGCCGGGGTCTTGGACCCCGCACGTCACCCTCGCCCGCCGGATGCGGCTCGAGGCCCTGCCGGCGGCGCTCGCGCTGCTCGGCGAGGGGACGACCGGCACCGCGACCGCGCTGCGGCGGTGGGACGCCGCATCCGCCCGTGTCACCGCGCTGCTCTGACCACGCGAAACTGCTCACCGGATGCGGCGAACGCACAGCCCGCTCATAGGCTGGCGGCACGCCGCGGTCTGCCGGCGCACGCCCCGGGGAGCCTTCGTGTCATCGAGAATCGCGGCCATCGCCGCCGCCGTCGTCCTGAGCCTCGGGCTCGCCGCCGTCCCGGCCGCCGCGAGCGCCGCACCCGCCGACTGCCGCACCATCCCGGCCGACGCCGACCCGGTGCTGAAATCCGACCTCGCCCGCGCCGAGTTCGGCGTCGACGGCACGGGCGTGAAGGTGGGCATCATCTCGAACTCCTACGACATGAGCCATACGACTCCCGCACAGTACTACAGCTCCCCCGCCGAGAACATCGCCGACGGACTGCTGCCGGGCGCGGGCAACCCGTGCGGCTACACCCAAGAGGTCGTCGTCGTCCGCGACATGCCCGCCGGCCAGACCGCCGAATTCGTCACGGACGAGGGGCGCGCGATGGCGCAGCTCGTGCACGCCGTCGCGCCGGGCGCCCAGCTGTACTTCGCCTCGGCCGGCATCGGCGTCGAGGACGTCGAGGGGGCGATCGGCCTGCTGCAGGCGCAGGGGGTCGACGTGATCGTCGACGACATCATCTCCGACAGCGAGCCGTTCTACCAGCAGGCGCCCACGAGCACGAAGATCGCGGAGGTCGTCGACGCCGGGATCACCTATCTGTCGGCCGCGGGCAACAACACGGTCGTCGCGACGGACCCGCTGCCCGGCCAGGAGGCCACCCCGATCGGCGCCTGGGAGACCACGTCGTTCCGCCCGGTCGACTGCGGCGACGCCATCGACGCCCAGCTCGGAACGCTTGCGGCACCGTACGGCTACGACTGCATGGACCTCGACCCCGGCGCGCTCGAGCAGCCCGTGCTCACCTACACCGTCGACACCGGCGAACTGCCGTCGACGAGCTCGGAGCTCGCCGCGGGCGGACCCGTGTTCGATCTCGCCGAGCTGGAGCTCGTGATGCAGTGGGCCGAGCCGTTCGCCGGGGCGGGCGCCGACTTCGAACTGTTCGCCACCACGAACATCACCGACATCGATCTCGGCACCGGCACGTCGGGCGACCTCGTCGCCATGCCGCTCGAGGAGCGCATCGCGGGCGACCCGATGCGCATCGGCAATGTGCTCTTCATCCTCGACCCCGCCGATCCGGACGCCCAGGTCACCCTGTCCCTCTCGATCGTGCGCGTGACCGACAGCACCGACCCGGCGACGCAGATCCAGCCCGCGATCGGCTTCACCTCGATCACCGACGGCTACCAGTGGGCCGTCAACTCCGACCGGTGGAGGTCGGAGGGCACCGACACGGTCGGCCGTTCCATCGTCGGCCACAACGGCGCGCCGGCGGCGATCACGGTCGCCGCATCCGGTGCGTTCGACGACGACCGCGTCGAGAACTTCAGCTCCCTCGGACCGGTCACCTACCACTTCGAGCCGCAGGTCGCCGGCGGCCCCGCCGCGAGCGCGCTGCCCGCTCCCCGGGTGCTGCAGAAGCCGAACATCCTGTCGGTCGACGGCGAGCGGCAGAACGTCATCGATGGCGCGGCGACGGGCACACCGGGAATCTTCGCGTTCGACGGCACCTCGGCGGCGACCCCCACCGCCGGCGCCGTCGTCGCCCTCGCGCTGCAGCTAAACCCCGCCCTCACCCCCGCCCAGGTGCACGAACTGCTCGCGAAGACCGCGACACCGATCCCGGCGCCGTACCCGACGATCGCCGCCGAGAACTCCGTGGGCGCGGGGCTCATCAACGCGCAGGCGCTGCTCTACGAGGTCGACGCGACCCTTCC
>JAVBUN010000259.1:0-8272 GCA_031555335.1 Microbacterium sp.
ATACTCGCTGCTCGAAGAGGTCACCAAGCCCTTCTCGGGTGACTGGGAGCGCATGCGCGAGGCGCAGTTCGCGTGGACCCACGCCGGCGACGCGATGAGCGGTATCGGTCAGAACGCCATGGCGCTGCTGCCCCCGATGGCGTCCTGGACGGGAAAGGGATCCGAGGCGTTCGCCGCCGCGGCCGCCGTCATGTCGCAGGCCCACACCGCCGCCACCGGCCCCGCCGGCACGGTTGCCACCTCGATAAAGGTGCTGATCCTGCTCTGCAAGGAGGCCGTCGGCAAGATCCTGAAGATTCTCGACCGGCTCGCGCAGAAGCTGCTGCGCATCGCGGCCGAGGCGGCCGTGCCGATCGCAGGGTGGGCGGTCGCCCTGATCGAGTCCGGCATCGCGGTGTACGACCTCATCCAGGACGCCCGATGGGCCTACAAGTGGATCAACATGATCTACGACCTCGTGTCGGGGATGGTGGGAAACATCGGCGGCGTCGTCGACAATGCGATGCGGATGGCGGATCTCTACGAGGGCCTCGCCCGTGGCGCGGCGGCGAGGGTGTGACGATGGACGCAGATCGACAGGGATCCTCGCGCGGTGCGGACGACGTCCGACTCACCGGTGACTTCCGAGATATGGCCGAGCAGTTCATGCGGCTCCTGCAGGAGGACGACGAACGTCAGGCCCTCGTGGAGCACGACGAGCAAGAAGCGATGGCGGAGGCCGACCGGATGCGCGCCGACCGCGCCCGCGCCGGCGAACTCGGACCGGAATGGCGGTCCGTCCAGTCGCGTATCGATCTCGGCCAGACGAGCCTCGAGGCGGTGTTCTCCGGCGAGGACACCTCCGTGGAAGCCGAAAAGCTCCGGGAACTCTCCACCCGCAATCTCACGGCGTTGCGCGAGTCCTGGTCAGAGGGCGACGATGAGGACGGCGGCGCACCGCCGACGCCCGATGAGATCTTCGAACAGACCCTGGCCGAGTCCCGGGAACGCTACGAGGCGGCCGCGCAGCGCATTCATGATGCTCTGCAGGCCCTGAACCGGATCGAATGAGGAGGCCGCGACCATGACAGACATCACCGTCACCCCCGATCGGGTCGATGCGACCGCAGCCGCGATCGATGCGGGCGCGAAGGGGATCGAAGCAGAACTGCTCGCCCTGCAGGGCGGGGAGCGGCAGCTGCTCGGCGGATGGACGGGTGACGCCGCCGACGCCTACGAGAGCGCCCAGGACCGCTGGCTCGCTCAGATGAAGACCGTCGCCGGTGTCGCGCACGCGGCAGCCGAGGCGGCGCGCACCGCCGCCACGGCCTACCGCGACGCGGACGACGCCGTCGGGCGGGCCTGGGGTCTGTGACGATGGCAGAGCCCGACAAGCACGCCGCTGCGCAACGAGCCCCGATCACCGCGCGCGGTGACGGCGCCGACATGCGGATCGCGCCGGTGCGATGGAACGGGTTGACGCGCGGCGGCGCCCGGTTCGTCGTACGCATCGACCCGGCCGCGGCGTTGAGTGCGGCCGTCGACCGCCTGCAGGAGGAGGGATTCGCGCCCGGCGACGACACCTTCCGCAGGCGGCTGCAGGACGAGGGCTCGGAATGGCTCGCACAGGACCTGCGGCTCGGCGACGTGCGGAAGTCCTGGAAGCGGGGGATCATCGCGGGTCTCGTCGAAGACACCGGGCTCGAGTTCTTTCCCCGGTTCTGGCGCGGCGCGACGCCGACTCTCGTCGTCGCGTGCGCGCGCGCCACCTCTGACGGGACCGAGCTCGTCGTGTACCCGCATGTCTCGATCCGGGGTGGGTCCGACAGCAACGATGCCTATCCGCTCGTGCGGCGTGCGGTGGCCGCCCTCGACGAGCGTTTCGCGGCGGAGGGGGTCCTCGTCTCGCGCGAGAAACTGCTCGGCATCAAGAACGACGGGTCGCCGGCATCGCAGAAGGTCGTGAGACAACTCCTCGGCTGGCGCTGACGCGGGGTCCGCGGTCAGGACTCCAGGCCGCGGCGCCGGAGCAGCGGCGCGATGTCCGCATCCCGTCCCCGGAAATCGCGATACGCCGCGAGCGGATCCTTCGAGCCGCCGACGCCGAGCAGCCGGGATCGGAAACGATCGCCGTTCGCGCGCGTGAGTCCGCCGTTCTCGCGGAACCACTCGACCGTGTCCGCGTCGAGCACTTCGCTCCAGATATAGGAGTAATAGCCGGCGCTGTAACCGCCGGAGAAGACGTGCGCGAAATAGGTGGACGAGTACCGCGTCGGCACCGCCGGATGATCGAGGCCGATCTCGGTGAGCGCTCCGGCCTCGAACGCGCCCACGTCGGTCGTCGCCGCGGCCGCATCCGGATCGAGGCTGTGCCATGCCTGGTCCAGCCAGGAGGCCGCGAGGTACTCGCTCGTTGCGAATCCCTGGTTGAAGGTCTCGGATGCGGTGAGCTTGGCGACGACATCGGCCGGCAACGGCTCGTCGGTGTCGACGTGCCGCGCGTATGCTGCCAGGATCTCGGGCCAGAAGATCCACATCTCGTTCACCTGGCTCGGGAACTCGACGAAGTCCCGGAACACCGCCGTGCCGGCGAAGTGCGGATAGGTCACGGTGGCGAAGAGCCCGTGCAGCGCATGACCGAATTCGTGGAAGAGCGTCGTGACCTCGTCGAGCGTGAGGAGCGTCGGCATACCCGCGGTGGGCGGTGACACGTTCAGGTTGTTCACGACGACCGGTGCGGTGCCGCGCAGGCGGGACTGCGACACGATCGAATTCATCCACGCCCCGCCGCGCTTGGTGTCTCGCGTGTACAGGTCCAGGACGTAGAGCCCGAGCGGTGCGCCGTCGGGTTCGAACACCTCGAACACACGTGCCCCGTCGTGGTAGGCCCGCAGGTCGGTGCGCTCGTCGAACGTGATGCCGTACAACTCCGTCGCTGCGCGGAACACTCCGTCTCGCAGCACACGCTCGGCCTCGAACCAGGGCCGCAGGGCGGCGCGATCGAGGTCGTACTCGGCCGCGCGCACCTTCTCGGTGTAGAACGCCCAGTCGTGTGCGGCCAGCGGGAAAGGCTCGGGCTCCGCATCGATCATCCGCTGCAGGGCGTCCGCCTCGCGGCGGGCGTTCCGTGCGGCGGGAACCGCGAGCCGGAACAGCAGATCGCGCACCGCGCCGGGGCTTCCCGCCGTCTCGTCGGCGGTGACGTAGGCCGCGTGCGACCGGTAGCCGAGGAGCGCGGCCCGCTCGGCCCGCAACCGAACGATCTCGCGGAGGACAGGGCCGTTGTCGTGCGCGTTGCCGCGCGACGCACGGGAGCGGGACGCGAGCATCAATCGCTCGCGGGATTCGCGACGCGTCAGTGACGACAGGTACGGGTGCCCCGTGAACAACGTGAGCGTGACCAGGTGCTTCCCGTCGAGTCCGCGCTCGCGTGCCGCCTGGGCGGTCGCGGCGAGTTCGCCGACGGTGAGTCCGTCGAGCTCGGCGGGATCGTCGAACACGACCGCCAGCTCGTTGGTCTCGGTGAGCAGGTTCTTCTCGAACGCCGTCGTGAGCGTCGAGAGGCGCTGATTGAGTGCGGTGACACGCTCCTTCGACTCCGCATCCAGACCCGCTCCGGCGTGGGACATCTCACGGAATCTCCGCTCGACGAGATAACGCTGCTCGGCGTCCAGATCGAGATCGGCCAGGCGCTCGTGCACGGCGGCGACCCGGCCGAACAGCCGGGCGTCGAGCTGCACGGCGTCGGCATGCGCCGCCATGAGCGGTGCCAGCGTCTCCTCGATCTTCTGTATCTCGGGCGTCGCGTGGGCGGATGACACGGTGTAGAACGTCCGCGACACCCGGTCGAGGAGCTCACCGCTCCGCTCCAGCGCCGCGAGGGTGTTCTCGAACGAGGGCTCATCCGGATCCGTCGCGATCGACTCGATCTCCGCACGGTGCGCGGCGAACGCCCGCTCGAACGCCGGCAGGTAGTGCGCGGGGCGGATGTCGGCGTAACGGGGGAGCCCGTAGGGCAGATCGCTGGGGGCGAGCAGCGGGTTCGCCGCATCCGTCGTCATATCGTCACCGTCTCCCGGCGCTCAGGCGAACTCGTCGTCGGCGTCGTGTCGGACGACGGCCTGCCCCTGCGCGTCGAGCGACACGATCACTCCCGTGTCGAGCTCGGCGACCGGTCGTCCCTCGAGCCAGGTCAGCGTCCAGCGCGGCGTCGGCTGCGCCGCCACCTGGTCGGCCGTCAGCAGCTTCTCGACGGCCGCGATCTGCGACCGCAGCGCGGCAGGCACGGATGCGGGAGGCTCGGTCATGGCGTTCCAGCGTGTTCCGAGTTGCATGTCAGTCCTCCTGGGGAGCGAATTCGAGATCGTGGACCGCGATCGCGTCCGCATCCGCGAATGCGAGGTCGGCGATGCGGCCGACGGCCTTCAGGTCGCCGTCCGTCGACGCGAGGGCATCGCGGACGGCGGCGGGCGCTCCGAGCACGAGGCGGGCGACCGGGGTCTTCTGGGACGCCTTGGCCTCGGTCTTGGCCCGACGGATGCCGATCAGCGCCTCGCTGACCGCGGTGAGCACGACCGGGTCGCCGTCGATGTCGAGGGGTTCCGGCCATGCCGCGACGTGGACCGAGTCGTCGTGGAACCATGACCACGCCTCTTCGGTGGCGAACGAGAGCACGGGCGCGAGCAGGCGCAACAGGGTCTCGAGGGCGATCCGCAGTGCCAGGGCGGCGGATGCCTGCCCGCTGTCGGCCTGGTTGTACGCGCGCTCCTTGACGAGCTCGAGGTAGTCGTCGCAGAAGGTCCAGAAGAACGCCTCGGTGATCTCGAGCGCCCGCGCGTGGTCGTACTGCTCGAACGCGCGCGTCGCGTCGCGAATCACGCCGTTCAGGGTGGCGAGCATCGACGCGTCCACGGCGTGCGTGATGCGCGCGCCTTCGGGGACGGGGAACGACAGCACGAACTTCGCCGCGTTCAGCACCTTGATCGCGAGGCGCCGACCGATCTTGATCTGCGTCGGGTTCTGCGGGTCGAACGCCGCATCCGTGCCGAGCCGGCTCGACGCCGCCCAGTAGCGCACCGCATCCGAGCCGTGCTGCTCGAGGATCGCTGCGGGGGTCACCACGTTGCCCTTGGACTTCGACATCTTCTTGCGGTCCGGGTCCACGATGAAGCCGGAGATGGCAGCATCCGTCCACGGCACGCGGTCGTCCTCGAGAGCGCTGCGCAGGAGCGTGGAGAAGAGCCAGGTGCGGATGATGTCCTGCCCCTGCGGGCGCAGGTCGAACGGCGCGACCAGGTTCCAGAGCTCGTCGTCGCGCTGCCAGCCGCCCGCGAGCTGCGGCGTGAGCGACGAGGTCGCCCAGGTGTCGAAGATGTCCTGCTCGGCGTCGAACCCGCCCGGCACGCCTCGCTGCTCCTCGGTGAATCCGGCGGGGACGTCGGTCGTCGGGTCGACGGGGAGCTGCGCGAGCTCGGGCGTGTAGACCCGGTCGTAGTCCCGCTCGCCGTTCTCGTCGAGTCCGTACCAGATCGGGATCGGCACCCCGAAGAAGCGCTGTCGCGAGACGAGCCAGTCTCCGGTGAGTCCGTTCGTCCAGTTCTCGTAGCGCACGCGCATGAAGTCGGGGTGCCAGTCGATCTCCTGGCCGAGGGCGATGAGTCGATCGCGCAGCCCCGCGTCGCGGGCGCCGTTGCGCAGGTACCACTGCCGGGTCGAGACGATCTCGAGCGGGCGGTCGCCCTTCTCGAAGAACTTCACGGCGTGCGTGAACGGCTTCGAGACCTCGAGCAGCTCGCCCGACTCCTGCAGCAGTTCCACGACCCGCTTCTTGGCGCTGAACACCGTCTTGCCGGCGATCTCGGCATAGGCCGCGCGCGCCGCATCCGTGGTGATCGCCTCGGGGGCGTCGGCGACGATGCGGCCGTCCTTGCCGATGATCGTGCGGTTGGGAAGGTCCAGCTCCCGCCACCAGATGATGTCGGTGACATCGCCGAAGGTACAGATCATGGCGATTCCCGAGCCCTTGTCGGGCTGGGCGAGCGGGTGCGCGAGCACCGGCACCTCGACATCGAACAGCGGCGTGCGCACCGTCGAGCCGAAGAGCGCCTGGTAACGCTCGTCGCCCGGGTGCGCCACGAGGCCGACGCACGCCGCGAGCAGCTCGGGGCGTGTCGTCTCGATGAGCACATCGCCCTCGCCGTCGGTGCGGTGGAAGGCGAGCCGGTGGTAGGCGCTCGGCTGTTCGCGGTCCTCGAGCTCGGCCTGGGCGATCGCCGAGCGGAAGTCGATGTCCCAGAGGGTCGGCGCGAGCGCCTGGTAGGCCTCGCCGCGCTCGAGGTTGCGCAGGAACGCGAGCTGGCTGACTCGGATGGTGTCGTCCGAGATCGTCCGATACGTCTGGGTCCAGTCGACGCTGAGCCCGAGCTGGCGGAACAGCTCCTCGAACTGCTTCTCGTCCTCGACGGTCAGGCGCTCGCACAGGTCGATGAAGTTGCGGCGGCTGATCGGGATCTGGTCGGCCGCGCGGCTCGACTTGTTGTCGCCGCCCTCGAACGGGGGCGTGAAGTCGGGGTCGAACGGCAGCGAGGGGTCGCAGCGCACGCCGTAGTAGTTCTGCACGCGACGTTCGGTGGGCAGGCCGTTGTCGTCCCAGCCCATCGGGTAGAAGACGGTCTTGCCCCGCATCCGCTCGAACCGGGCCTTCAGGTCGGTGTGCGTGAACGAGAAGACGTGACCGATGTGCAGCGACCCGGATGCGGTCGGCGGGGGAGTGTCAACGGAGAACACGCCGCCGCGGCCCGAAGCCGTGGCCGCATCCCGATCGAACAGGTACGTGCCTCGTTCGGCCCACGTGGAGTCCCACTTCTTCTCGAGGCCCTCGAGCGCCGGCTTGTCGGGAATTTCGGCCATGGGTGTCTCCTCGATATGTGCGGCACTGTGTGAGCGTGCCTGAGTGTGGTGTGGAACCGGCGTCAGTCTACCGGGGCGGCGGGCTCGGGGCGGTGAGCCGGATCGGTGGGCGGCGGTCGCGGTGGGTCCGATGGGTGGCGGGGTCTGGTGCGGGGCGGGTCCGGTGCGTGGCGGTCTGGTGCGTGGCCGGTCCCGTGCGCGGCCGGTCCCGTGCGCCGGCGGGGTCCGGTGCGTGGCGAGGCCCGTGCGCCGGCGGGGTCCGGTGTGTGGCCCCGTGCGGTTCGGTGCGTGGCGGGTCCGGTGCGTGGCCGGTGGGGGCCCATGCGCGGCGCACCGGTGACGAGATTCGGGGATGTCACGAGGTTCGGGGGGTGGCGGCCCCATCGGCCCGAATCTCGTGAGATACCCGAATCCCGTGACAACGGATGCGGTGGCAACGGATGCGGTGGGGTCGGATGTGGCGGCAACCAATCCCGCGACAGCGGATGCGGTGGATGCGGTGGGGGCGCCGCCAGCGGGACCGGGAGCTCGTGCCGGCCCCGGCCCCGGCCCCGGCCCCTCGCGCGGCGGCGGTGATGGCGATCGTCGCCTCCACAGCGCGCTGCACGCACGCGTTGTGCACGGACCGGTGAAGTGTCGGCCCGCCGCACGCGGGCCACGGAGACGATGGTGCGGTGATGATCGGCGGCGAGGGGTTGGCGGTGTTGGAGGCCGTCCGCGTCGGGGGCGGTGTGATGCGCAGCACCGCGCTCGTCGCGCGCGGACACACTCACCGCACGATCCGCGCATTGGTCGATGAGAACCTGCTGATCCGCATCCGTCGTGTCTGGGTGGCACTGCCGGATGCCGAGCCACTCGCTGTCGCCGCCGCGCGTGAGGGCGTCGTGGTCTCCTGCGTCACGCAGGCCAGGCGGCTCGGGCTGTGGGTGCTCGGAAACGAGCCGCCGCACGTCGCGGCATCCCCGCACGGGCCGAGCCCGCATGTCGCGGTGGGCACGGTGGTGCACTGGGCGCATCCGGTGGTGCCGAGGCATCCCGATGTGCTGTTCGACGAGGTCGAGAACGTGCTCGCGCTGGTTATCGCATGCCAGCCGGAGGAACACGCTCGCGCGATCGTGGAGTCCGCCCTGCGACAGCGCGTCATCGACAACTCGGCGGCGCTCCGCTTGCCGTTCGATGCCACGGCCCTGGCGATGATCGAATCCGCGTCGCCCTGGTCGGATTCCGGACTCGAGACGTTCTTCCTCGGTCGATTGCGGTGGTTGCGGCTTCCGATCACCGCGCAGGTGTGGATCGCCGGCCACCGGGTAGACGTCCTCATCGGCGAACGACTCGTGGTGCAGATCGATGGCGGTCACCACGTGGGGGCGCAACGCGACGCGGA
>JAVBUN010000125.1:0-7179 GCA_031555335.1 Microbacterium sp.
GGAAGGCCCCTAGCCGCCCCCAGCACCACCTCAGCACCGACCTCAGGGTCGGTGCTTTTTTCATGCCCTGTGGTCGTCGAGGGTTACGAAGTGGAGGAAAGTGGAGTAAAGTGGCGGGTATCCCGTCGGGGGCCGGACGAAGGGGGTGGTGGCCGATGCTTCTTGGCACGCATACTCCCAAGCTCGATGACAAGGGCCGCGTCATCCTCCCGTCCAAGTTCCGCGACGACCTCGGCGGCGGCGTCGTCATCACGCGCGGTCAGGACCGCTGCCTCTACGTCTTCAGCACGCAGGAATTCGAGCGCGTGCACGAGCGCATCCGCGAAGCCCCGCTCGCCAACAAGCAGGCGCGCGACTTCCTGCGCATGTTCCTCTCCGGGGCGAGCGCCGAGAAGCCAGACAGCCAGAACCGCGTCACGATCCCGCCGGCGCTGCGCGCCTACGCGGGACTGGAGCGCGACCTCGTGCTGACCGGTGTCGGCGCGCACGCCGAGATCTGGAACGCCGACGCCTGGAACGCCTACGCGGAGAGCAATGAATCCGCGTTCGCCGAGCTCGAGCAGGAGGTGATCCCGGGCCTGTTCTGAGCCCTCGGTCCCGACTCCCAGCCGCCCCCGCCCTGACGCACTTCCCCGGCGCCAGGTCGACGAGCGGATGGGGATCGGGATCGAGGGACCCGGCCCCACATCATGAGCCTCCGTGACATCCACACCCCCGTCCTGCTCGACCGCTGCGTCGAACTGCTCGCACCGGCGCTCGAGCGCCCCGGTGCCGTGTTCGTCGATGCGACGCTCGGCATGGGAGGACACAGCGAGGCGTTCCTCGAACGCTTCCCGGGCCTGCATCTGATCGGCCTCGACCGCGACACCGATGCGCTCCGCATCGCCGAAGAGCGCCTGGCCCCCTTCGCCGACCGCATCTCGCTGGTGCACACCGTCTACGACGGCATCGCGCGGGCGGTGGCCGAGGCGGGTGCGGACCGCGTCGACGGCATCCTGTTCGATCTCGGCGTCTCGTCGCTGCAGCTCGACGAAGCGGAGCGCGGCTTCGCCTACGCGAAGGACGCCCCGCTCGACATGCGGATGGACCAGACCGCGGGACTCACCGCGGCCGACGTGCTCGCGACGTACTCGGAGGGTGAGCTGCGCCGCATCTTCGAGCGGTACGGCGAGGAGAAGCTCTCCGCGCGGTACGCCCGGGCGATCATCGCCGCACGGGCGGATGCCCCGCTCGAGCGTTCCGGCCGACTCGTGCAGATCCTCGATGCGGCGACCCCCGCAGCCCTGAAGAACGCCGGCCACCCCGCCAAGCGCGTCTTCCAGGCGCTGCGGATCGAAGTCAACGGCGAACTCCGGGCGCTCGAGCAGGCGATCCCCGCAGCGCTCGACCTCCTCCGCGTGGGCGGCCGGATCGTGGTCCTCTCCTACCAGTCGCTCGAGGACCGATTCGTCAAGCGAGAGCTCGCGCACGCGGCGGCCTCGACCTCGCCCGCCGGCCTTCCGGTCGAGCTCCCCGACCACGCGCCGCGATTCCGGCTGCTCGTCAAGGGTGCCGAACTCGCCGGAAACGACGAACGCGCGCGCAACCCGCGTGCGATCCCGGTGCGCCTGCGCGCCGCCGAACGCATCCGGGAGGTCGCGTGAGCACCGCACTGACACTGGACGGCCGGCCGCTGCTCGCCCCGGTCCCGTTCGAGGAGGAGACCGGGCAGCGCGATCCCGGCCGCATCCTCCGCCCGGTCGAGCACCGTGCGCGCCGACGTCGCCCGCGCCTCGCGTACGGCCTGCTGGCGGTGGCCGGCGCCCTCGCGATCGCGGGTGCGCAGATGCTCTTCTCCGTCCTGTCGACGCAGAGCACGTTCGAGCTGTCCACCCTCACGCAGCAGCAGCGCGAGCTCACCTGGCAGAAGCAGATCCTCTACGACGAGGTCGCCGGGCTCAGCTCGCCCCAGTACCTCGCCGCGAACGCCGCCGCGCTCGGCATGGTCATCAACGAGTCGCCGAGCTACCTGCGGCTCAGCGACGGCGCCGTGCTCGGCACCCAGCAGGCGTCCGTCTACACCTCGTCGATCGATGCGCTCGGGCGTGGCTCCGTGCCGAACGCGCTCATCACCGAGACGCCTCTGGTGACCGCGCCGGATGCCACGATCGACGGCGTGCAGGCGCCACCGGTCGATCCGGCCGCCGATAACGCGACACCCCCGTCGCTGACCGACGGTCTGCCCACTCCCACGACACACTGACACCATGACGACGAGAAGCACCCGCAGCCCCCGTCGCCGCACCGTCGTCGCTCTGGCCGTCGTCCTGGCCGTCGTGGGCGTCTTCGTCGCCCGGCTCGTCGACATCCAGGTGGTCAGCGCCCGGGAGCACGTCGACGATTCGCTCAGCATCGCCATGGGCGGCCAGAACGTGCTCTACGGCACGCGCGGATCCATCGTCGACACGAACGGCCAGACGCTCGCGGGCAGCATCCTGCAGTACGACGCGCAGCTCGACCCGAGCACGGTCGGATCGATCACGCGAACCGGAGCGGACGGCGAGAAGGTCGAGGTCGACTGGCCCACCCTGTCCGCCGAGATCGGCGCGATCACCGGTCAGACCCCGGACGCGGTGCAAAAGGTCGTCACCGACGCCCTCGCCGTCAACCCGGACAGCCAGTACGCGGAGCTCACGAAGGGCCTGTCGACGCAGAAGTACCGGCAGCTCGCGGACCTCGGCATCCCGTTCCTGCACATGTCGCAGCATCCGGCGCGCACCTATCCGGACGGCGCTGTCGCCGGCAACCTCGTGGGCTTCGTCGGCTCCGACGACGAACCGCTGGAGGGGCTCGAGCGGTCGCAGCAGTCGTGCCTGGCGGCGACCAACGGCGAGCGGTCCTATCAGCGCGGCAAGGACGGCGTCGTGATCCCGGGTACGGAGGTGGAGACCCCGGCGGTGAACGGCGGCACGCTGTCGCTCACGATCGATCGCGACCTGCAGTGGTACCTCCAGCAGCTGATCGCCGAGCAGACCCAGAACCAGGGCGCGCAGCACGGGCAGATCATGGTGGTCGAGGCGGCCACGGGCAAGATCCGCGCGGCGGCTGACTATCCGACCGTCGACCCCAACAACGTCTCGGCCTCCGGCGAGGACGACCGCAGCACCCGCATCTTCCGCGGCACATTCGAGCCCGGCTCGACCTTCAAGGCGCTCACGGCCGCGGCGGCGATCGACTCCGGCGTCGCGACCCCCACGACCGTCGTCACCGCCTCGGGGCGGGAGACGTTCCCGAACGGCGCCCGCGTGACGGACGCCATCTCGCACGGCGCGACGCCGTACACCCTCGCCGGCGTCCTCATCGACTCGTCGAACGTCGGCATCTCGAAGTTCGCCGACATGATGTCCGCGCAGACCCGTTACGACTACCTGCAGCGCTTCGGCATCGGTCAGGTCACCGCGGTGGACTTCCCCGGCGAACAGACCGGCATCCTGCGCCCGGTCTCGGAATGGGACAACCAGACGTTCTACAACACGTCGTTCGGGCAGGGCGTGTCCACCACCCTGCCGCAGCTCGTGGGGGCGTACCAGGCTCTCGCGAACGACGGCCTCAAGGTGCCGCTCTCGCTCGTCGAGTCCTGCACCCTCGCCGACGGCACGGTCGAGGCGACGGATGCCGGCGAGCCGGCGCAGGTCGTGAGCGCCTCCACCGCGGAGCAGGTGCAGGAGATGCTCGAGAACGTCGCCGTGCAGGGCGGCAACTCGAAGGCCATCGCCATCGACGGCTACCGCGTGGGCATCAAGACGGGTACCGGTGAGATCTCGGAGAACGGCGCCTACAAGAACGGCGTGTACTTCACGACGATGATCGGCATGGCACCGGTCGACGACCCGCAGTACGTGGTGGCGGTCACCCTCGATCAGCCCACTGGGGTAAGGTCGTCAGCGGCCAACGCGGCGGCATTCAAGCAGGCGATGACCCAGGTGCTGAAGACGTTCCGGGTCATGCCCGCCGACTCGCAGCCAGTGCTGCTGCCGAAGACCGGCTGACGCGCCGCGCGCCGCACCAGACATGATCGCACTCACTCTCTCCCACATCTCCCGTGTCCTCGGCGGCACTCTCCGCCTCGCCGGATCGGACACGCCCGACTCGCTCGTGCAGGGCACCGTCGACACCGACTCCCGCCACATCGGCCCGGGCGACATCTTCGTCGCCAAGCCCGGTGAGGCGACCGACGGCCATCTGTTCGTCGACACCGCGGTCGCCGCGGGCGCCGCGCTCGCGATCGTCGAGCGGCCCGTCGCCGCCGACGTCTCGCAGATCGTCGTCCCGGATGCGGTCGCCGCCCTCGCCGACCTCGCCCGCGAGGTCGTGGCGACGGTCCGCGCGCGGGGCGATCTGCGCATCGTCGGCATCACCGGTTCGAACGGCAAGACGACGACCAAGAACATGCTCGCCCGCATCCTCGAGCCCGCGGGGGAGACGGTGTCGCCCCGGGCGTCGTTCAACAACGAGGTCGGCGCGCCGCTCACGATGCTGCGCGTCCGCGACGACACCCGCTTCCTGGTGAGCGAGTTCGGCGCCAGCGCGCCGGGCGAGATCGCCCGCCTCGCGGGCCTCGTACAGCCCGACATCGGCATCGTGCTGATGGTCGGCATGGCGCACGCGGGCGGCTTCGGCGGGATCGAGGCGACCTTCCACGCCAAGTCCGAGCTCGTGCGCGCCCTCCGGCCGGGCGGACTCGCCATCCTGAACGTCGACGACGCACGGGTGCGGGACATGGCCCCCATCGCCGCGGAACGGGATGCCGCGGTGCGCTGGTTCGGCCACTCGCCCGAGGCGCACGTGCGCGCGAGCGACGTGGAGGTCACGGCGGACGGCACCCGGTTCACGCTGACCGTCGACGGGGCGGCGTACCCCGTGATGCTCCGCGTGCTGGGCGCGCACCACGTCATGAACGCGCTGGCGGCCGTGGCCGCCGCCACCGCCCTCGGCATCGACCCCGCCGACAGCGTCGCCCGGCTCGAACAGGTCGAGATCGCGGAACGGTGGCGGATGCAGCCGCTCGGCTCCGACCGCATCCGGATCATCAACGACGCCTACAACGCGAGCCCGGATTCGATGACCGCCGCCCTGCGCACGCTCGCGCAGATCACCGCGCCCGACGAGCGGATGGTCGCCGTGCTCGGCGCCATGAGCGAGCTCGGCGAGTTCGCGGGCGAGGAGCACGACCGTATCGGCGAACTCGCCGTGCGGCTGCGGATCCCGCGGATCGTCGTCATCGGCGCCGAGGCGCGACGCATGTACATCGCGGCCATCGCCGAGGGCTCCTGGAGCGACGAGGCCGTGTTCTTCGCGGACGCCGACCAGGCGTACGACTACCTGATGCAGGAGCTCCGCGATGGCGACCGGGTGCTCGTGAAGTCGTCGAACTCGGCGGGGCTGCGGTTCCTCGGCGACCGTCTGGGAGAATCGTTCTCGTGAGATCCCTTCTGACCGCAGCGGCGATCTCGCTGGCCTTCACGCTCTTTCTCACCCCGGTGTTCCTGCGGCTGTTCCGCAAATGGGGCTGGGGGCAGGTGATCCGCACCCCCGAGGACGTCCGCAACCCGAGCCACGGCGCGAAGCGCGGCACCCCGACTATGGGCGGCACGATCTTCATCGCCGGCACGCTGGTCGGCTACTTCATCGGCACCTACGCGGGGGGCAATCCGCCGACGATCTCCGGACTCCTCGTCATCTGGATGACGGTGGGCTTCGGCGTCGTCGGCTTCATCGACGACTTCATGAAGGTCCGCCGCCAGAACAGCCTCGGTCTCAGCGGATGGCGCAAGATCGTGGGGCAGATCATCGTCGTCGTGCCCTTCGGCATCCTCGCGCTGAACTTCCCGAATGCCGACGGACAGACTCCCGCGAGCCCGTACGTCTCGCTCTTCCGCGACATCCCGGTGCTGTCGTTCATGGCGCTCGGGCTGATCGTGGGCTGGCTGCTGTACCTCGCGTGGATCGCGTTCATCGGTGTGGCCGCCTCCAACTCGGTCAACGTCTCGGACGGACTCGACGGCCTCGCCGCCGGCTCCGGCATCTTCGTCACGAGTGCGCTCGCCCTCATCTCGTTCTGGCAGTTCAAGCAGCCGTGCGACATCGAGGCGATCGAACGCGGACTCCAGGACGCCTGCTACCAGACGCGGGATCCGTTCGACCTGGCCATCATCGCGGCCGCCTTCATCGGCGCGCTCGTCGGGTTCCTCTGGTGGAACGCGCCCAAGGCGCAGGTGTTCATGGGCGACGTCGGGTCGATGTCGATCGGCGGCATGATCGCCGCGATGGCGATCCTCACCCGCACCGAGCTGCTGCTCGCCGTGATCGCGGGCGTCTACGTGCTCGCCTCGGGATCGGTCATCCTGCAGCGCGCCTACTTCAAGCTCACCCGCGGCAAGCGTCTCTTCCTCATGAGCCCGATCCACCATCATCTCGAGATGCGCGGCTGGCTCGAGATCACGATCGTGGTGCGGATGTGGATCATCGCGGGTCTCCTGGCGCTCACCGGCGTCGGCCTCTTCTACGTCGAATGGCTCGTGCGCGCGTGACCGGGTCGCGTCTGGACACCCTCACCAGCTGGCACGCGGACTGGTCGGGGCTGCGCGTGGTCGTGCTCGGCCTCTCGGTCACGGGATTCTCGGTCGCCGACACGCTGGCCGAGCTCGGCGCCGACGTGCTCGTCGTCAGCGAGCGTGCCGACGAGGAGTACGCGCGCCTGCTCCCCGTCATCGGCGTCGACCTCTGGACCGGCCCGCTCGACACGGTGCCGGCCGCGGTCACCGCGCACCGGCCCGACGTCGTCATCGCCTCACCCGGCTTCGCGCCGGCGCACCCCGTCATCGCGTGGGCGCAGCAGAGCGGCGTGCCGCTCTGGGGCGACATCGAGCTCGCGTGGCGTGTCCGCGACAAGGTGGTGCGCGCCGACGGCACACCGGCCGACTGGGTGCTGATCACCGGCACGAACGGCAAGACGACGACGACCGGTCTCACCGCGGCGATGCTCGCCGCGGGCGGGCTCCGCGCCGCGCCGTGCGGCAACATCGGTGTGCCCGTCCTCGACGCCGTCCGCGACCCCGCCGGATTCGACGTGCTCGTGGTGGAGCTCTCGAGCCACCAGCTCTGGTACCTCTCGCTGCAGACCGGCCCCGAGCCGCTCTC
>JAVBUN010000083.1:0-48333 GCA_031555335.1 Microbacterium sp.
TCGGCGACGTCTCGCAGGAGTCGTCGCATGATCTTTCCCGAGCGCGTCTTCGGTAGCTCGCCGACGATGTAGATGTCGCGGGGGCGCGCGATCGGGCCGATCTGCTCGCCGACCCAGCGTCGAAGGGTCTGCGCCAGCCCGTCGGGCGAGTGCGCATCGAGATAGCTCTGCTTGACGATCACGAACGCGACGACGGCCTGGCACGTTGTCGTCAAAGTATGTGTCAAGATCGAGCCGTTGGGGTCGATCGGTGAGGGGCGATGTTGCCATTGTCGCCGGTCGACGTGTATCACCCGTGGTCGCGCAACGGCGCGCCGATGGGGCGTTGAGCTGGGGGTTCGTTTGTCGAGAACGACGAAGGCCATGATCTATTGCCGGATCAGTGATGATCGCGAGGGCGACGAGTTGGGCGTTCAGCGTCAGGAAGAGGACTGCCGCGCGTTGGCGGCGAAGATGGGCCTCGAGGTCGTCGGCGTGAAGATCGACAACGACATTGGAGCATCGACGCGCACGGCTAAGGCGAAGATCCGTCACGCCTACGCGGACATGATCGCGCGGGCGAGAGCGGGAGAGTTCCAGCACATCATCGCCTACTCGAACTCTCGCATCACACGACGGGTGCTTGAGCTCGAAGACTTGATCCGCCTCCACGAAGAGACGGAGACGACGTTCGGCAAAGGCAAGGGCGTCATCATCCAAACGGTGGTGTCCGGAAACGACGATCTGTCCACCGCTGACGGCAGGATGGTGGCGCGTATCAAGGCGTCGGTAGACACCGCCGAATCGGAACGCATCGCGGAACGCATCAAGCGCACGAACCTTCAAAAGGCCATGGAGGGTCAGCCAGGGATTCAGCACCGCCGCCACTTCGGTTTCGAAGCGGACGCGCGCACACACCGTGCCGATGAGGTTGCGCTGATACGAGAAGCCGTCAACGATTTGCTCACGGGCGCCTCCATCACGACGATCCGCAAGCGATGGCAGTCGGAAGGCGTACTCACGACGGACGGTAAGTCCGACTGGGGATGGACGCCAGTACATCGCGTGCTTCTGGGATGGAAGACCGCGGGAGTGCGGAGCCTGAACGGCAAGCCGCTCTACGACGGAGACGGGAAGATCATCATGGGGGACTGGGAACCGATCATCTCTATGGAGGATCGCGAAGCCGCACTAGCGAAGCTCGAACAGCGCAGCCGTCGTGGTGTCAAAGAAGGCAAGTGGCTGCTCTCCGGTCTTATGAAGTGCGGGATTTGCAAGGGCAACCTCTACGGGCAGCGTGACGAACCGCCGACGCGAAGCACTTATGGCTGCAACAGCGGCAAGACCTCCAACCACCTGTCGATCAACGCACTCCGCGTGGAAGAACTCGTATCTCGCGAAGTTTTTGAGTACGTGTTCGCCCGCACGTACCGCGGCCTCGACGTGGCACCGGAGACGGAGAGCGTATGGCCGAAGGAAGCTGAACTGGCCGCTCTCGCGGAACGCATCGATGAACTCATGGAGGCTCACGCGAAGCATCAGCTTCCCGGTGAGGTGGTGTTCCCACAGGTGACGAAGCTCTCAGACCAGCGAGCGGAGTTGCGAAAGGAGCGCAGCGTCTTCCTCAGCGAGAAGACTGCCGTTCCCGCCTCCCGTGGCGAAGAAGGCTGGATGCGCACGCAAGCGCTCAACACGGAGGACTCCTCCTTCGAAGACCGTCAAGCGGCGATCCGTGCGGAGGTCGAGGCTGTTTGGGTACAGAAGGCTTCGCGCGGTCGGTTCACTGGCGGGCGTTTCGATCAGGCATTCCGAGAGCGCGTGAACATCGTGTGGCGCGAGCCCCATCCCGAGGTCGAGCCGTTGAGCGACGACGAGTGGCGAAGCATCATGGTCAAGGTCGATGACAGTCCCGAATCGCTGAGACGTCTTTGGGAACTGTTCTCGGTACCCGACGAGGGAGACGGCTCAACGGCGTAACCCGATATTCCCTCGGCAACCGTGTCTCCTCAAGCGATTGAGACAGCTCATGGCGAACGGTCCATGCACGTAGCCCCTCCCGACGGTCGTTCCCGGGAGGGGCTACTTCTTTGTCAGCATTCTGGCTGGACTCGTTAGAGAGGTCTATATCTCAATCGCTTTCACCCCAGGAGACATCATGAGCAAGGGCGACCAGTACTTGAAGACCGACAACACCGATGAGCGCTACACCCTCGTAGATCGTGATGTGCCGCCGGTCACCGTCGATGAATGGCTGCTTGACGATTGCGCCTTAGTCATCGAGGCCACCGACGAGACCATGACCGTTTGGAGTCGTCTCGAAGACTGACCACTGCTGAAGAAGCACTCGTCTAGCGGGACCGGAGAGCATGGCTCAAGAAGTCTCCCGAACTCGTTAGAAACCTCCTTGACGGCGATATAGGACGCCGTACCCGATCAAGGAGAACACACGTGCTCAGCAACATCACACAGAAGAGAGGAGCGTCCAACGAGGAAGGCTTCACTCTCCTCGAACTCATCATCGCAGTTGCCATCATTGGCATTCTCGTAGCCATAGCCGGTATCACCGGAGGGCCAGCGATCCAACGCACTGCGAACGGGAACGGCATGAAAGCGAACAGCGAGACCCACTACCAGAACTTCCTCATCACCGCGGCTGAGAGAGGGCTAAGCTTCACACCCGCTCACTACGATGCGCTGATGCAACTTCAGAATGAGATTGTCAACAAGGTCTACGAAGATGCGGATTGGGACCCGAAGTGGGCGGTGAGTGCCGCAGCATCACACGATTACGCAACCGACGAGGTTACGTTCTGCTTTGACACCATCGACACCAAAGCTGATCCACAGCTCCGACGAGCCGCAGGCGACCTTGAGGCGGGTTGCAAGGACGAAGGCTGAACCACACGGCTAGAAGCCACCCACGAAACCACCCGCGGGCCAACCGGTTCGCGGGTGGTTTGCTTTTGCATGAACCACGTGACCACGAGTGGTTTCCGAGTGGTTGTCGTGCTCCGTGAGAGAGCCGGTTATGGTTCCAGTCCATGCCGGTCTTCAAGAAGCTCATCACATTGGTTTCGGTCGGAGTCCTTGGAGTCTTCGCGACCTACGTGGTTTCCACGCCGTTCTTGCGTGAACCACCCGCACCAATCGTGAACGTGACCATCGAGCCACAACCACCCGTCGAGACCACCGAACCACTGGACCGTGACCACGACGAAGCCGGTCGCGAGGCCACTGATGAACCGGTGACCACGACACCGGCAAACCAAACCGGCGAGCGGGTCGGCGAGCAACTAAACCACCTCTGGCAACAGACCAAAGAGTTCGGAACCGGTCTCTGGTCCGGACTCACCACGAAGGAGCGATGACCAATGGCAACCATGAACCGCGCGCAGTGGGAAGAGTCGGAAGACTGGCGAAAGGTAGTCTCACCGGAGAACCACGCACGCTTCCTCGAAACGATCGCTGAGAGCAAGCGCGACGGAAAAGAGGTGAAGCGTGTAGTGGTCGTTGGGGGAACTCCCATCGTGTACGACGTGAGCGACTGAGGCGCTGGTGCGCCCGTGGGAGGCGCTGGCTTCGAGTCTCCGCGCCTCCCACGTCGTCATCGACACGATGTGTCACCACGACACCACGGCGCGCAGATCGCGTCCTAGCGAAGTGTCACACCGACCCGTGTAGCGAGCAGTCGGTGTACGCGGATCACACGAAGAAGGGCGGGTCATGGTGACCCGCCCTTCACTGATATTCGGTTGTCGAAGGTTGTTGCCCTCGTGTATCAGATCGCTTCTCCGATCAGCCCCCGCCGATGTTCACGCATCGGCGGGGGTTTGTCATTGTGTCCACCTGTAATCGCACACGCCACAGGTGTAGGTCTCACCGGATACAAAGCCTCTTGGATCGACTCGGTCATTTCGGCGGAACACAATCTCGTTGATCGCCTTCCCGCACTTCGGGTTCGGGCAATAGCCCACGATGGGCGGATCAATGAGACCTGTCCATTGTCTACGCTTCTTAACGCCCATCACAGAACCCCCTATGTGCTCGTGGGGTCGAACGGGCGGTGGTTAATCCACTCCGTGTCGCCCTCCCTTTGCCACTCGTCAACCTGTGCGTCCCAGGCAAGGCGTGAAGCGATCGCGGCCGCCAACTCCTCCGCCGTGAAGTCGGAGTCGTCTCCGTCCCATTCCTTGTGATTAGTCATCGTGACCTCCTTCGGGTAGTTCTCTAACGCGGCTCGTCAGAAGTTGAGCGGCGGCAGAGCATCGTCAAGAGGCTGCGGCTTGACCGGTGCGTACTGGGCGAGGCGAGCACGGATACGGAGTTCGGCTTCGATGGCGTCGAGCAGCGCGCGGCCCTTCACGCTGTCACCCTGTTCGAGCTTCGCGGCGACACGCTCTCGGGCACGGGCTAGCTTCGCGTCGTCAAACTCCTTCACCGCGATCAACTCGTCAACCTGCGAGCGGGGAGCGGACGGTGCAGGAAGCGGCTTCGGCTTCACCGGACGGGCGACCGCCTTCGGTGCGGGTGCCTCTTCAACCGCAGTGACCTTTGGAGCAACGGCTACCGGCTTTGCGACCGGTTCGACTCGTCGTGCCGGTGTGGCCTTGGACGCGAGCCCGCGCGTTGCTCTCCACTCGCTGAACTCCGTTGCTTCACCGGGTTCACGAAGACCCCACTCACGAAGCATGAGGAGCACGTCGCGTTCCGACGTGAACGGGAAGCGAACCTTGCTTATCTCGTTCTCCTCATCGCGAATCCAGCCAATGCCAGCGGTTGCGTAGTCGTTCCCCTCGGTCGCGTTCGCAAGCTGTGCGGCTTCGATGGCAACGGGGTCGTTCTCATCGAGGTCGAAGAGGACGGCAGTCCAGTAGGCCTTCTTTGCCTTGAGCGAGATGGTGACCACGAATAGCGAACGGAGGCGTTTGAGAAGTTCCTCGTCCATGGTCTGACCGGCGGCAATGATGATGAATCCCAGTGAGCGACCTTCAAGCATGATCTGCTGCAACAGGCCGAAGTAGTAGGCGTAACGCTTACGGGACTGCATGGCCAAAAGCAACGCGATGAACTCATCGATCATGAGAACGCACACGGCGTTGTCCTGCCCCAACTCGACTCGCATTCCGGTCTTACCGGCGCTCAAGTCTTGGGAACGAACCACGCGAGCCCGCTCCTTCATCTTCTGGTAGAAGAACTCGATAAGGTCTTCCGCAGACTCCTCCGAATCCGCAAACGCCTCGAGGAGAAGCGAGTTGCGATACACGCCAACGTCCTCGTTCTTGGTGTCAATGCCGTAGAGCTTCACCGTGCCCTTGCGTACCTCGTGAGCAAGCTGACGGGTGTAGGCGTGAACCACAGACCCCTTTCCGGAACCGCTCATGCCATAGACGTAGGTCTGGTGAAGTGCGACCGCTAGAGCCGCCTCGTTGCGGTCCACCGCGAGGGGAAGCTTCTTCCAACTCTCGGGCGGATTCTCGTCCAAGACCGACACGCCGAACTTGCGGTTGAGCAGCACGTCCACCGGCTTGACGGTGTGACACACGAACTCGACCGCGAGGTAGTCGTCGGTGAGGGCAGCATCCACGGAGTAGAGCCCCAACTTCGCCTTGAGCATCGGCTTGAGCTTCGTGACCTCTTCTTCGGTGCGGTCACCCAACGGCACGATGACCGAGAAGTGCTCATCACCGGAGTTGTGTGGCTGTCGTTCCTCATCGAGCACACGCACCGTCAGGTCAGCGGCAGCAGCCTTTAGCTGTGCGCGGACGTCCACGAAGCGAGACGAACCCTTGTGCTTCTTCCACGCCACCTTGAGCGCTTGCGGCCACGGGCTCAGGAAGAACAGCGGCGCGCGGCGCTTCTCGTCCTCGCCATACTCGCGGGTGAACTCAGACGCCGGAGCGAGAGCCTGAACCAGCGGAGTGTTTTCGAGGAGAACCACCTTGTGGTGGAACACCGCGCGCTCTTCCGGAACCTGCATGAGGCGCGTGAAGGCGCTGATGATCTTCGAGGCGAGCAAACGTCCACCGATCACGACGACGGCGATGGTGACAACGGCCACCACGATCCAAACGATGTACTGGTCCATTTCAATCACCAAACTTCCTTCTGAGTTCGAGGTTCGATCCATCACGGTTATAGATGGGAAGCACGAGGAAGCGGCCACTGTCGAACAGGCCCAGATCCTCGGAACGGTCAACGGCGCGAAGCATCTTCTCAATGTCGCGACCGGTCTTGTTGGTCGGCACGAAGTAGACGACGTGCCCGAAGACAGCGAGCGTGGAAAGCTCTTTGGCGAACGAGCGGAGCAGGGACACGTAGTCGTCCGCGAGCTTGATGCTCAACTCCACCTCGACCGCGATGCTCTCGGAGTGAGGGCCAGTGCGTTGCGCTTCACGGTTGATGATGAGGTCAACGGGATGAGCCTGCTTCTCCTCGCCGTAGTTCCCTAGCATCCAGAGCATGGGATAGGCGGCAAGCATCTCGTTCCAAGCGAGACGCCCTTCCGCCACCTTCTTCTGAGCCGTCGCAAGCACGCTCTCGCGGAACGCCGGATAGTCAAGTTCGCGCCCGTCCTTCTTGAGAGCGGCCCAACGGTCAGTCGCACGAGCGAACGCCGAACCCACTTGGTGCTCCGAGAGCATCGCGGATTGCTCCACCGGACCAATGCCGAGGGTGTCCTTGAAGAGGCCAGCAGGAGACGCGAAGCGAGCAGCGACACGGCTGATCTGAAGGAAGTGGTCAGAGCCGATCCAACCCATGTCCGTGAAAATCTTCGGGTGAGCATCGTTCGCGTTGGCGAGTAGGCCATACGACTGAGCAAGGTCCACGCCGTCGAGAGTCGCCCCCCACGCCACGTTGCCGCGCTTGTCGTTCCTGGTCGCCACATAACCCTTGGCGCGCAGACGCTCAAGGCGCTTCGTCACCGCACGCTCTTTCAGAAGCACGGGAGCGCCGGTCTCAGGGTTCATCGGTAGCTGCTCAGCGAAGGCAAGATCGCCCATGTCGTCCGCGTAGGCGACTCGCCATTTCGCAAGATGTGCACAGAACAGAGCGTCGTTCTCAGTCGGCTTGAATCGGGGACTGCCGGTCTTCTTACGTCCGAGAGAGTCGTAACCCTCCTTGCCGATGTTCTCCGGCTTGACCACTGGTCCACCCAGACGGTGCGGCTTCTTCTTCGCTGTGGTCACTTCGACAGTGGGTGCAGCGACGACGGGCGCTCGAGCCTGAGTCATCTTGACAGGTGCTTCCGGCTGTACCGGAGCGACCGCGACGGGGCGCTCCGGGAGACGAAGACCCGTGAACCTTCCAGCGTTTGCGGCAGTACAGATACTTCCTCGTCTTCGAGCATCGGGTTGACTACTTCAGTGGTCACCTCGTCGTCGTCATCGAGCATCGGGTTGATGGCTGTATCGAGCATGTTGTTCCTCCTCGAAGGATGGGCCTCGATGAAAAGGCCATAGCGATTGAGGAGAGGAATATCGACATGCACGGGTACTCAGCCTGACTCAGCTGGTACGTGAGGTGGGGGACTCAGCTTGACTCAGCCGCGGGCTGTGGGTCTGTACGTGCTGAGTCGAGGAGACACGCGTAATCCCGTACTTCGCAATGAGAAACCGGATATACGTGGATGGTTGCGAGTGGCCGGCTTCGCCGGAGCTTCGCTGACCAGAACTCCTGGACTTCTAAAACAGCCTCCAGGCCTGACAAGGACGGAGGCCCTTCTTGAAACCGCCGAAAGGCTTCTAGCAATAACCCTTGCTACCGTGGACGGGGTTTGGGTGGTCGCCCAACGGCGTTCTCAGGGGGTCGCCCTGAGTGCTGCTCCAACATCGCAGTGTTGGTGTGCTTCGAACAGCTTCGAAAGGCTTCGACAACTCATCGTTAGTCGACTTGACACCCTCGGACCAAACCATGTCCGTGTGCAACCGATGGTCGTAGACAACAGAGATGTGTGCCTACTGATTACCTGATCTTAAGGGAGCGGGGAGTGGCTTCCCCGGACCCCTGCCCCAAGTTGCACCTGAACCGCTGGCTTCGTCGTTGGTCACTCCGCAGCGGCAGCGTCACGCGCGGCCGAACAACAATGTGCGACACGTAGACGACGCGCGCTCTTATGGAAGGTGTCACGCGTAGCGCTCGACGCGGGATGAGTGAGATTGTGGCCCACGTTCAGCTATCGGGTCCCGAACTGGGCAACTCGCGAAAGTCGTATACCAGGCCATCAACAAGCCGCGCGCTTTGAGTTGAGGACTTCGAGGTCGACGCAACGTCCACCGCGCCGCCAAGCAAACCACCCAATCCAACGTTGAGTAGTCGGTCGCCGAGCGAGTCGCCGAAGGACGTAAGCAGGGCGCTCGACGCGCCTATGCCGAAGCCCCTCAGACCGCTTGCGAGTCGCTGTGTCAGCTTTGTCTTCTCAAGCCCTGCCCGTAGGCGCGTGGTGGACGCTTCGAGTTCGTGAGCAAGAATGCCTCGTGCCTCGGCCAGTTCGTCAGGCTCTGAGCCGAAGGCACCCACCATTGCGACGGCCTCTCGAAGAGAGATACGCCACTCATGAAAGAGGTCCTCGTCGTCACGCAGCTGTGCCATTTCCTTGGTGGCCGTGCGCAGGTCCGGGACCACTGCGCGGACTAGTGTCGAAGCGCTCAGGTGCGCGGGTTTCGGCTTAGGCCTCTTCGGGTCACCTCCCGCGAGCATCTTCCAAACGAAGTCCGACCCGTGGAAGTAGAGACCGTTCTCGAAGTCGTTCATCGCGATGAGGCTTACCTCGCGTCGAGCCGCGAGATGCAGCAGGCGTGCGTGCGCATCGTCGGCACCGACCAGTGCGCGAACGTCCTCATCAGTGATTTCGGGGTAGCGCCGTCTGAGTGCGGCGTCCAGCCCGTAGTTTTCGTCGCGGCTTGGCGTGGACCACGGTGGATTTTTGGAGACGTTCGTGAAGAAGACCAGGTCACGCTCGATCAGTGGTCGGAGACGCACCAAGTTCTCGAAGCCGTACTCGACGATCCGACTGTTCTCCTTCTTCCCCCGCTCCTCCCAAAGGCGTCCCTCCAGACTGAATGGGGCGGCGTAGGAACTACTGATAACAACCGAGTCACTGTAGAGAAGGACTACTAGGCCGGCGAGACCGCCCGCCATGTCTCGAGGTAGTGCTGGTCGGAGCTTGCCTGGATCCAGCGGAGGTAGGTCGAAAGGCTCCAACCGAGGGAACTTGCTCTGCCGACCGCCGGAAAATGACCAGTGGTACGGCCAGTCAGCGCGAAAAGCTTCGAGGTGCTTGAAAGGGGCGCGACGCATTCTCTCGACGAGCGTCGAGTCAAGTGGGGCTCCCCACCAGGACTCCGTGAAGCTGATCATGTCCTTTACGGGCGGCTGCTTCATGGGCCTCAGCATATTGGCGCGACTATGGACTGCGACACCTTCCGTGAGTTGCCGCGAACGTTCTTAAGCGAGCGGGGAGAGGCTTCCCCGGACCCCTGCCCCAGTTTTTCTCTGGACTCCTGGCCGATCGTGTGAACACTCATCGGCACGATGACGCGAACGTTCACGTCGTCTACGTGTCACACGCTGTTGGAATGTCTACGAGCAAGGAGGTGTCACACGTCCTCAGAGGGAGTGCCGGACGCGGATACAGTTGCTGAAGGTCATTGAACCGAAGCGCGATGGGGGAGAAGCGGCTATGTGTGCGGTGTGCGTCGAGGTCGAGGCTGTAGTCCAGGAGGCCATGGACGCTCACCCGCTTCGTCCGTGGCCGGATACGTCAGAGTCTCATGAGTTCTTCGACTACGTGAACGCGCGCAACCTGCCGCCCTTCCACCTCTACGGCAACACCTCTCACCCGTTCGCTTCCGCTCAGTCGAAGTGCCCTCACATTTACGACGATCAGGACTGGCAGCGGGAGATTCACGAGCAGTCGGCTCGCTCCGACTCAGAGGTCGAAAACCTGGCCTACGACTGCGATGAGTGTCAGCGTCTCGCCTCGGCCGTGATCGAGAGGCTCGAGCTTTCAGAGGAAGCGAAGCATCGAGCCGAGCAGGCGAGGGTCGCGAGCCTCTGTCGGTGCGGTGGTTGCGAGCGAGCGCGACTGGCTCTGCCGGACGGCTTTCAACGAGGTCCGGACGAGCTAGATGAGCTCCGCCGAACCGGTGCTCCCTACTTCCATGTCATCCACGATCACACCGGTTGGACGCTGGGCCTGAGCGAACTGACGAAGGCTGAGTGCCCCCATAACTGGGACGACGAACTCTGGTCCTCCATGGTGGAGGGAAACCTTCGCGAACTGATCAACTGTGTCGAGTGCGAGAAGCGGTACGAGAACGCTGCTGGTCCACTTGCATCGGTGGATCGGCCGACGCCCTAGTCTTCAGTCGCTTCCTGGCGCGGCGATGAAGAAGTCGGGGATCACCGCTTCGATCTTGCCTTCGAGAGTCCTGAGTACAGTTTCAGGCCAGTCGTAATAGCCGGTCACGTAGCTTAGAGCGTTGTAGAAGGCCGCAAGCGCTGCACGAACGTCGTTCTCGACCGACTCGATTGTGACGTGGACGTTCGCCACGTTGTGACCTGTCTTCTCGTCCTTGGTCCACACGCGCATTTCTCTCACCGTGTAGAGGGTCGGGTGCGTGAGGTTCGAGAGCAGCCCGTACATTCCGGAGGCCACCGTTGCGTTGATGGTGCCGCCGAAGGAGCGTGTCAGCTCGTACATCCACTCGACCGCCTCCCCAAGGCTCGGTAGCTTCTGTCCGTGAAGCCGCCACTTGTCGAGCTCCTCGGGAGTCGAGTCAGGGAAGCGGGCGGAAATGTCCGCCTTGACCTTCTTATACGCGGCAGCTGTGCGGGTGTGGGTGGGATGACTCTTGCCGCGCAGACGGCCCGCGTTCATCTTGGCTTGCTCGGCGCTCGTCAGTTCTTCCAGGTATGCGCGCGCGAGACGCGCGTCCGGATCATCCTCGCGGTCATCACCCACGACCCAAACTGCGTGCGCGCAGTTCTCGATCACGGCGCGTAAAAGTAGCGAAGGAGTCACAACCACCTCCGCGGCACGCAATAACGCGGCCCAGCTTCCTAAGTGCGCCGCGGAGTTGAAGAGGAAGATCTGGATGGCCTCTGTGATGAGGCGATGGCCGGTTTCGCCTGTCGGCTTATCGATTGCCGGATCAGGCGACGGCAGGGCCGCAGCCGCGTCGGCAGCGCCCGACCCTTCTACCGGTTCCCAGTGGAACTCGTTGGCGGTCTCGTGGAATGCGTCACGGCAGGCGCTTAGAGTCTGCGCCAACTCTTCGAGGCGGTCGCTGTACGTGGACGGTGCGGCCTGCCAGTAGGTCATCGTTGAGCCTTCCCCGGTGTGGCGTCGGACGCTTCGCAATGGATGAAGCGTGACGACGGCGGAGGTTCAAAGATACCGCCGCCGTTCGTGCCACGCTGTAGCTCATGAAGCAATGGTTGTGGGAACGGAATGCGGAGGGCACGGCGAGGTTCACCCTCGCTACCGTCGGTAATAATCCGTTGGTGTGTGTCGGCATTAACCCGAGCACCGCCGTTCCGGACGATCTTGACCGAACGGTGAACCGAGTCACCAGCTTCGCGACGACCAATGGTTTCGACAGTTGGACGATGCTCAACGTCTATCCGCAGATCGCAACCGATCCGCTCGACATTGCGTTCCAGCTAGACCACGCGCTCAAAGCCGAGAACGAACGCCATGTAGCCACGGTCCTTGAAGGACGGCGCCTGACGGTTCTCGCGGCGTGGGGCGACACCATCGACTCCCGCGACTTCCTCAAACCTGTACTCGCTGACCTGCTTGCGGTGATGACGTCCTACAGGTGCGATTGGGTGAACCTCGGAACGCTGACGAACAAGGGCCATCCCCGTCACCCGCTCTACGTGGCCGGTACTACGCCGTTGGTGCCGTTCGACGTAGTGGCGTATCGGGCCGCGAAGGGGCTGATCTGATGAGGAGGTCGAACGCGTGGGTGGTTCGTTGATTGAAGAGGGCGGCGAGCTACCGACCCTCTTCGTGCACATCTTGGAGAAGCAAGCTGCTCTGAGCGACAACTACGACCGCATCCAAAAACCGGAGCCGCCGGAACGATCAGTGTTAGCGGCTGACAATCGCGCGACGAACCCGATGCAGCTGGATCACTTCGTGAGCTACTGCCTCATGCAGGCGGTAGATCTGGGTCGCGCGATGCGGACGATGCTTCGCGACGACGATGGATCGCTCCTCATCCCGATCATGGCCCTCTACCCGCTGGTGCGCGCACAGATCGAGAGCGCGAGTCTCGCGATGTGGGTGATGGCTCCGGAAGATCGCCGTACTCGCGTGCTGAGACGTCTACAGGCCGCGCACGATGAACTAGCCCACGAACGCGCGTTGACGAAAAGTGCCTTGAAAGGACGAAGTGCTTCAGAGACGGCAGAACTTCTCCGTAAGGAGGCTCGTCGGCAGAAACGTCACAAGGGCTACCTTCGGGCCATCGCGGAAGCGAACAGCATCAAGCCTGTCGAGTATGAAAGCACATTGCCGAGTTGGGAAGCGATCGTCCGTTCCGCGGGGGAGGCCATGAACCTCAAGGACGACGGCCTCGTGGTGGTGTGGCGTTTGGCGAGTGGGTTCACACATCCTTCGTTTCGGCGCGGCGCTTCGGTACTTGAGTTCTCTAAGTCCGGTTCTGAGGGCAACATCATGAGCGGCGTCATGTCCACGAAGACGGAGTGGATGGTGAGCGCCGTTTCAATAGGCGGTCGCGCTGCCGGTCTCGCGATGGAACGATGGCGCGACCTCAAGTTGCAGGTGAACGGCGAACGACCGGTGCCGGAGCCCGTCATCCCGAAGCGGTGAGATGCGTCCTGGCGCTCGGTGGTGAGCCCATGGCTAGATTGTGGTCATGAGCAGCGAAAAGCTTCCTACGCCTGTTGTCCAGACTCCCGAAGGTGATGAGGGCGTCGTTCTTCACTGGCCTCAGTCGGGGAACTTCAGGATTTTGCGAGGCAACGGTACCGATGTGGAGTACATCAACGTTGTGCCGGTGTTGATGGAGTCTGGCGAGGTTCGGCTCTTTCATGGGGCAGTGCTCAAGACTTTGCCCCTGCGCCCCTAATCCAGGCGCGAGAGCATGAGCGAAGTGCACCTGTGCTGGATGTGTCGCACCACGGAGGCGACGACCGGAGAGCACAAGTGGCCTGCCTCCTATTTCCGTCGCATCCCCGAAGCGTGGAATGAGCTTGTTCACGGTACGTGGGACGGCGAGGTCTTCCACACTCAGGGAGTGGGCTCTCAGAACCTGAAAAACTTCGTGCTGTGCGCCAACTGCAACAATGCGGTCTCACGCGACCAAGATCGGGCCCTTGATGCTTTCCTCGTGACGCTCGCAGAACACCACGCGGAGGTGGTGGCACAGGAGTACGTGGACGTGTCACACGCGGCTGAGCACGACCCGTTGGACCTGTACCGCGCGTTGATCAAGCTGGAGTTTTCGCGCCTCTACGCTGATGGCGTCGCGGTGCCCGATACGGTGGCGAACTTCGTCAGCGGTGGCGACGATTGGCGGTCGGTGAACGCTCTCGTTCGCATTCAGTTTCGCCTGTGTCTCAACCTCATCGAGAACGGCTTTGCCTACCCCTCGGAGTCGGACGGTCACTTCTACGAACCGCCGTACTTCATCGCCCATCAGATCAACTTCGGTTGGCTTGGCGTTCACTACGTCTACGCGCCGCAGGAGCGGCCTGATCTGCCGTGGTGGGAATGGTCCATGGGAAGGGTTCCACTCACCCCGTGTGTCTTCGAGGGAGCGACGGTCGACCCCTCTCTGTAGACGTGCGCTTCTGCTCAGTCGGCTTCGTGGAGGTCGAGTTCGATGTGAGCCTCGCCGCTGCCTTCCGCTGAATTCGATGACACGTACCGCTCCTGGTAGTCGGTGTACGCTCGCGCACGCGACTTTCTTCTGCCGCGCGTTAGAAAAACTCCTGTAGCTCGATATTCGAGTCGACGGCAATAGCCGTTCATCTCAAGGAGAAGCAGGAATGCACAGAGGAAGGAAACTTCGGACGCTGTTGACAATCGCAGCGTCATTCATCCTCGCCTCCGTACTCGTTCTCGTCCCCGCTGTTTCGGCAACCGCCTTTGACGGTGGTTCCGGAACGGGCGGCGGTGGCGGCGGCGGTGGCGGCGGAAGTTGGGGAGCAATCAGTCGATGGAACTATGTGGACCGCTGGGACCAACTTGTGAACTCGACTTACATGCTCTCGAACATGAGAAACCACAACCCTTCTCTCGGAAGCAAGGAAGAGGCCGCGGATTACTTCGTGCTTAGCAGTAGCGGTGGTCAAGGTCTTCTGGACATGTGCAAAGGGCCGAACCTTGTGCGCATCTACTACCTGGGTGCTAGTGGCGGTATTCCGATCAAGCCGAACTCCTCCGGAGGAACGTTCGCGTGGGGAGGCACCGCGGTAACCGGTGACCGTGCTGACCAGTTCGCAGAATCCATGAACTTCCGTGGCACCTACGTGATCTGCGTTATCAACCCCGTGGAGCGCATCACGAAGCCGCAGTCGGAGCAGCGCGCTCGTGCGGACGCCGCGACCGTCTCCGGCCCCGTGGCATGGAACACCTCTGTGGCTCCTGAGATTCGCGATGCTCAGGGCAAAGACCCCATCGGCAAAGACAACCTTCACGCTCAAATGTCCTCCAAGGAGAGCCACTACGGACGCCTGGTGCGCGAGATCGCTACCTCCGGTCAGGGCAACTACGACGCGAAGCGCGTGCAGCTAGAGCAGGCGTTGGCTCGTGACGCCGCCGAAGGCCATGCCAACCTCGACCTCGACGCGGCCAACAAGGAAGGGCTCGCGGAAGGTGGTGTGCTGAGTGTCAACGAGCACACGAACACTCGAACCGTGACGCTCAACCAGAACTGGTTGGAGTCCCGCCACCGCAACTACACCTGTGACTACAAGGCGGGCACAAACGGACGCGAGCTCGCTCAACCGGCCAACTGCGTTTACGACGCGTGGTCATCGTGGAGCGAGGACAACGGCACCCGTTCGCACAGCCTCACGGCTGGTCTTGTGACGCCGCAGAACACCGCGTTTTGGCAGATCGTCTCCGTGCACTGCAACCCCGACGAACTCGACGCCGCGCTAGCCGCCTACGGTCTCGCCGGTCGCGATTACAACATCATCAGCCAGAACCGCGTTGAGGATGGCGTGACCACCGTGCTTCACACCTCCTCGAGGACCGAGCGTCCCACGGCTGCCAGCGCGAAGATCTTCGGCGTGAACACGAACACGAACGCGGCTCTCGCACGAACCGGTCAGGTCGGCTTCTACGACATGCACTGTGGCGCGCAATGCCTCACCGATCCGAACGGCGCGGGAGCATCCACGGCCAACGGAGCGAAGAGCAACTTGTCGAACACTTCGAACCGCAGCGACAGCTACACCAAGGGTGGCGCGGGGTTCAAGGAAAGCAACTCAAGCTACTTCGAGATGTTCCGCGACAACGACAACCGTCGTATCAAGGTGAACACGGCCTACCCAAAGGTCGAAGGCACGTCGCTTGACTACGAGGGGCAGGCACCGATCGCTACCACCGTGAGCCTGTGGAACGGCAGCACGCCGTACTCGGTCGTTGATGCGGTGAAGGGTGGCGGACAGTTCAGAATGTCGGCGGTCAACGCCACCGGTACCGAGAAGCTGTTCGGCGGCAACCAAAAGCCGGCGCAGCAGACGAACTTCACGCTCGCGGACACGAGCCGTCCGATTCAAACGTTCTCAGGTCCAACGGCGACGAAGCTCGCCGGTGCATTCCAGACCTTCAATGTGGCCGCTACTTGGGCCTCTGAGAAGGACGCGCCGGTCGTGCTCAACGTCAAGTGGGAGTACCAGCCGACTACCGTCGTGACGTTCCCCGCTACGGTCGGTTTTGATGCAAACCGTGGAGCAACCACCGTCAGCGGTACCGCCACTCAGAAGATCGATGTGGACTGCTACGCAACCTTCGGCCAGAACGACTCTGTTCCGAACGGCTACGTCGCCTCGCGTGACACCGGCTCCGGTGACGGGTCCCGTCTCTTCGGTGCGGTCAAGCAGAACACCGTGGACGCGAACGTTCTCGCTCCGACCATGAGCGGTTCAGCGGCTCACCAGAACGAGCACAACCTCGTCATCAGATTCGTGCGAGGTGTTGCCGAGTAACACTCATCACAAAGGGTCACGGGCTTCGGTTCGTGACCCTTTGTCGTTGGTGCATGAGCAGTCGGTGTACGCGGATCGATGAAGCGGAGAGAGTGTGACACGTCGCTGTGTGTCGCTCTGGACTCGCCGCCGCCGTGGCCGTGTGCTTGTCCGTGCTCTCCGTTCAGGCGATGGAGACTCGCTCTGGTGACCGCTGGTGGGCGTGTCAGACCTTCGGCACGGTCTTGCGGTACAACTCCACGTCGTGAGCCGAGTCGCGATGCTCTTGCTCCGTCAGAAGTTCCGCAAAGTCGGGGAAGTGATGGCGCAACGCATCGAAGAACCGACCACGAAGAGTCAGGTACTCCTCCGGTGTGCCCTCGGCCACGGCGAGCTTCTTGATCGCCCAGTCGTAGTTGGTCAAGTTGTGACGGAGGTAGTTGAGGGTCAGGCGGGTGATCGTGGCAGGATCGCCGGTCACCGCGTCAACGGGAATGTGTGGCGTCTTGCCCTGCCGTTGGCGAAGCGTCGTCTTGCGCTCGTTGTAGTTGTCCACGGCGGCGCGCACGAGGAAGTCTCGCGGTAGTTCTGTGTTTCGGACCTTCACATCGAAGTTGCGTACACGGTCCATGGCGTTGGCTCGTGTTTCGGTTCGTTCCGCTCTACGTCGAACGAAGTACTGACCTTCGGCTAGTGCTTGCCACTCTGGATTCTCTTCGGCTTCCTCTACACGTTCAACGGAGAACAGCGTGATTGTGAACGTCTTGTTGGGGAAGCGCTTCACTTCCCGCTTGTCCGGTTCGCCCAAGAACTGCTGGATCGTGTGTGTTGACCAGCCGCGGCGGCGCGTCAAGTCTTTGCCGGTGATGAAACTTGTCTTCATTGCTGTTGCCCCCATCGCGCCGTCGCGCGTCCGATTGGTCAATCTATCGGAGTCGAGCAGTCGGTGTACGCGGATCGATGGCGGGAGTGTCGGTGTGACACGTCGCTGTGCGGCGATCTGACGACGGGGAGACGAATCCGGTAGTGCGACGCATTGACGGCGAGAAAGGCGCGGAGAATCGATTCTGCGCGTTCTGGCGGGCGATATTCCACCCATGAACGTTGATCTTGTCCCGCTGTTCCCGCACCTCGTCGCCGTGGCAAAAACTGGTCCTGGAAATAATGAGTTGATCCGCGTCTTCAACGCCCACCAACGACGCAACCCGAACGAACGCATCTTCACTTTCGCCGACTCGTACGGTCGAGTTTGGGTTCGAGAGAGGGACATTGAGCGCGCCATCGCTGCTGTGCTCCCGCCCGTCGATTGATGCGCTGGACCGATTTGTTGACACTTGTTGACATTGGTTCTTCACGAGCAGTCGGTGTACGCGGGTCATCGACTATGGAAGTGCCGACGCGGCATGACGTGGAACTCTCGCCACGTATGCCATGGGTAGCCATCGCAATGTGATGACCATCGCTCAGTTGAAGTGCTACTGTTCCCGTTATGGCTACCCGTACCGTTCTCATTGATGACCTTGACTCCTCCGTGACTGACGGCGTTGAAGCCGTGAAGTTCTCCTACGGCAACCGCTCCTTCACGATTGACCTCGGAGAAGCGAACCGTAAGAAGTTGGAAGACGCCCTCGCACCGTTCATCGACGCGGCGGTGAGCGGCAACGCTCCGACGAAGCGACCGGCGGTGCCCGCGAAGGAAATTCGCGCTTGGGCCAAGCAGCAGCCTGAGAAGATCAGCAGCCTCGTAAAGAGCGACCGCGGCGCTGTTCCGAAGGCTGTCGTTGCCGCCTTCAACGAGGCAAACGGCACGAAGTACTGAACGCCCAACCAGCGAAGGCTCCGACCGAGGTCGGAGCCTTCCTCTGTTGCTGCCGTAGGCGGGCAGGCTTCACTGATTGAGGAGTGACCCAATCTCGTCGCGCTTCTTGACGCTGCCGCCAAGGGAGAGAGTGTTTCGGGCGCCGTTGAAGGCTCGCGCAAAGCCGCCATCCCCGAGCGCTACGAGAATAACCTCGCGATGCTCTCCGCGATCGAACACATAGACCTGAACCGCCCACTGGCCTCCCAGGAGGCTCTGGCCCTGAGCGAGAATCTGAATCTCGGCTCGGTCGTCAAAGGCCGCCAGCGCTCCGCTAGTACTCTCCACCTCTGAGATGGACTGAGCCTTCACGTGGGACAAAACGCCCTGCAAGGCTCGGCCCAGCTCTGTCACGGAGCGGTGAGTGTTGAAGCTGCTTTCGTCCGTCTTGAGTGCCAATTTCGCTGTCCCCTTCGTTGCTGGTCGAGCGCCGCTTACAGCGAGCCGCTAATTCCGGGGCGGTGGTGCTTCTTAATCTCGGAGGCAATCTTCGTGGTGAGCTGCACCTGCGAGTACTCGGCGTATTCCTTGTGCAGGCGGGCGGCCTGCGCCCGAACGTCAGTGGCGTTGACAGCCGCTGACATGGACACGGCCGCAATGAGCGCCTTCGCTACTGCTAGGACACGTTCGTTGATTGACGACATATCTTGTTCCCCCACTGGCTCGATCGGTCGACGGGCACGGACAGTCACAGCGTGCGACAGCAAACGCTCGTTCGGGCTCGGAGTGCTCCGTCTTGCGCTCAACATAGGGCAGCAGTGCAAGCGAGAGCAACGAAATTTCCTCCGCCTTCCACGCAGACGAGCCGGGGATCGTAAGCACGCCGCGGTGGGGGTTCCGGGCGGAGTTGCAGATTGTCCCCAGTGGCGGTTCTTCGCTTCCAGAAAAACGTGCGCATCGCTGGTGCCCGCACCGGAAGTGGATAACCTGGGGTTTCGGTAGGGGGGACACGATGAACCAGGCAGAAGTTGAGGCGCTACTCACGCAACGAGGCGTCGAGTACGAGGTCAAGGAGCAGGATCACTGCACCCAGGTGAGGGCGAAGTCCGGCGAGGTCGTCAACTTCTTTCACACGGGGACTGTGCAAACGCAGGGCAAGAAGACTCCGCTACTGGCAGAGCTGCAAGCCTGGAAGGACGGTGGTGTGCCGAACCCTGAGCCCACGGAAGGAGTCGGCATTCAGCCCACCCCCGGGCCGAACAAGAACGTCTTCGTGGTCTACGGGCACGACACGGCGGCAACCGATGCTCTCGAACTGCTTCTGCGCAAGATGGGATTGAAGCCCATCATCCTGGCTAACCTTCCGGCTGCTGGCGATACGGTCATTGAGAAGCTCGAACGGTACCTGAGGCAGTCGGGCGACGTTGGTTACGCTTGTGTCCTCCTCACACCTGACGACATAGGCCACGTCAAGACGGACGCAACGAAGGCACAGGCCCGAGCCCGTCAGAATGTCATTCTCGAACTAGGCATGGTTCTCGCGAATCTCGGTCGAAAGCGAGTCGCGATCCTCTACCAGGAGGACGTCGAGAAGCCGAGTGACATACACGGACTGCTCTACCTCCCCTTCAAGGACAAGATCGAAGAGGTGAAGGCCAAGCTGTTCAAAGAGCTGCAGGCGGCGGGATACACTCCTGACCCCGAAGCTCTTTGATCGCACGGGCGTAAAGGCGACGCTGCCAGTGGCAATCATTAGCGCCGACGCCGTTGGTTATGTCTTCCGGACGGACTGCGGACGCGAAGGCTGGTCCTATATCGGCCAAAGCACGCGGCTCGACAGGGAGCACGTGCGGTCCTACTTCGGAAGCGGAACAAACATCACCGAGGCAATCAGTCGGCACGGTACTGAGGTGCTGACGAAGCGAGTCCTCGCGAGCGCGCGGACCTCGACCGAGTTGCACTACCTCGAGATGCTGCACATCGCGGAGGCCCGAGCCGAAGGGGCGTTCCTACTCAACGGCGACTTTGGTGGGCCCCGACCGTTCCCAACGATGCAACGCTATCTGCGTGAAGAGTTGCCTGAGGCGATGATGGCGGCTTTGCTCCGCGACCACGCAGCCTTCCATCGCCTCATTGCAGAGAACCGTCCGCAGGTCGAGGCGGCTATCGAAGCGGCGAGCTCCATTACGGCAGACGACTTCTATGACGGTTACGAGCGGGACCTTCGTGCCCTCATGGACCTCTCACGTCCGTGTCCGTCTTGCGGGTCACCGGTTGGAGAGGTGTGTCGCACCAATTCCAAGTCACTCACGAAGCCTCACAATCCCTGCGTGAACCACAAAGCGAGGCCACGGTCATGATCGGTAGCGACGGTGGCTTCAGCTACCTCCAAGCAGCGCCTCTGTTGAACGCGGCTGCCGATCAGTCTGCGGAGGACGCGAGCCCGTTTGCAGAGTGGGTTCCACTCATCGTGGCCGTGGTAGGGGCAGTGAGTGCTATCGCAGTCGCCTTCTGGAATACGCGGGGTGAGTCCGCAGCGCTGAAGCGACTCAAGGGTATGAACGAGGCCCTGGCTGGTTTGCCCTCCGGGGAGCCAATAGCTCTCGGGTTCGCCGCAGCTCGGGACCTTCTCGCAGAGCGGATCGCTACCCGCATCACTGGGCCGTCATGGTGGAGAAAGTTCTGGCTTTGGGCTTTGGGTTTCGGGGTTGGGGTCGCGATAGTCGCCGGGGTCTGGGGGCTGACGGTTCTCTTCCCCGGCCTCCTTGCAAGCGGAGGGGATTTCATTGCCGTGTTTGCGGCGCTTCTCGGTGGTGTCGCCGCGGCGACTGTAGGTACTGGCGCTTGGTGGCAGTCCAGGGAGTCCGAGAAACGTCGGGCAGAAGTCGAGGCTGAGATAGCGAACTATCGAAAGGGTCCTACTCGCCCTTGAAGTTGTGCTTCACCGTTCAGGTGCAATGAGTCGTTGTTCAGCGGGGTCGGCGCCGTGTTCCGCGGCGGACGCCATTGCTTGAATCAAGACTCGCGATAGGACGACGCAGGCGTGCGTTCGCGCCCGTTGCATCGCACCTCGCTTCGCGTCTTGTGCGGCGCGGCGTGCTTCTTTCTCCTGTGCTCGCCGCGTGCGCACCTCCTCCTGCTTTGCTTGTTCACGCTCAACGTGAAGGTCCCACGCGGGCCTTGTGTCCTGGCGCGGTGCACCCACAGCGGGCTCGGGAGTGCGCGGCTCACGCTGTGTCGGCCTATCCTCCGGGGGGAGTCCTTGCTCTGCCCGCAGGCGCTGACGGAGTTGACGCGAGCGTTCGCGGGCTTCCTCTTGCTCATCTTCTTCTGCCTTCAGGTGGGCTCGCTCGGCACGACTTCGTTCCCGTGCAGCCGCGGAACGTGCGAACTCCTCGTGCATCTCGCGAAGGTCTTTGACATGGCGAGAGTCCTGAACTACGTGACCGATATCGACCATGTAGCCTTCCGCGTTGACCATGAAGCCGCCCGCTTTGGATGAGAAAGCAAGGTAGTGCTGTGCGAGATAGTTGTGAGCTTCGGCCTCGGACATATACGAGAGCTTCTCCAGAAGGATCTGCCACCCTTCGTCCCGGTAAGCCTGGGCTCTCTCCCGCGCAACATCGGCACGTGTCAGCTTCTTCTTCTCCCCGAACCCCATGGTGTCAACGTATCGCGGTGGAAGACCCACCTAGCAACCTCTCATCGCGGGTCGGGGAGGCCCAGAGCGTAGCGAGCGTGGACGTTCGATGACGGGTCCCGCCACGTCTGCAGGATGACCTCGCAACGCTGTTCAAAGTAGGGGTCGAGTTCGAGGTTGATCGTGCGGTCACCGATGAGTACGTAGGCCTGAAAGAACCGCGATGACGAACGACCGATCTTCTTCTCCTCGAGGTATCCGATGCGCTTACCCTCGAACCGAACCTCCCACCGCGGCGTGTGATCCGTGCGTGAGCGCGGCGGCAGGGGCGTCGTGGTCAGATCCGGAGTCACGGGAGCACGGTACGTCGTACCTCCGACAACGCGAGCAGTCGGTGTACGCGGGTGCATCGCGAGGAGCGTGCGACACGTCGCTGTGCGGCGATCCGACGACGGCGCAGCGGGGGTGACGTGATTGTGCGACACGGCGATTATCGGGCGTCAGGCGGCGTTGTGGCGCGTTTGGCGGGTAGGTGGCGCATCGAATCGACGGGGCATTTTTGCGGCGGTCGATCGATCCGGATTTGGGCGGCGACGCGGACAGCCGGCGAGCCGTTTTTCCCGATTTTCTGCGGATTTTCTTGCCAAAGGAGTTTTCGTCACTCAGCCAAAAATGTCGGTAAAACGACCCCGTGCGGGTGATCGGGACCCATGTTGATATTACTTTTCAACGATTCGGAGTCCTAACCGAACGAACTGCTGGATTAGGACACGGCTAGATCGTTCGGTTAGGACTCCTTTGTGTTTTCCGCCAACAACTACACAAGTTCCGATGATGCGGTTACTGGGTGCGTACCAGGTAAAAGAGTTGAGGGGGTTCACCTGCCCCAAGAGAAGCACGAAACATGGGATGAAGACGGGAGTGCCGGTGTACCTCTGCCGGGAATGGTTCCTAGCCCGTCTAGGTCTCCGCGACGACGACAGCCAGAAAGGCAGAAGATCGCGGCGCTTACGAAGAAGAAACGACAGTGAGCGATCTCCTCAAAAAACTGTCTGTGGAATACACGAGTGCGAGGGGGTTCAGCGGTGGAAGCGGTTCTTTTCAGAGAGCGAGGGAACACAAGCGGGAGAGCTAACAAACTTTCCAAAGACTTCCAACAGCCCGTCGTGACGACGGGAACCAATCGAATCGAGCACACGACGGTGGTCGTAAGCACCAACGGTGACTTACACCCGCGACGCCGCGGACCGCGCCAGCGTGGCACGCTGGACCGCTTGAGTCTTTGACACTTCGCTTCGCTACGGTCTTCGACTCGTGTCACGTAGACCGTGACCCTTTCGCTTGTGATTCTCCGCACGAGTGCTCAGCACGACAGGCTCGCCGCAACGAAGGGGTGATGCTCTGAACCAAGAGAAGAGTGAAGAGCGAGCCGGTGACGCAACGCACCGCCCGAAGTACGTCATCCTCAACTCTGGTTGAGGTAACAGCAATCACGCGCCGCGCCACGATGAAGTGACTCAACGGCGGCAGCCACCGAAACAGCGCATCGGTGACAACCAATCGATGAATCGAGACGTCCCCGCAGGGACATGCTGACGGGGCGAGCTTGCTCGAACCGGTAGCGCGGGGTCCAGCGCCGCTAGCGCTGGCACGGTTCGCGGTGCGCGAGAGCAGAAGTCTTCTTGAAGCCCATCAAGAGCACAGCTATGCCAACTTTCTGGCTACGCGCGTTAGAGACTCCTTCGTCCAAACCACGACGAAGGAGAACACCATGGACCGCATCGACAGACTCGCACCGTACCGACGCCCTCCGACCGAGGACGAGAGCAATGTGTTGCTCTGGCACCTCATCGCAAAGGCCGCAATCGCTCAAGCGCGAGCCGAAGAGGGATACGCAGAGGACGGGCCTTCCGAAGAGAAGCTGGAAGAAGTGCTCCAACGTGTTGCACCGACCACGGTAGGTGAGGTGTCTTCCGTGATTGACAGAACAGTCGCCGCCGCCGTGCGTGGTGACTTCACTCCCACGCGTGAGCCGCAAGCGCTGGCGTCCGGTCTCCGCGCCGCCCATGACCTCATCCCTTCTCGTGAGTACACCGATGAGGAGCTTGAGCTATGAGAGCGGTAGTGCGTCGAGAGGAACCCGATCAGAACGACCCAAACTACCGTCAAGCCGTCATTAACGCGGCCTACCGGCAGGAACGTAACGAGTACGAGGAGTGGAGCGCGGTACGTCGTAACGAGTTGATCGCCGGAACCGTCTTCGCGATCTTCCTCGTCCTCGGCATTGTCGCGACCGGATTCATCCTGTCCTGAACCGGTACAACCCTTCGTGAATCCAAACGGAGAACGCCCCCGATAAAACGCAGGCTCGGGAGCGTTCTCCGTTTGCTTCACTCGGAACGTGTCACACGTAGACACACCGTCGATATTCGTTCCGTACCAAGCAGTCGGTGTACGCCGACACGATGCGGGAGGAAACCCATGAAGTACCACACCACTCGGGACGGCAACGTTCAGCCGTGTACCGCGTCGATCCAGCGTTGCCCGCTCGACGCCGACGAGCATTTCCCAGACAAGGCTGCGGCCAACTACGCGCTCACCATGAGAGCCCTCGAAAGTCACGCGGACATGGGGCTCACCATCCCCGACAACTTCAGTGGCCTCGTGCCGACTCGTCGCGCTCGCACCACACGACAGTCGAGTGCATCCCTGAGCGTCAACGACCTCGAGGCGTTCCGTAGCTCCGCCGCCAACCGGCCAACACAGGTGCGTGACGACTGGCGCGACAAGCTCGCCGCCGACGCCGAAACCAACGGTGACCTTGACGCGGATCGCAACCCCAACACGAGCTACGTCAACAGCTATTGGGACGCGACTCCCGATGAGGAGCAGGACTGATGGCGCGCCTATTGCTGAACCTCGCGGCGACGGTGGTCGTGGTCGGGCTCGCTGTAGCTCTCCTCATCTCGTTCGATTGGGAAATTCCCCGGATCATCGAGTGGGCGTGGGGACGAACGGTCTGGCTCATAGGCAAAGTTGCCGACTGGTTCATCGCTATGCCGTGGTTTCAAGAATCCGTAAGTAGCTGACAGGTCTCGTTAGAGAGGAATACAACACAACCCGAAGGAGCAACCCTCATGGAAAACCAGCCCAACGACAAAAACGAGCGCATCGATCAGAACTCGATCAAGCAGGACTTCAAGCTCACCTGGGAGTTTGACGAAAAGGGCAACTTCGTACCGCAAGTGGTCGAAACCGCTGACGTCAACTACTACGAGAAGGACGAGGACTGAACCGTGGCCCGCTTCCACAGAACCACCGACGGGCAGGTCGGAGCGTGCACTGCATCGCTCCGTGCCTGCCCCTACGGGGAAGAAAGCCACTTTGACTCAAAGGCCGAAGCAGTCGCCGCCACTCACGCGGCCATGCCTACTGCCGCTCCCTTGCGCAGACGACCGGCACAGGTGCTCCTCGCCCGCGAGAACACTCTCGTTGAAGCCGCCCGCAGGGAAGCTCTCGACGTTCATCAAGATGACGCACGGCACGTTGCTTCCCGCGAGGAGGTTTTCTTCGTGGAGAACGGTCGCGAGTCCGGTAACGGCGTCGTCGTGACGAGGCTCTACAACGGCACCACCCGTATTCGTCTCCCGATCATGTACGAGGAAGACGGCAAGTTCACCTCCGTTGACCTAAAGCTCCGACCAGGACAAAAGGCGGGGGAGGTCTTCAAGAAGTTTCTCGATGGCGTGGAACATGAGCCACCGGATCGTTACCGTCTCTTCGGCACCTACGAAGAACACAGCGTGCGAACGAAGCTCTCATCGGAGCACTACGCCCGCCTCCGTGCCGCCCTGCGTGCGAGTGAAGCGATCATCGCGGAGCCACTACCGGAACGTCCCGTGTCTCGTAATCAGGACCTCATCGACATTCTGAGGGGCGGCGACTGATGGAAGAACACAGGATCAGAGAAGCAGCCATACACCGCAACAACTCACTCATGGCGTCACAGGGGTTCACGTGGCACATCAACGTAGGTAACGGTATGCCGCGCAAGTGCAGCAGACCGAACACCTGCGGCTGGGGAGAACCGGAGGAGCACCACGCAACGACCCACGCGGCCACCCGCGAGTACGAGGCAATGTCTCTCCCGTTTCTCATGGTTCGCTCACGCAAAGTCGAGCGACGCGAGTACCCCAACGCGAAGGCGGCTCAACGGGCATTCTTCGCGCTTCGTGAGAACAAGCTGCCGGTGTACACGGACTCAGCGCACCCCAACGTGCTCTGGGAACACAGGATGGAGTTGATCGAACGACTTCGTTGATAGCCATCACGGCGCGATTTGGCCCCGCCGCTAGCTGAGAAAGCCCCGACCGATTGCCTCCTGGTCGGGGCTTTCGCTTGCCCGCCAGAGGTCACCAGTCGTAGCCTCCGCGCCGTCCGTGGGTCCGACGCACGAACACTCGATCAACGCACGAGCACCGTCAGAACGCGAGCCACAGTCTCACGACAGGTTTCCGCAGTCGCGCGTTAGAGAACCCTCCATCGACACGAGCGAAGGAGGCAACCATGTTCCGCTCATCCAAGACCCGAACCCCCGTCAAGGCCATCGACGTGAGACTCACCGCACACAACCTCGCCACCAACGAGATTGAGAGAGCGGAGTTCTTCTCCCAGCCGGAGGTGTGGATCGCAGACCTCGAACGCTACCTCGTGACTCATGCCGACGAGTGGGCGTCACACGACGAAAGCGACACTCGCTACATCGCCGTCATACAGAACTTCTTCGACCACGCCTGAGCATCGACCACCCCAACAAAGGAGACACCCATGACCGACGACCGAACTATCGTGACCATCCCAGGGCTGGACACGTTGCCGCTGGAGTACCTGTTCGACTACGGCTTCGTTACCGAAAAGCTTCGTCCTGCGGTGGACGCTGCCCTTCGCGTGAACATGATCCACACGCTCATGAGCGAGGACGAGTACGAGGAGGTGCTAACCGCTGCCTTTCATCAGGTTTGGGAGTCGGCTGTCGACGACCGCACTTCCTAACCGGTTCTGATTGAACCCCCACCGTGCCCTCTCTTGATTGGCGCGGTGGGGGTTCTCCTATGCGGCCCACGATATTTCGCTTCACCGCGTGAACAACTGCACGCGCGAGGAGCAACACCATGGAACAACGACCACGCGCAATCGTCACAGTAGGACCGTTCGGGGTAATCATCACGTTCGACCGACCACACGACTTCCCGAAAGCACTCGTTGATCGAGCCTTAGTGCACGCGATCTTCGCCACTCGTGTTCTGTGCGAGATTTTCGGCACCTATGACCGCGACACGAAAGAACGACTCGCTGCGAACTCTCTCGACTGGCTACTGCTCTACTCCGACCGATGGGACGATCCGCGGCTTTCCGAGGAGGAAGCACGAGACGAGGCGAACATCATCATGGAAGAGGTATGGCGCGACTTTGTCGCAGAGTGTTGTTAGAGACTCCTTCACCATCAAACGAGGAAAACTCACCATGATTACAAGAGCCAAAGTCAAGCTTGGAAAGGGGGAAGACCACACGGTCCTCTTCAACCAAGACACGAACCTGCCGGAGCCGCTGATCAGGCGCGCGCTCGCTCACACCCTTGTGGCTGTCGATGCGATCTACGCGGAGGAGAAGCTAGACAAGGCCAGCAGAGAGAAGCTGGTCGGCTTCGGGTTGTCGTTCCTGCTCGCACAACGTTCCGAGTGGTACTCGGCAGGGAAAGACAAGGCAGGGGAGGAGCCCATCGCCGCGAAGATCCTCGCTGACTTCTTCGCGTGACACGACACCCACGAAACCCCCTCATCGGTTCTAGGACGACCGGCGAGGGGGTTCGTCGTGTGCGCGGTGAGTGTCACACCTGTAGATGAGGTCTAGCACGTCTCTGCACGTGTCCAGTTGTTACAAGTGATGGACACCCGCGAGAAGACGCGTATCTGATATTGAGAACAAGTCCACTACACACGGTTCACTCAAAGACCCGTTAGAAAGGTCCACTGAACGCATCTACTACCTGGAGGAACGCAAAAATGGGTAAAGCAGAGCTGAAGTGGGACATTGGTGACATTCACTACCACTTAGAGAGAAAGACCGTCGATCTAGGCGCGGGTCACTACTCAAACAAGCAGGTATGGGAACTCTCGATGAAACGAGGAGACGGGTGGAGTGCGAAATGGCAGAAGTCCTCGGACTCCGCTGTCGGTGCGACACGCGATGAGATGATCCACCACCTAGCGAAGACGTTCAACAAGAAGCCTCGCGAAGTGGAGTGTCTGATCGAGGCGGCTGAGGACAACGCCTTCGGTGGAGACACCGACGACGCTTCTGACGTTCGCAAGCACTACGACGTTCCCCGTCCTAAGGGCGGCGGCATTCCTACACGACCGCTGCCCGCACGATTCTGAAAGGAGTAAGACATGACCACAAAAACCAAGCGACTCGAAGCCGTTCTCGGTTACGCGCGAGTCTCAACCGCTGGACAACGAACCGACAATCAGGTTGAACTCCTCGAAGCCGCGGGAGCGACAGAGGTCTTCGCTGAGAAAGTATCTGGCAGTCGGAACGCGCACTCCTCTACCTACCGTGACCTCTTCGACCGCGTGCGCGAACTCACCGACGAGGGCTACCGCGTGACCGTCGTCGTGACGAAGCTCGACCGTTTCAGCCGCTCGTTGACAGATCTGCTTCACGGTGTGCAAGAGCTAGCCGACTTAGGCGCGACGTTCCTGACTCTCGACAACTCGCTCAACTACGACCCCGACAGCCCCGCATCGAAGTTCCAGCTACAGGTCTTCGGCGCCCTTGCGGAGTTCGAACGAGCACTCATCAACTCGCGTACCGCCGAAGGTCGAAAGGCGGCTCGCGAGAAGGGTGTCAAGTTCGGACACCCACCGAAGTTGAAGCAGAAGGACGTGGACAGCATCAAGGCCGACCACGAGTCCGGTCGATGGACTCCGGCACAGATCGCAAACCGCAACAGCACGTCCCGCTCGACCGTGCTCCGTGTCCTCGGGCTCTACGGTGCCGGTCCCTACCAAACCCGCGAGGAGTGGGAAGCAGAGAAGCGCGCGGCACAGAGGAAGAAGTGAGCGTGGACGTGTCGCACGTTCCCTGCATCCTTGCCGGTGAGGAATACCCGTTCGGTCGGAACGTCACCGACGAAGAACGAGCGCGGTCGCGGGCGGTCACAGCAGCCGCTCGCGCCGCCGTCGCCGCCTACATCGACGAGCATCCCTCGACGGTCATCGAGAACCACCGCTACCTGGAACGGTACGTGGAGTTTTACGAGCACGAGCGGTTCGGTGTCGATGCGACTCGAAGCGCTGACGAAGTTGTCGAACGCTTCTTACGGTGACGATTCGCTCCAGGTTTCTAGCTGGACTCGTTAGAGAGAGGACTACAACAAACCAGCCCACCTACCACCATGGGGCTCCAAGCAAGGAGCAGAAAGGAATGTCGAACCCTACCTCGACCTTCGTTGATCGCAAGACCGTCTACGGCGACAACAGCAGCAACGCCAACGACAACGCACCAACCGCAGCGGGACTCACCCGCCACCCCTTCTACATCTACCTCATCACTAATGAAGTGACAGGCTCGATCTACGTCGGGCAGCATCGCTCGAACCCCGACGAGGACTGGCGTCACTACATGGGCTCCGGCTCATACCTCTTCACCGAGGCACGCGGCTACGGTGTGCGCAACTTCTCGAAGAAGCTTCTCGCGTGGGCCGACGACGGTCTCGAAGCGAAGTTCCTCGAAGGACGGTTCATCGCCAAGGCGCTCCTCAAGCCGGTGTACTGCTACAACAGCAACAACTCCGAGTCGGTCAACCGTGACCCGAAGAATAATGAGGCCAACTTCGCATTCAAGGCCTCTTTCCGGGGTCGCCAGCGTATCGAACACAACATCGCGCTGATTAGGAAGCACCGTTCGCTCACGAAGTCTCCCGACGAGGTTCGCGAACTCACGAAGCTCTTGTCTGCGTGGAACAGGGCGCTTCATATCAAGCAAGAGCGCTTCGAGGCAACTCGGCAACTCGACCCCAAGGACTGGAGTGAGAACAAGTACGGGTTCGATCCTAACGACTCACGCGACTAATCACGCTGACTCGTTAGAGAGGACTACACACAAGGAGCAACACCATGAAGCACAACCGTCAATATCTCGCCGTAGCAGCAGTCTTCGCGCTAACCGCAGTCTGCTTTTTCCCCTCTTCCTCAAACTACGAGAGCGCCTTGCACCACCCACCGACACAGGCGGAACTATCCGCACAGCGCCACGCGGCCTACGAAGACGCCAAAGCCGCGGGCGAGGTTGGATTCGATGTGAAGCACGCAGATAAGTCATCGTCAGTGGACGATGGCGTTCTCACCGCCCTGTGGTCCGGAGAAGTCGTCAATCGAGAGACGGCGGGCCAGGTCATCTTCACCCTCGACGGTTTCGATGAAGCGCAGTTCACCCCCGATGAGCTAGACGACACGGAGGTTCGTATCCGTGTGGTTCATGCACAGAACCGCACGAGCGTTTGGAACGGCTCGCTCCGCGACTTCGCCGTCAACTACAAGATGGCCGATGAGATGCGGTCTGATCTTGACGCCTACGTGGGCGGTGGCAAGACCATCACCTGGGACATTCGCATCACCACTGCACCCACTACTCAGCCGTACACGCCGATGACTGAGCTACCGAATCTCGACGTAGCGGTTCACCACCTCTACTGACCCACCGACCACCAACGACACTCTGAGGAGAAGGGAAATGACCCCGATCAATCCATACCCAGCAGCACACATCATGGCCGCGGAGGTCATGAGTTGGCTCAACAGCCGACACGACGACCACACCTTCCACATCACCTACGCGCTTCTGGCGGACTACCTGCTTGAGCACCTGGACGAGTGGTTCCAAACCGACGAGCCGAACGACGACCTGATCGAGAACTTCTTCCAGAGTTTCGCGCGTTCCGACGCAGAGTACGTGGACGGTTTCAAGCGCCGCCGCAGCGCTCGCTACCACCAACTCATCAGCATCGATGCGGACCTGCTCACCACGCCACAACTCAACGACCTTCTCGCCGGTCGCAACGTCATCGGGGAGGAGTCATGAGCATCATCACCACCGCCCGCGCTCGTTTCGCGTCCGTGTCGCGGGCGTCAGCGGACGCCTTTGAACGAGCCCTGCCAGGACTCAAGAAGTTCGGCAAGGGAGCGGCTTGGGGTACTCCACTCTTTTTCCTCGCCGCCTACGCCATGGGTCACTTCGCTGGTCTTCTCGGCGTGCCCGTGCCACAGGCGAACACGGACGATCTGCGAGCCGCAGCGGCCCAGTACGCGCCATTTCTCGAGGAGGTGAGCGACGACAACTGATCGGCGCCGCTAGACGCACCACGAACGATATTCCGACCGGCGCAACTACCACCCCCAGAAAGGGGAGCCGAACAAACTCACAACACATTGGAGAAGCACGACATGACCACTGAAACCCAAACCATCGACGCTCCGAACGAGGAAGCCGTCACCGCAGAGGCTCCGTCCACCGAAGCCGTCTACGACGCACCGAAGAGCAAGCCTCGCGCCATTCTCGCCCTAGGGCTCGTCGCCATACTCGGCCTAACCGGTGGCGTCGGAGCAACTTATGCCTCCCTCACCAAGACCACCGTGCAGGAGGGTCACAGCGTCACCGGTGAGGCCACCTTCGGCATGGAGTTCCTCGATAGCTCCGGTGTCATCACCGCGAACGTCTCACCAGGAGCAACCGTGCAGGACTTCGTCATCTCCGCACGCAGCCGCGGTAACCTCACTGGCCAGTTGGGTTACAGCATCGACAAGGCAGACACCTTCGAGTTCTCCGACGCCATGCTCGACCAGACCGTAGTCGTAGTGAAGATGAACGAGTCTTACGGAGGTTTCCAGGTGACCCTCCGTGAGTTCCTTGACAACGCCATCGTCTCCACGCAACTCGTGCGAGGCGGCGAGAACTTCACCATCAACCTTCAGTTCCGTCCGGTGACCGGTGACGCCGCCGCCGCGTGGAGCGCTGAAGATCTAGGTGTCTTCACTCAGGCGTTCGCTAGCTCGCTCACCTTGTCCGCGGTGTCCAACGGCACCTCCGACCTCGTGCAGTACGCCGAAGCCAACGGCGAGCTTCTCTGGGAGTACAGCGACACCAAGAAGTTCTACTCCATCCCCGCCGCCGAACTACAGGCGGCTTCCGAAAACGGCATTAACGGTTCCGTGACCGCCGCCTAACCAACCCCTGATCAAGAGCCCCGTACCGGTTTTGGTACGGGGCTCTTTTTCGTTCGGCTAGCGGCAGAGCGCGTTAGAAACACTCCATGACTCAAGTGATTCACCAAACGAGGAGACGAACCGATGACCACCGTGAGAAGCGACACGCAGTCAACCGATGAAATGACCGAAGACGCCGAAGTGGCGGAAGAGGAGCAGGAGACTCCGGAAGAGGTGGCTATACGCCTACGTCGCCGTGCTCGAAGGAAAGAAGCGCTCTACAACATCGTGGACTTCTGGACGAGCCGCGCCGGTAACGCAACCGCCATCGTTGCGTTCGTGATCTTCTGCCTCTTCATCGTTCCACCCGCGCTTGGCCTTACGTCAAACGTCGTGCTCACGGACTCCATGAGCGGTTCCATGGAGCGTGGTGACATCTCTTTGACGAAGCACTTCAGTCAGGGTCACGACAAGCTCGACGTGGGCGACGTGGCGCTCTTCTCGAAGGACGGCGATGTGCCGTACCTCCACCGTGTGATGGCCGTGAACGATGACGGGACTTACATGACTCGCGGTGATGCGAACGACTCCAACGATCTGTTCAAGCCCACCAATGAGGAAGTGCAGGGCGTCCACTGGAACGTCGTTCCGCAGCCGCTCGCCGCATTCCTCGTGCTGTTCTCGGTCAACTTGGGATGGTTCGGAGAGTTCTTCAAGTACCTCTTTGCCGGTGAGTTCTCCGTGGTCGGAGCGCTTCTACCGTTCGCCCCGTGGGGCATACTCATGCTCGTTTTCGCCGCGTTCCTGACATGGGGTGTCATCCCGTTCATCCTCGGGCGCATCGCCCGACGCTCACAGGAGCGTCAGCGCCTGACGATCGCTCGACTACAGGCCACCGTCACCGTTCACGAGACCGCCATCGGCTCACACGACGAGTCTCTGGACGACATTCAGCCGGTGGTTGACGAGTTCAAAGAGGAGAAGGCGCGCAAGGAGGCCGAAGAGGCCGCGTTCCGCGAGCAGCAGGCCACGGCATGGGACGCCTTCGACCCGACGAAGCCGATCTACGACGAGCCGGAAGAGCAAGCGTTCCCGTTGTTCGATGAGCGCGACGATGCTCCGCTGCCGATGTTCGGTGAGCCCGAGGACGCACCGCTCCCGAACTTCTCGCTTCAGGATGACCACGACGACGTACACGCTTTCGTCGCCTCCGTGGCCGCACGCCACAACACCGTGCTCCCGCCGTCCAGCGGTAGTCTCCGCGCCGAACTCCCCGTGGTCGCATCATCGCGTGTCCGTGAGACCGTACCCGCCAGAAGCGCGCACAGCGTTTTCGATCTGGATGATTCGTTCCGTGTTGGCGATTGATATTCGTGCCAAGCAGTCGGTGTACGCAAGGAGGACGCAATCATGGTGAAGTACCACGAATCGGACGGCTATTACCAGCGCTGTCGAGCAACGGTGATGGCCGGTCACGGTGTGACAGGTTGCCCGCTTGAGCTCGAAGGTGTCGAGGTGAAGCACTACATCGGCGCTGGAGGAGTGGCACGAGCCGGCGGTGGCAAGATCCGCCGCGCGGACGGTGAGGGCGGTTACCGCATCACCTCCGTGTCACCCGCCGATGAGCAAACCGGCGAGTACTCCGTGTCGGGCCGCATCACCACCGTCTACGCCAAGAACGACAACGTCATCCCGCTCAAAGACCGCGAGCGTCGCGCCCGCGCGGAGGCTCTGTTGCCGCGCTTATCCCCGTTCGAAGAGGAGGCCGTGGACGAAGCGTTCAGCAACCTGCAGGAACGCGTAGCGAAGGGCATTGCCGCGTGGGATGCGCCGGAGGGTAGCGACTTCCGCGAAACCGCGACCAGCGCCGCGTCCATGGCAGAGAAGGAGTTGTTCACAAGCGAATCCCTCGCTCTGCTCCTAACTGTCGCTACCCGCGACGACGCCCCGACAGATCTTCACGGAGGCCTTGAGGCCGTCAAACGAAGCATCACAGCCGACCCGAACCCCCGTGAGTTCATGATCCAAAAAGCAAGGGAGGCGAAACGAGACGAACCGAACGCGGCAGCCGCGTAACACCAACCTGGAAACCCCCGCCGATTCTCGAGTAAGGCGGGGGTTTTCTCATGGGCGCGTTAGAGAACTCCATGAACCGTCAGGAGGTCACCATGTCCACCACTACCGAAAGCATCAAAGCCGAACGAACCGCAGTGCGCGCCCGTGTGAGACGTCGGCAGCGGCTCGTCATCGGTCTTGACCACACCTACACCGCGCTCTTCTACGGCTCCGGACTCGTCGTGTTCATCACCGTCACAACCGCCATATTGAGCGGCACGGCCCAGAACCTGTGGGGCGTCGCCTTCGGCGTGTTCGCTCTTCCTCACCTCTTCGATGACCAGTTGACCGACCGTATCTTCGGTCGCGCTTTCAACCGCGACAGCGGCCTACTTCTCGCTCTGGACTTCGCGGGCCTTGAGACCCACCGCTGATAGTCCACGTGCGGCAGTCGGTGAACGCTCACTCGCTGGAACCGCACGTTAGAGAGCTATCTACGACCTCGACACAGGAGACAACCATGAAGAAGTTTCACGTAAGCGCCAAAGGCAACCCCGAACCATGCACCGCCACGAAGCGCGCGTGTCCCCGCGGTGGCGAAGAGGCTCACTTCGGATCACAGGCCGACGCAGCGCGCGCGGCGATCCAGAGCGAGCTTGCCACCATCGAAAACCGCATCACCGAAGTCGATGCTGAGCATAAGGAGGTTTCAACGCGAGTACGCATTCAAGAGGCCCGTGTGCGCTTCCTCGAAGACGGACACTCAGCACGAGAGTTGAAAGAACGCGAGTCGTTTGCCGAATCGGCTCCGCTAGAACTGCGTGAACACTTCTACAGCGACTCCCCGTTCAACTGGGATTGGAGCGAAACTTTCAACGCCTCCGGCGCTACCCACGCACTCATCAACCAGGAACACGGCGGAGGAAGTAGTGCCGCCAAGGATGCAGCGCTACAGGCACGCCTTGGTCACAGAGGTCGTCAGGATGGCAAGCCGCCGCTGCTCGACGCCGTGACCCGTGTCGCTCGTCCCGACTTCGTGAACGACGACGATTGGCAGAACTCCGACGAGCGCGCCGTCATGGCTACCCACCTTCCGAACGCCCTCTCTCGCATTGAGGAGGAGGTAGCAGAACGACACGCCGCCGCAGCGTGAGCTAACCACCCGCAGGAGACACAGCCCCCGATGAGCCAAACCATCGGGGGCTTTCCTATGGGTATGGACGGCGCTGGATTCGAGTCTGCGCGCACTACTTACCGTGAGCGCATCGACACATGACCGCTGCATTCACGACGGGAGAGCGTCACCGGTCAATGTGTCACACGTCATGAAGATCACGTCGTGTAAAGCAGTCTCAAACAAATCTCTTCTTTCGAGTTGACTCTTCGGAGAGTCCGAATAACGTTCCTCCTACCAACAACGCTTCATCCACTGAACAAAGGAAACATCATGGCCGACGCCACGAAGACCGCCCCGAAGACCGCCACCGCCGACGTCAAGGACGAGACCGTGAACACCGCAACCGAGGAGCAGACGAACACCCGCGAGGACGTCCGCGCCGCGATCGGTCTTCTCCGGTACAAGCTGGCAGAACTCGAACGTGACTCGAAGCGGAGTCGTCCGTATCTCTCGAAGAACAAGGACGAGGCCGCGAAGAAGTTCACCGCCGCCGTCGCCTCCGTGGTCGACTTCGCCCAGTTCCTCGACAAGGAGCCTTCGCACTGATCGCACCCGCGATGCGAAGCATGTAAGCCCCCGAAGACCTCATATCTTCGGGGGCTTCGTCGTTCTCGAAGCAGTCTCACAATCCGCGTTGACTCTTCCGAGAGTCCGAATATGGTTCCATCCATGAACACCACCGCAAAAGGCGCTCGCGTGCGTCTCATCTCGACCACCGACGAGTTCACCCGTCTTCGTGAAGGAGACGAAGGAACCGTTGAGTACGTCGATGACATTGACACCATCCACGTGAAGTGGGACAACGGTGCAACCCTCGGGCTTATCCCCGGCGAGGATCGTTTCGTAGTGCTCTGAAAGCGGCGCAACTCTCCGGCAAGACTCGTTAGAAACTCCTCTATATCGCGAACGAGGAGCCACCATGACCGCATACCACTACAGCGACACCGCTATCGCGAAGTTCATCAAGCTACAGTCCGACCGTCTCGTCAACGAGGTCGAAGAGATAGCCACAATCAACTTCCCCGAAGAGCATGAGGCCGCGGATCGTCAGTCGTGCATCGACTACCTCATACTTCACGCTTTCCTCTGGTACAACATCGAGGATCGTGATGAGCGCGGCGAGTTGGTCTGTCTCATTCTCGACGCCTTCGAGACAACCATCGTTTGAACCCACTAAAGAGCCCCCGTCATCATCGACGGGGGCTTTCGCGTTGGATCAGCCGCGCGGGAGCGTCACGTCACCGCGATAAAGATCACCTTCGACGTGTGACACCTTCTCTCCGGTGGGCGACGTACCGACCCACACGTAATCGCCTTCGCGATAGCTGATCGACCAGCCCGCCTTGTGAAGTGCATCGGCAAGAGTCTCATCGGCACCTCCCGGGAAGAACGCCTCGCCGGAGGACGGCGGCTCAAAGGAGTCGAGAATCCCCTTGAGTGCGTCCATGTCTTGAGGCTTCTCTTCGACAATGCGAGCAAGGGTGCGGTCGTAAGCGTTCCAGTATGAATCAAGTGCCATGGACGAAACCATAAATGGCTCCAACGCCCTGTCAACTCCTCTACTGTGCCGTTGGTTCGTCGCCACTTTGCGTCTCCGACGTTCTCTCGTTGAAGCCGCACAGTACGTCGGGGTGAACGCCCAACGTGGGAGAGCGTCGCTGGTCACAAAGACCGTCACGTGAGATTTTTGTGTGGCCCTCGTTAGAGAGGACTGTGACGACAATCACACGGGGAGTGCGCCATGAGTAACGAACACCAAAGCTTCGATCTTGCACAGTTGATCGAGGATGAGAAGCAGCAGAAGAGTGAAGAGAACACCTTTCTCGGCAAGCGCGAGAAGAAGGCCAAGAAGAACCGCCTCGCGCTCATCGTGCCCGCCGGAACCGTCGCGGTGGCAATCGTCGTTGGACTCGCCGTCTACGACCCCTTCGCGCAAAACTTCCGTGGTGCGGGCGAGTCCTCCGAAACGAACGAAGCGACAGGACAGGGCACACAGGGTGAAGCGGCGCCGCTTGAGTGGTGGCAGAGCGAGAAGGTGTTTCCCACGGAGGTCGCGGAGTGGAGCACTCGCGAAGCGCCGGTTGCTCCCGTCACCGGAACCGGCGACGACCGCTTCACCGACAGCGAGGCGTTGCGCGATCTACGCCGACAGGCTGCACAGAGCCTCATCGGCTCGACTGTCGATAGCGCCGTGAGCGTTCTCCCGTCTCGCGAAGCGGGTTTCACCGATGACGTGTCCAAGGCGACGCTCGAAGACGGCTCACCCAACTTCGCCTTCTCCTTCTGGACTCGCGAAGGCTTCCTTGAGGAGTTCAGCGTCATGGTGAACCGTTTGAACAACCCTCGCTTCGGTGGTTGGCAGCTCGCCTCCGAAACCGCCGCCGACGACGCCACCAAGGCGACCCTCGCGGACCTCTTCACTAGTGAATGGCTCACCACCAACGGGCCCGACGCTTTGCCGATTCTCACCACGTCGATAGCTCCGGTCGATGCTCGTTACCTGCCGTCAGGTGGCACTCGATGGGTGGGCGTGATCGATGACGGCACGGAAAACGTCACGTTGACCTACGACGAATCCCGCGGGGGTTACGTCGTGGACTTCTCGGCACAAATGACCTACAGCGCGTGGCAGGAAGACAAGAGCGTCGCTACGACAAAGGGCACTATGAATCTCAAGCTCGTGCCGAACTACGCCGGAGCCAACGGAGAGTCCGCTAACCGTGTGCTCATCGCGGAGGCGTCACTTTCGCTGTAATCCGCTTAGTCTGCACCAATCTCGAAGAGCCCGTTGACTCTCCCAGTAGTCCGAATATGGTTCCATCCATGAACAAGGCTGAGACTCTGGAAACCATTGCATCATTCACCTCGGACAGCGCGTACTACGGCGAGTTCGGCTTCATGAAGAGTGAGCATGGTGAAGAGGTGGCAGAGACTCTTTGGCACCGTGAGCACGGTACGCGACTCGACATGTTCCTCTGCGGGACTCTCGGTCAGGCGATTCGTGCCTATACCGCTCAAGAGTGGGCCTACGACCCGTGCGAAGCGCCACGTCGTCAGGCTTGGATTGAACTTCTTCGGGAGAAGTTGCCGCGTACCATGGCGCTCCTTGAGAAGTAACCGATGATGGTGTGACACATAACCAATCGGAGTCGAAACTCGAATAATCGGAGAGACAGCCTCGCGCCAACAGTTGGCGCGAGGCTGTCTCTTTTCGTATATGCCTCCCACGTTCAATGACGGGTGATCAAGTCGCAATGATTGATCAGAAGGGCGGCAACAATCGCGACACGCCGACAACTCAAACTTTCTTTTTCTTTCTAAAAATGAATCAAACAGCGTAATTACGCGGCTTAATGCGTATACGAAGAGATTGATCAAGCAGTTCGTTCATTTATCGACTTGCGGAGGCTTTTTGAATATGTCATTCTCATTCATGTCAGGAAAACAACTTCCTGAAAGTCAAAAACAAATCGAAAGATAGGAACAATCATGAACACGCAGATCAACGACAGCATCACCGCCGCTTCTATCAACTCCGTTTCCGAGGGGCCGCTCTTCAAGCTCTTCCCGAACGACCCGATGAAGCTCACTTGGAGTTTCGAGCGACCTACCTCCGCTCAGGTCCAGCTTCGCAAGAACCGCCAGATGCTGGCGCAGTTGAACCCCGCGGCCTATGAGGCACAGGTTGCGGCCTGGAAAGACGAAGAGTCCAACTTCGAGGTTGACGATGAGAAGGACGACCTGCGCGAAGTGAATGCCCTCCTTGAGGATCTGAACCGTCGTGCGCGTGGTGTGTACGAAGCTCGACGAGTCAAGATCGTGCGTCGTCTGAGCGGGTCAGTGACGGAGTTCGACATTGACTCGGTTCGCTTCCTCACCGGTGGAATGTCACCGGAAAAGGTCAAGCAGGCCGTCACGACAGGCACCGTCAAGATCGGCAAGACCGTGGTGAGTAATGGCGTGCCGGTGAGCGGTGTCGAGCAGGCGACCATCGACATGCTCGACAACCTCATTCTGAAGGGCAAGGACGAGGCGAAGAACCGTCGCGAGCAGGCTGCGCGGAATAAGGCGGCGAACGAGGCCATCAAAAGCGGTGAGGCGCTCTCAGCGGTGGCGTGAGCTTCACGACCAGTTGGGTGAAGCCTTGCGAGACTTCACCAGCGCTCAGGGGGTGCAGTACGTACTAGGAGAGGACTCCAAGATCGACTCCCTCTATGACCACCTTTGGGGGATGATCCTCGAATCCGCCCCCGACGAAGTGCCGCTAACCGAAGACATTCCAGAGGAGTACATCGCACAGATTCAACACGATAACGCTATCCGAGAACTCATCGCCGACAAGGTTGAGGAGGAACGTGATTACCTCACGTTCAAACATGACAAGGCGAGTAGGCGGGTCAAAACCCTCACCTACCTCGCAACACCCAAGTAGAACCCGCCAGTGGGGCGGGGGCACATCTCCGCCCCACTGGCTCCCGATCAAGAACCGAAGGTAATGAAATGTCCAAAAAGAACAAGAAGCACAGCCGTAGCCGCAAGAACCCGAGCAACCGCGGGGGCTCTCTCAACCGCGATCACCTCATCGAGTTGGCGTGGCAGAGGGAGGCAGCACAGGTCGCGTCCGACCTGCTCGTGAGCTTCGGGGAGCTATGGCGCGAGCACTTCGACCGCCAGCAGTTCGCCATCATCAACCGCGAGATCACCGTCGTTGCTGACGGTCTCATGGAGACCTTTGGTGGGCTGATCTGGCTAGGTGGAATGGGATGGAACGGCACCCACTGGGAACTGGGAATTGAAATGGATGGTGGAACAGCGTGGGGTCCGGTCGAGCTGCGGAATAGTTTGGGACTAGCGCAAGCGCTCGAAACTTCCAGGAATGTTCCAGGGTTGGCCTCATCGCTTCTGTCGCTTCTTCAAGCGATCCTCTGTGGCGAGACTGGCGACCCAGCCGACCTCTACGTGTTTCGCACTGGCGGGCTTAGCTATCGACGTTTCGACCATTGCCCCAATGCCGAGGAGATTAGAGGTGCGGCAGCATGAGACCTTCGCTACCACTGCATGCCTCGATTGCTGCGGTGACCCGATCACTAACGCCCACTGGAAGGAAGAACCATGAGTAACAAGAGCAGGAGATGTTCCGGAGACCCGCGCAAGCGTGCTGAGGTTCGTCTACAGGAATGGATGCGCGATCACTATGACCGCAACTGTGAGGACGATCCGTTCTGGCACGGTGCGGCCTACTTCGAAGTACCCAGACTATCGAGGGACCAAGGCGCGCTGATGATGCAGTTAAAGGCTCTCACTGAGGCGGCTTACGAAGTTGTCGGGAAGTCTCCAGAGGGGACGGCGCGTCGGTTCGCCGTGATAATCGACCATCCCTTCGACCGGAACCTCTCGATCCTTCGTCACAAGCTCGACGTGGCTCTCCCCGAAGAACAAGACCGTGCGGCATGGACGGAGCGCTCGCTGAGTATTTCCTCCGCGCCCGCAGGCACGGTTCGCCGCGAATACGACGAGCACCGCGCTAGAGTCTCCCGCGTTGGGTGACTGAGAGGACGAGCCAGTGTTCGACCGTACTTTCGTACGAGTCCAAACCCGCCGATTGGAAACCGCGAAGAGAGGCCATGAGTTTCAAACTCATGGCCTCTCTTCTTTTGCGAGGAGTGCGCGGCCATACCTATGGCTGGAAGCTCACGCTCACTGCCTAAACCACGTCTCCGCGCCCGCACCTTGATAGAACCAGATTCGTTCGCGCGATGGGTCATCGTTCATCACCGTCTCTTCGGCGCTCGTTGCTTCTGAGTTGAACACGGTGAACGGGGTCGCTACGCCAGCGGGGCAGTACATGAAGCCCATCCCCGGATACTGCCGATTGAAGCTGTCTCCGATGAAACAACCGTCAACCACGCCATCCTCTTGCAGCACCCACAGTTCGTCGAGAACGGTGAAGGTTGAGTCCACGATGGTCTGACACGTGCCACTTGCGCCACACCACGTTCCATCGATCTGCTTCCATGACCACGGAGGCGGTACGTCACTTGTCGGTTCCGGCTCTGGTTCTTCGGTGACGACAGGAGGGGGCGTCGGCGTAGCAGTCGGTGTACGCTCCGCCATCGTCTCCGAAACGGTCGACAGGGGAGTGTTCTTCGTCTCCGGTGAAGCGGCCTCCGCCGTCACGCAGCCGCTCAACAATGCGACCGCCGTCGCGCCTATCGCCAATGTGAGTGTGATTCTCGAATACCGCATCATGTCTTACCCATCGTGAACGCGGTTGATACAGCGCCACCGTGACGCGGCCCGCGTGGATGGGCACGTTAACGGGTCGCAACGACAATGGTGTGAGGCGGCGAGAACATCGTGTTGGGCGACGCGGAGCCGTGGTTGCGACGCCGTAGGAGACGATCTGGACGCCTAACTCGACCTCAACGCATCATCGCGTCGCCGCTCATCATCGGACGTGAGAACGCCGTACAGCGAAGTGCGACACGTGCCCGATGAGCAGCTCTGTCGCACCTCGGAACCGCGATGCATTGCGTGTGACTTGACTGTCAACAAGGCTCAAGTCATCGCGCTCGTCAACGGCGTAACATGCCGCGCGCACGTCCCTCGATGGTCGCCTCCACGGCTCGAAGCACTCCATTGCGCGGCGCATAGGGTTCGGTGGATGAGGCGGCTCGGGGCAGTCTCAGCTGAAACGAACGTTCTTCTTCCGGGGCACTTTCGTCGGATTGACATTGACCATCTCGATACGGGCCAAGGCCACTTTGAACCCGGCTCGTTCGAGCAGACGGGCGCAGTTGGCGACCTGCACCTTCGTGAAGAAGAAGAGGGACTCGCTTAGTGAGCCGGTCTTTGGGGTGGCGATAGCGAGAACGAACGTGGCTTGATCGCGAGACAGGGCGCTCCCGTCCTCGCCGTGTAGCCCTTCCCACGCCTCGGCAAGCTTCTCCTGATAACGGGCGTCGCCCCATGCCCCTGCGCTGTTGACAGCCTGAGCTACAAGATGGGACAAAGTGGCGGAACTCGACGCGGCTTTAACGCACAGAAGGTGACCCGACGGGGTGAGTAGGTCACTAATTTCGAGACGCTCCAGCGAGCTGAAGTAGACGAGTTTCTTGTCTAGAAGTGCGTACCCCTCCGACTCCGCGACCGCGATGTTGTAAGAGCCCTCAGCTGTTTTGTCGCTGGGGTCGTCGGCAAGGGCCGCGGTGTCCCAAACGGGTAGGTTGAGGTCCTCACTGAGGTCAAGGATGCGGTCGACCTGCTCCTGGACTGTTGTGGAGAAGTCCTTGCGAACCGCGAACCACAAGCCGGCGGACAATAAGAAGTCGTCACCACCCAGTTGAACTTCTGTCTGCACGTAGGACTTCAGCGGGTGGACGCGATCCACGAGTTCATCGTCCTCGCTCAGCGCGTACACCTTTACGTCCTGCAGAGGGTCTTTGCTGCTGTGCAACTCGTCCAACACTGTGAACACGGCAGTCGGTAGGACGTCTTCGAGGCGGTAGCGACCCTTATAACCCAGCCCAAGTTCGTAATGGTCCAGGTCTCCTTGTGTGAACGGATCGGGGCTGGCGAAGGATACTCCCGGATCACGGTTTCGCAGCTGGGTGCTGGCCAATTGGTCGAGTTGATCGATGCGGGGATCGCTTCGATCTAGCGGCGCTACTTGTCCGAGGAAGGAGAACTTCTCCTTATAGTCGTCTCTCAGGTACGCCGCGAGTACTTCGTCCGCTTTCTCTGGCAGATCAGTCACATCGAAGTTTGGGACGGTGAGCTGTAACGAGTCGGCGCCAGCCAACGTGGTTGCCACGGACACGTCCAATGACTTGCCAGAGAGCTGCCGAAGCCAGTCTTCGTCGACCTCGACTGCGAGGTCGGAGAAAGAACCATCGGTAGGCAGGAAGGTCTTTTGGTCACGGGAATTGCTGGCAATGCCCCGAGTCTGTGCACCTCGCACCTTCTCCACCGCTACCAGATTGGCAGTAGTTCGAAGGCCGAAGCCGCGCTCAATCTGCGCGGGCTCAATGGCGTGGAAACCAGTGCCAAAGCAAAACGCGAGTACTCGGTCTTCAACTTTGACGAAGATGACAGCGCCGTAGCTGCGCGCCAGTTTCTCTTTCTCGTCGACGTCGACCTGTGCCACTCGATCCAGTTCATCCATCCATGACGGGGCCTTTGGATCGCCCTCGACTATGAAGGCACTCAAGCGATCTGCGCGCGCACGTACAGTCAACTCACGCACTTTCGCTCGCTTACGCAGATCATCAGTGCTGCCCTCCGCGCCATGTCGGAGCAGATACATTGTAAGACGCATAGTTTCCTTCGCCGTCGAACAGAACTGATGTTCTTCGAACCTACCTCGACTGACTCCCGGTTGCCACGCGAGTTTGCATGACCTACTGCCTCAGCGCCCGAGTAACCGCGCGGATTTTGGCGGTGCGGAGGTCGAGGGCGATTAGTGAGCGTAGTTTGTGCGTCACACGAAGGCTTCGCAACTCGAACCTGGTCGGCATGCTTGACGTGACCATGAGGTGTGTCCGGAACAGCCCGTTACTCGATGCTGGTTCCGGCTAGTCATCCGGAGCGCTCCGTCAGCGTCCTTGGGCGACCGCCACGGCTCTACTCCACTCGTGCAGTGTTTGCGTCGTGGCCTCGATGGCTCTCAGCCGCACGAGGAAGGAAGTCGCGAACGTCTGGACAGCTTCGGTAAGAACCAGCTGACTCCAGAGAAGCGTTTCGGCGAGTAGCTGGGAGGCGGAGCTGTAGACAGCTACGTGCACAGCACTCTGAATGTGCGCTTGTACCGCGACGTGAGGGCTTAGGTCAAACTGATTTTGAGCATCTACGAAAATAATGGCACGCGAAACCCCCGCCTCTTCACAAGCGGACACGAAGCCAGCGAGTTCCGTGGGGGTTACAACTTTCCCGCGCACCTCTACGGCCAGCGAAGTCACCTTGGCGATCGTGACTTGAACGTCCCCCGGCGAGTCCCTAGACGGATCGTTTAGCCTGCGAGTCTGGACGTCCTCGTAGATCAGATCTAGGCACGCTGCTGCGAAGGCCTGCAGACGCTGAGGTCTATCGTCGGCGTCGTATCGGAGGAAGTCCTTAACGGCGATTCGTAATCCGTCGGCAGACAGTCCATCAGACTTGACGGTGACGCTACGTGCTGCCGCGGCTACCGAAAGCGCCTCCCGCAGAAACGCAGCTAGCGCGTCACGCGCCTCATTCCTCGTCAGAACGTTGGCTTGCTTCGCAATCGCGACGAAGAGCTGAAGGTCCGCCGGTCTCTGTACTCGCTCTATCTTGTCTATCCGGTCGTAGCGGAAGAACGGCTGATTGTTCAGCGGTTCGCGGCCGGTATTGCGGATCGAGAACCCGTGCGTCACCGCGGCTGGAACCAGAACGGTGTGACACAAGCTTCGAGCGCTGTAGGCATACGGGTGGCTCGGCTCAGCTTTGAGGCTGAGGGTGTCAGCATCCTCGTCAACGGCCTTGGCAAGGAGGAGCGTTGCGAGGGCAGGTGTCCACGTTTTGGACTTGAGGCCGAAGACAGCCCTCGTGTGGCTAAGCCACTCCACTGGGAGGGTGCCAGAGGATCTGGCTACGTTCAGCGCAGAGAGCAGCACGCGCTCCGCATCCTGGTAGTCGATGCTGATAGGCAACGCCGGGGCCTTCCCCGGCTCACTTCGACTATGACGCGATCAGAGTCGCGGTACTCAGAGAACGCACGAGCCGGTCGTCACTCTCTGTCTCTGCATCAATGTAGCCGAGCTGCACCGTGAGCGCGCGCAGAACTGCCTTGCCCAGCTCCATGGGAACTGCGTTGCCAAGTTGCCGCTGAATGTCGGCTCGGCTGCCAACGAGCCGAAAATCGTCGGGGAACGTCATGAGCCGAAGCAGCTCGGGAACACGCAGCCTCCGTGCGCGAAGGTGTCCGGACTCGTTCGGCAGATTTTCCCAATGGAACGGCCCGACGTAAGGGCCTGGCTGAGCCTGAAGAGTAGAGCTGGGCTTGTCTCTTGCGAGCCGGAGGAGGAATGTCCAGTATCGCGACCGCCACTCGAACTCGTCGCGGCCTTCGTAGCGAGGTGTATGCCAGAGGTAGTTGTACCCGGCGGGCACTTCGGCTGCCAATTCCCCGTACTTGCCCTCGACAAGTTCTCCAGGCTCGACGCTAGTTGCCAGTCCAGTGAACGCCTGCTCGGCAGAGACATGGGGGAGCTTTGTGGTGTCCCACTTTCTTGTGGTCTCGCTAGGCCCCGCGTGGGTCGGCTCGGGGAACTTGAAAGCCTTGCCGTCGCGACGCCCGACAATGAAGACACGCTTACGAAGTTGCGGTACTCCATAGTCGGCCGCGAGAAGCGTCTTCCATTGCGGGTTGTACCCGAGTTCGGCGAGAGCCGCGAGTAGCTGCTGGAAGTGCGCAGCATGAGTCTTGTACGTCAGGGCTTGGACATTCTCCAGGACGAACGCTTCGGGTTCGGCCTGAGCAACGACGCGAACGTACTCCTCAAGCAGTGATGCGTTGGGGTCTCTGGACTCCCGCTTCTCCGCGAGCCAAAACCCCGACTTCGAAAACGGTGTGCAAGGGGGGCCGCCGACAACTATTGCCGCGTCCCCCTTGCTCAGCGATCCCACCCGAAGAAGCTCAGAGGTGGGAGTTGTGCGTATGTCCCCGGGAAGTGTCGAAGTCTCCGGCAGGTTCAATGCGAGGGTGTCGAGCGCCTGCGGTGCGAAGTCGGTTGCAACCGCGACGCGGTACGGCCCTGACGACGTGCGCGCTGAACTGTCGAGGGGAGCGTCAGCCACTCGTTCGACCGCAAGATCGAGGCCTCCAGCACCAGAAAACAGGCTGATGACGGGCAGTTTCGCGTCCGTTCCGACGGTGGCGGCGTTCGATCCTGCGGTCATGACGACCATCGTAACCCGGGGCTACGACATGCCTTTGATCCTTCGCCGTGAAGGACGACCTGCAGTACGCCCTCTCGTATGGCCATAGTGAGGCGGTAGCTGTGCAGGTGGCGTGGCGGTGCGGTCGTCGAGCCAGCACTGTCCACTCGTCACGTGTCGATTGGCACCTGAGGGCGGCTGGCGATCCGGACGCACTCGGCTCGGAGCGCCTTCAGCAGGGGCAAAGCTGCTGGGTTGCCCTGAAGGTTCAGCAAGGGGGTGTGTGCACGGAGGAGAGCAGACTCTTCCACCGCGTGCGCACCCGCGAACTCGATCCAGTTGACGATGAGGTTCGCGTTGATCCAGTCGATGATCGCGCCGTTGTCCTGCGCGGCGAAGGTGTAGTTCCTGCCGTTGGCCATGCCCACCAGGCTGCCCGAGGGCGGCCGGAAGCCAAGGACTGCCCCGATGCTTCGAAAGAAGGTCCCATGTCCCCGCGCACGCAACTCCTGTCCGAGGAATCGCTTGCGCAGGCTGGTACTCGCAATGCCGACGTAGATCAGGTCGCCGTCCCTGCTACCGAGCAAACTGCTGAAGGGTTCGGGAAGCGCCGTGCGGTCGCGAACTTTGATCGCGTATAAGCCCGGACGGTCCGGAACCTCAAGATCGATGCTGCCAGCGGGCCGGAACGCTTCATCGTCCAGGAGACTCGCTTCGACGTCCGAAGCGACGGCAGGGGAGGGGGTGATGGCACGAACGGCACTAGCGGGCACAGTCCGGAAGGGCTCGTCGATGCTCGCCTGATTGGAAGAGTCACCCCATCGGGCCAAACTGATGGTGCTCCCCGCCTTCGAGAACAGTTGAGGATACTTCCGCGTCCTGCCATGAATCTGAAACGGCGTCACGGGTGAGCCGTCACGCTTCTTGTACAGACCACTGCTGTTGACGCGCTCTGCCAGCTCAGCTGTCGTCATCGCGCGACCCGCCTCGCTCAGTGCAGCTTCTATTGCGTCTTGAAGTGTCATGACACGCCCCCTCGTCCCGCGAGCGTATCGACTAGCTCTGACACGAGGACGAGCACCGGCTCCGCACCTCAGGCGCTCCGGTGCTCGTCCAAGCGGAACTACTTGCCCGTGACCTGACCTTTGATCGTGCTCATGACCATCGTGTCCGCCAGCGTCGTCGTGTCGCCGACCTCACGACCTTCCGCCACGTCACGGAGCAAACGCCTCATGATCTTGCCGGATCGCGTTTTCGGCAGTTCCGTGACGAGGTACACGTCACGGGGACGTGCGATTGCGCCGATTTGCTGCGCGACCCATGCACGCAACTCGTCGACGAGACCCGTCAACTCCTCGTGCTTCGACGCGTACGAACTCTTGATACATACAAAAGCGACGACCGCCTGGCCGGTGGTCTCGTCCGTCGCGCCGACGACCGCGGCCTCGGCCACCGCCTCGTTGCCGACGAGCGCGGACTCGATCTCCGCCGTCGACAGCCGGTGCCCCGACACGTTCATGACGTCATCGACCCGACCGAGCAGCCAGACATCGCCGTCCTCGTCGAGTCGCGCGCCGTCGCCGGCGAAGTAGTAGCCGCGATCGGCGAACTTCTCCCAGTAGGTCTCGACGAAGCGGTCGGGGTCGCCCCAGATGCCGCGGAGCATGCTCGGCCACGGCTCGGTGATCACCAGCAGGCCGCCGTTGCCGTTGCCGACCTCGCTGCCCGAATCGTCGACGACGTCGACCGTGATCCCCGGAAGGGGCACCTGCGCCGAGCCGGGCTTCGTCTCCGTCACCCCGGGCAGCGCCGAGATCATGATGGCGCCGGTCTCGGTCTGCCACCAGGTATCGACGATGGGTGCGCGGCCGCCGCCGATGACGGAGCGGTACCAGATCCACGCCTCGGGGTTGATCGGCTCGCCGACCGAGCCCAGCACCCGCAGGCTCGACAGATCGAATCCCTGCGGCACCTGCCGTCCGATCTTCATGAACGAACGGATGGCGGTGGGCGCCGTGTACAGCACGGTGACGCCGTACTTCGCCACGATCTCCCACCATCGCCCCGCGTGCGGGGTGTCTGGGGTGCCCTCGTAGATCACCTGCGTCGCGCCGTTGGCGAGCGGCCCGTACGCCACATAGCTGTGTCCGGTGATCCAGCCGACGTCGGCCGTGCACCAGTACACGTCGGTCTCCGGGTGGAGGTCGTGCACCACCCGGTTCGTGAACGCGGTCTGCGTCAGGTATCCGCCCGAGGTGTGCAGGATCCCCTTGGGTTTACCGGTGGTGCCCGACGTATAGAGGATGAACAGCGGATTCTCGGCCGGGAAGGGCTGCGCGACGTGATCGGCGGATGC
>JAVBUN010000296.1:0-3191 GCA_031555335.1 Microbacterium sp.
CGTCGACGCGGTTCTCACCCCGGCCCTTGCGCAGTCCCCGCGCCCCGTCGGCTGGTTCGACGGCGCCGACGCGGAACGCAACTTCACGCAGCAGGTGCAGTACGCGCCCTACTCCAGCTTCGTCAACGTCGCGGGGCTTCCCGCCCTCGTCGTGCCGGTGACGCGCGACGGCACCGGGCACCCCGTGTCGGTGCAGCTCATCGGCCGCCCCGGCGGCGAGGCCGCGATCGTCGCGCTGGCCGCCGAGCTCGAGGATGCTCGCGGCCCCCTGCCGCATCCGCCGCTCTGGTGACGCTTCGCTCGTCACGAAAGTGCGGTTCCGCCGTGTAACACCCCGCCTTCGCGACGAGCGAACAGGGGGTATGCGACGAGCGAGCGAGCGGGGGGGGAAGCGAACGCGCGGGAGGAAGCAAACACGCGGAGGAAGCAAACACGCGGGAGGGGAAGCGAACGCGCGCGCGGGGCGGGGGCGCAGGGGGCGCGAGTCAGTCGGCGGCGAGGGCCGCCAGCCGCGCCTCTTCGTCGGCGACGATCGCGGACTCGACGATCGGGTCGAGCGCGCCGTCCATCACCTGGTCGAGGTTGTACGCCTTGTAACCGGTGCGGTGATCCGCGATGCGGTTCTCGGGGAAGTTGTAGGTGCGGATCCGCTCCGAGCGGTCCATGCCGCGGATCTGCGAACGGCGGGCGTCGGATGCGGCCGCGTCCCGCTCCTCCTGCTGCTTCGCGAGCAGCCGCGCGCGCAGCACGCGCATCCCCGCCTCACGGTTCTGCAGCTGCGACTTCTCGTTCTGCATGGACACCACGATGCCGGTCGGGACGTGCGTGATGCGCACCGCCGAGTCGGTCGTGTTGACGGACTGCCCACCCGGTCCCGATGAACGGAACACGTCGATCTTGAGGTCGTTCGGGTTGATGTCGACCTCGTCCGGCTCGTCCACCTCGGGGAACACCAGCACCCCGGTGGTCGAGGTATGGATGCGGCCCTGCGACTCCGTCGCCGGAACCCGCTGCACGCGATGCACCCCGCCCTCGTACTTCAGATGCGCCCAGACGCCCTGCGCCGGATCGGAGCTCGAACCCTTGATCGCGACCTGCACGTCCTTGTAGCCGCCGAGGTCGGACTCGGTGCGCTCGAGGAGTTCCGTCTTCCAGCCCTTCGCGGCCGCGTACTGCAGGTACATCCGCAGCAGGTCGGCGGCGAACAGCGCGCTCTCCGCGCCGCCCTCGCCGCCCTTGATCTCCATGATCACGTCCCGCGCGTCGTCGGGGTCCCGCGGGATGAGCAGGCGACGCAGCTTCTCCTGCGTCGCCGTCACCTGCTCCTCGAGCGCCGGCACCTCGTCGGCGAACGCCGCGTCCTCGGTGGCGAGCTCCCGCGCCGCATCCAGATCCTCGGATGCGGACGCCCACGCCTCGTACGCGTGCACGATGCGCGACAGCTCGGCGTAGCGCCGGTTCACGCGCTTGGCGCGCGCCGCATCCGCGTGCACGGCCGGGTCGGAGAGTTCCTCCTGGACGGCCTTGTGCTCCTCGAGGAGTCCTCGGACGGACTCGAACATGCCGCTGTCGGACACGAGGTGCCCGGTCAGCGGATGTTGTTCTCGTGCCCGTGCGAGTGACCGCCCGCGGCCGGGGCCGGGATCGACTTCTGCATCTGCACGAGGAACTCGACGTTCGACTGCGTCTCCTTGAGCTTGCCGAGCACGACCTCGAGCGCCTGCTGCGGGTCGAGGCCCGCGAGGGCGCGACGCAGCTTCCAGGTGATCTTCACCTCGTCGGCCGAGAGCAGCATCTCCTCGCGGCGGGTGCTCGACGCATTGACGTCGACGGCCGGGAAGATGCGCTTGTCGGCGAGCTGACGCGACAGGCGCAGCTCGCTGTTGCCGGTGCCCTTGAACTCCTCGAAGATGACGTCGTCCATCTTGGAGCCGGTCTCGACGAGCGCGGTCGCGAGGATGGTGAGCGAGCCGCCGTTCTCGATGTTGCGCGCCGCGCCGAAGAAGCGCTTGGGGGGGTAGAGCGCCGAGGCGTCGACACCGCCGGAGAGCACCCGGCCGCTGGTGGGAGCGGACACGTTGTAGGCGCGGCCGAGTCGGGTGATCGAGTCGAGCAGCACGACCACGTCGCGACCGAGCTCCACGAGGCGCTTCGCGCGCTCGATGGCGAGCTCGGCGACCGTGGTGTGGTCCTCGGCGGGCCGGTCGAAGGTCGAGGCGATGACCTCACCCTTGACCGTGCGCTGCATGTCGGTGACCTCTTCGGGCCGCTCGTCGACGAGCACGACCATGAGGTGGACCTCGGGGTTGTTCAGCGCGATCGCGTTGGCGATCTGCTGCAGCACGATGGTCTTGCCGGCCTTGGGAGGGGCGACGATCAGGCCGCGCTGACCCTTGCCGATGGGCGCGACCAGGTCGATGATGCGCTGGGTGAGCTTCTCGGGCGCGGTCTCGAGCCGCAGGCGCTCCTGCGGGTAGAGCGGGGTCAGCTGACCGAACTCGACGCGCTCGGCGGCGTCTTCGACCGACAGCCCGTTGATCGAGTCGACCTTCACGAGCGCGTTGTACTTCTGACGCCCGTTCTGCTCGCCTTCGCGCGGCTGCTTGATCGCACCGACGACGGCGTCGCCCTTGCGCAGGTTGTACTTCTTCACCTGACCGAGCGAGACGTAGACGTCGCTCTGGCCGGGGAGGTAGCCGGTGGTGCGGACGAACGCGTAGTTGTCGAGCACGTCGAGCACACCCGCGATGGGGATGAGGACGTCGTCCTCGCCGATCTCGGTGTCGAACTCGTCGCCGACCTGACCCTGGCCACGACGCTTGTTGCGCTGGCGGCCACGGCCGGACTGCACGTCGTCCTCGTCCGCGGCAGCCGGCTGCGGGTTCTGCGCCGGAGCGGTCTGAGCGTTCTGGCCGTTCTGACGCGTCTCGGCGCCCTCGCGGCGGTTGCGGTTGCGGTTGCGGCTGCGACTGCGGCTGCGGCTGGGCTGCTCGGCGTCGTCGGCGCCTTCGGCCGAGTCGGGGGCGGATTCGGCCGGCGACTCGACGGCGGCCGGCGCGGCCGCCTCGACGGGCGCGGCGGCGTCGACGGGCGCGGCAGCCTCGGCCGGTGCGTCGGCGACGGGTGCCGTCTCGGCGACGGGTGCCGTCTCGGCGGCGGGCGTCTCGGTCTCGGCGGCGGGCGCCTCGGCC
>JAVBUN010000276.1:0-5286 GCA_031555335.1 Microbacterium sp.
TGTCGACCATCGCTCTGGCAGAGGTCGCGCGGACGCTCGGTCTCGGGCCGTTCATCCGGCTCGGCCGGGGCGAACGGCTCACCGGCGGTCACGACAAGGACTCGATCCTCGCCGACACGACGGAGGCGCTCATCGGGGCGACGTACCTCTCCGCCGGGTGCCGGGACGGAGGGGGGGGCGCCCCTCCCCGCACCCTCGTAGACGCGGGGGGCCTACACCGCCCCCGAGCTTCTCGCGCTGGCCCTGACGCATCGTTCGTACGCCTACGAGCACGGCCAGGGCCCGCACAACGAACGTCTCGAGTTCCTCGGGGATTCGGTGCTCGGCCAGGCGGTGACGGTGCGGCTGTACACGGCGCACCCCGACCTCGACGAAGGCTCGCTGGCGAAGCGCCGGGCGAGCGTGGTGTCGACCATCGCCCTGGCAGAGGTCGCGCGGACGCTGGGTCTCGGGCCCTTCATCCGGCTCGGCCGGGGCGAACGGCTCACCGGCGGTCACGACAAGGACTCGATCCTCGCCGACACGACGGAGGCGCTCATCGGGGCGACATATCTCTCCGCCGGAGCCGAGGCGGCGACCGCGCTCGTGCTGCGTCTGGTCGAACCCCTCCTCGCCGACCCCGACCGGTACGGTGCGGCCGTCGACCCGAAGACGAGCCTGCAGGAGCTCGCCGCATCCCTCTCGCTGTCGACGCCGTCGTACCGCGTCGAGGCGACCGGTCCCGACCACGCGCGCGTGTTCACCGCGGCGGTGACCGTCTCCGACGTCGTCGAGGTCGGATCCGGCACGAGTAAGAAGTACGCCGAGATGGCGGCCGCGCTGCGTGCCTGGCACCGTCTCAGCGGGCGCGCCTGACGCCGCGGTCACGCCGATGCCCGAACTTCCCGAGGTCGAGGTCGTCCGCGCCGGCCTCGAGCCCGCGGTCACCGGCGCATCCGTGCGCGGAGTCGAGGTGCTCGACGAGCGCGCGCTCACCCGTCACGACGGCAGCGCGGCGGATTTCGAGGGCCGGCTCACCGGGCGCCGCATCCGTGCCGCCGCCCGCCGGGGCAAGTTCCTCTGGCTTCCGCTCGAGTCCGGGGATGCGGGCGGCGAGAGCTGCGTCGTCGCGCACCTCGGCATGAGCGGTCAACTGCTGCTGCGGGAACCGGGCGCCCCTCGGGAGCGCCACGAGCGGGTGCGCATCGAGATCGCGCATCCGCAGCACGGCGAACTGAGCGTCGTGTTCGCCGACCAGCGGACGTTCGGCTCGCTCGCGATCGACGACCTGCTTCCCACTCGGGATGCGGCCGCCGGCGGGCGCGGCTCCGCCCTCGCCGCCGTACCGGCGCAGGTGCAGCACATCGCGCGCGACCCGCTGGACCCGGCCTTCTCCGACGCGGCATTCCGCGCTGCCGTCGGACGCAAGGCATCCGCGATCAAGCGCGTCCTGCTCGATCAGACCGTCGTCAGCGGGATCGGCAACATCTACGCCGACGAAGCGCTGTGGGCGGCCCGCATCCACCCCGAGACGACGGCGGCATCGCTGTCGACGCGGCGGGTGGCGCTGCTGCTCGCGGAGGTGCGGAGCGTGCTCGAGAAGGCGCTGGCCGAGGGCGGCACGAGCTTCGATGCGCAGTACGTCAACGTCAACGGCCAGGCCGGCTACTTCGCCCATTCGCTCAATGCCTACGGGCGCACCGGTGAACCCTGTGCGCGCTGCGGCCGGCCGATCGTCCGCGTCTCGTTCACGAACCGCTCGAGCCATTTCTGCCCGCACTGCCAGCGACCGCCCCGCGACTGAGAGCGCTCAGCCGAGCACCTTCTGCCATGCGCCCTCGTAGGCCCTCGGTGCGAAGCCGAGTGCCTCGTTGATGTCGAGCATGGGGCGGTTCTCCTCGGCGTTGTAGGTGATCACGCGCGGCGACTGCGGTGCGAGTTCGCGCCACCGCAGCAGCCCCTCCGCCTTCACCAGCATCCCGAGCCGGTGGCCGCGGTGAGGTGCCGAGACGAGCGTGTCCTCCTGGTGCGAGGCCGTCCTCGGGTCCGGTCCGATGACCAGCTCGTTGAACGCGCAGAGCTCACCGGTCGCGACGTGCTGCGCGGCGGTCACCAGCATCCGCCGGCCGCCGTCGAGGTACTCGGCGTCGTGCCGTCGAACGCGGGCCGCATCCCACGTCTCCTCGTCGGTCTCGAGCGCGGCAGAGGGGGCATCGGTCGACATGCGCGATTTCAGCCACGCATACCCCGCCACGTACTCCTCCGGCGTCGGCAGCTCCCACTGCCGCACGCGGTATCCGGATGCGGCGGCGCGAGCCCGCTCGGCGTGGGCGATGAGCGGTTCGCGGGGGCCGGTGAGGTCGTACGCGCTCATGCGGACCACCTGCTCGAGCGCGTAACCGTGCCGCAGGAGGAAGCGCGCGGCATGGTCGCGGGGGATGCCGCCGTAGCCGGTGGGCGGCGCCAGCAGCTCGCCCGGCGCCGCGGGGTGCTCCACCCAGGTCTGGAGGATGGAGCGCCCCTCGGCGCGAGCGGTGCGTTCGAGCAGGTCGTTCGCACGGGTACCGATGCCGTCGCCCCAGACGTCCCGCACGAGCTCGATGACCGGGTACGCGACGCGGGAGCCGGGTTCGAGCGGAAGATCGAGGCAGAGGCGACCGACCGTCTCGCCGTCGCGGAGGACGAGCCACACCAGCCGCCGTTCGTGCTCGTCGGGCTGGAAGGTCGGGAGAAGCTCTCCCGGCGTCATGGCATGGTCGTCGTGTCCGGAGATCTCGCGGGAGATGCGGTTGCGGATTCCGGTCATGCGACGGAAGTCCGCCGCATCCGGGTCGTCGATCGAGGCGGGCACCACGATGGGCCGGAACTCGAGGGTGGGGAACATGAGGGTGCTTTCTGGTGCGAGGACGGCGGGGCCGTCGGTCATCTGATGGGCATCGTGCCCGCGGCGTGCGCGAGCGTCCGGTCGTACTCCCGCCGGACCTGTTCGGCGAGGATGCGCCGGTGGTGCGCGTCGGCTCCGAGGAGCCGGCGGGACCGTCGCTGGCCCCAGAGCAGCAGCCAGAGGCCGAGTCGCATGGCGGCGCGGTCGAGCGCGGAGGGCCGGCTCGGGGGGAGGGCGACGCGCGTCGACTCGGTGGAGACCGAGGCGGGTTGCGAGGTGTGCAGAGTGTTCATGGTTCTTCCTGGGTGGTGAGAGGTTCATGGGGACATGGCGGCGCACGGGCGCCGAGAAGGCGCGGATGCGGGGAACGCAGGGGAGCGCGGAGCGCCACGGCGCCGAGGAGGCGCGGGGTGGTCGGTCGCGGTACGACGAGAGTTCCGGCCCGGGAGCGGGCAGACTCGTCCCCTGCGGCGGTCAGCCGACGGTGTGCGTGCGGCTGTTCTGGAACCCGCGCGAACGCGTCGTCCGGAACGCATCGATGGAGACGGTCGCGGCGACGGCGCGTGTGCGCGGCGTGGGGGTGAACGCTGGAGTGTTCATGGGCGACCTCCTCTCGACATCGGTTGCGGAATGCGACGCTAGTCCCCCTGAGAGAACGCTGTCAACATCCCGGGCGTGTCGCGGGTCGTGCGGGGCGTGGCTGCCGGGCTCGACGAGCGCCCTCCGGTAGCGTATGCGGGAGCTCGACGACCGGCCGGAGGACAGTGCATGCACCTGAAGAGCCTGACGCTCAAAGGGTTCAAATCGTTCGCTCAGCCGACGACGTTCGCGCTGGAGCCCGGGGTCACCGCGATCGTCGGCCCGAACGGGTCCGGCAAGTCGAACGTCGTCGACGCGCTCGCGTGGGTAATGGGGGAGCAGGGGGCCAAGACCCTCCGCGGCGGCAAGATGGAGGACGTCATCTTCGCCGGCACCTCGACGCGCGGCCCGCTCGGGCGGGCCGAGGTGCAGCTCACGATCGACAACGCCGACGGCGCGCTGCCCATCGAGTACGCCGAGGTCACGATCAGCCGCACGCTGTTCCGCAACGGCGCCAGCGAGTACGCGATCAACGGCCAGTCCTGCCGGCTGCTGGACGTGCAGGAGCTGCTGAGCGACTCGGGTCTCGGGCGTGAGATGCACGTGATCGTCGGTCAGGGCCGGCTCGACACCGTCCTGCAGGCGAGCCCCGAGGACCGGCGCGGGTTCATCGAGGAGGCCGCCGGCATCCTCAAGCACCGGCGGCGCAAGGAGAAGACCCTCCGCAAGCTCGAGGCGATGGAGGCGAACCTCACCCGCCTGAGGGATTTGGCGGGCGAGCTGCGGCGCCAGCTGAAGCCCCTCGGACGGCAGGCCGAGGTGGCGCGCGAGGCCGCGACGATCGCCGCCGTGGTGCGCGACGCGAAGGCGCGACTGCTCGCCGACGACCTCGTCGGCCTCCGCACCGAGCTCGCAGATTACGCCCGCAACGAGCAGGACCGTCGGGCGGAGCGCACCCTTCTCCAGGACCGATCGGACACGGTACGCGCGCGCGTCGCCTCGCTCGAGGCGCAGGAGCGCTCGGCCGCGGTCGACGGCGCCCGCAGCGTCGCGTTCGGCCTCGAACAGGTGCAGGAGCGGCTGCGCGGGCTCGCGACCCTTGCGGGGCAGCGACTCGCTCTCCTCTCGGTCGACGACGAAGCCCTCATCCCGGCGGCGACGGTCTCGCAGGCCACCATCGACGCTGCCCGCGCGGAGCTCGACGAGGTCTCCACCGGCGTCGGCGAGGCGCAGGATGCCGCAGCCGCGGCCGCCCGTGACGTCACCCGGGCCCGTGCCGAGCTCGACGCGCTCGATGCCGATATCGCGGCGCAGAGCGCGCTCGTCTCCGAGCACGACATGCGGCTGACGGCCCTGCGCGGACGAGCGGACGCGGCCGATTCCGCCCTGGCCGCCGTGCGGGCTGCGGTGGAGCGACAGCAGAAGGCCCTCGACGCGGCCGAGGCCCGCCGCGACGCCGCGGCGGACGAGCTCGCCGGCGTCGACCCCGAGCTCGTGCCCGAGGAGTCCTCTGCCCAGCACGCGGCCGCATACGACGCCGCGCAGCGCCACGCCGCCGACGCGGAGGCGGACGTCGCGGGTCTCCGCGAGCGACTGCATGCCGCGGAGCGCGAACAGGACGCGTTGGCTGCCCAGATTGCAACGCTCGGGCGTGCGCTCGACGTGCGCACCGGGGCGGGGGAGCTGATCTCCGGCGGCGGGGACGGCATCCGGGGTCTGGTCGGCGACGCCGTGCAGGTCGCCGCGGGCTACGAGGCGGCGATCGCCGCGGCCCTCGGGGCCGTCGCCGAGGGCGTGCTCGTCGACAGCCGTGACGCCGCCGTCGCCGCGGCCGCCGCCGCGGG
>JAVBUN010000056.1:0-13398 GCA_031555335.1 Microbacterium sp.
CGGCTCCGTAGACTCTGACCGTGAGCACGAGCCAGCGCGCGGATCCGCTGATCGGCCGTCTGGTCGACGGTCGATACCGCGTGCGTGCCCGCATCGCGCGCGGCGGCATGGCGACCGTATACGTGGCCACCGACCTGCGGCTGGAGCGACGCGTCGCGTTGAAGGTGATGCACGGGCATCTGAGCGACGACACGGTGTTCCAGAGCCGTTTCATCCAGGAGGCCCGCTCAGCCGCGCGACTGGCCGATCCGCACGTCGTGAACGTCTTCGACCAGGGCCAGGACAACGACATGGCGTATCTCGTCATGGAGTACCTGCCGGGCATCACGCTGCGCGAGCTCCTGAAGGAGCACCGCCGACTGTCGGTGCCGCAGACCATCACGATCATGGACGCGATCCTCTCCGGGCTCGCGGCCGCGCACCGCGCCGGCATCGTGCACCGCGACGTGAAGCCGGAGAACGTGCTGCTCGCCGAGGACGGCCGCATCAAGATCGGCGACTTCGGGCTCGCCCGCGCAACGACCGCGAACACCGCCACCGGTCAGATGCTGCTCGGCACGATCGCCTACCTCGCACCGGAGCTGGTCACGCGCGGCAGTGCCGACGCCCGCAGCGACATCTACGCGCTCGGCATCATGCTCTACGAGATGCTCACCGGCGAGCAGCCCTACAAGGGCGAGCAGCCGATGCAGATCGCCTACCAGCATGCGACCGACTCGGTGCCGCGACCGAGCGCGAAGAACCCCGGTGTGCCCGAGCAGCTCGACGAGCTCGTGCTGTGGGCGACCGAGCGCTCCCCCGACGCCCGCCCCGTGGACGCCGACGAGATGCTGCGGCGTCTGCGCGACATCGAGCGCGAGCTCGGCGTCGCACCCCAGGTCGCGCGCACCCTCGCGGTGGGCACCGCCGTGCTCGACGAGTCCTACGACTCCGGCGAGCTGACGAAGGCGATGCCCGTCGGGGTCACCGGCACGGTGCCCGCGCCCGACGAGGGCGACAACGCCGCAACCCTTCGTCGTCGCGCGCGGCGCCGCAGCGCCAAGGGCGGGTGGATCGTCGCGATCGTGATCCTGCTCGCGGCCCTCGCCGGGGGCACCGGATGGTGGTTCGGTTCCGGGCCCGGCTCGCTCGTCGCCATCCCCGCGGTCGAGGGAACCACGTTCGATGAGGCGCAGGCGGTCCTCCTCGCGGAGTCGCTGATCGCCGAACGCGCCGACGAGTACAGCCTGGAGGTCGAGTCCGGCCGGGTGATCCGTACCGAGCCCGGCAGCGGGCAGCGCCTCGACAAGGACTCCAGCGTCCGCGTGGTGGTCTCGATGGGACCGCAGCCGCACGACATCGGCGCGCTCGGCGGCACGACCGCGGACGCCGCGACCGCGACGCTGCAGCAGGCCAAGGTCGGGCTCGCCGACCCTCAGTACCTCTTCACGGATGCTGCGGACGGCACCGTGGTGTCGGCATCCGTCGTCCGTCCCACCGGAGGCGATGCCCTCGACTGCACGAACGGCTGCACGGTCTACGAGGGCGACACCGCCACGCTCGTCGTGTCGCGCGGACCCGTTCCCGACGTCTCGGGCTACAACGTGCAGGATGCGATCCGTGCTCTCGAGGGCGTCGGGCTCGTCGTCTCGGCGGACCGGCCGACGCAGAACTCCGACGATGTCGACAAGGGAGACGTGATCGGCCTGGCGGGTCGCGACGGCGGCGGCGACTGGCGCCCGGGCGAGACCGTGACCCTGATCGTGTCCGACGGGCCGGAGCTGTTCCGCGTGCCGGATGTCGGCGGCATGACGCGGGATCAGGCGAAGAAGACGCTCTCCGATGCCGGCTTCGGCGTCGAGTACCTGCCGACCTGGGACCTCTTCCCGAACGAGTCGACCGAGGTCGAGGCGCAGGATCCCGGCGCTGGCGAGATGGTGGAGCGCGGCACCCGCATCTCCCTCCGCTTCAACGTCTCCGGCTGACCCGCCCCTTCCCCCCGGCTTGGGGCCCGATCTCTCCCGTTCGGGGCGTGATTCCCGCTTCGGGGCGCAGAAATCGCGCCCCAAAGCGTCGATCGCGCCCCACACCCGACACCCCGCCCGCCGTGCACGCGAGGCGTCACGGTGGGCGGGGTGTGAGCGGGACGCGCGGCGCGCGCGGAGCGAGCGCCGCGGGCGGGCCTAGCGCTTCTCGAGCTCCTCTGCGACGAGGAAGGCGAGCTCGAGGCTCTGCATGTGGTTGAGACGCGGGTCGCACAGGCTCTCGTAGCGCGTCGCGAGGGTCGCCTCGTCGATCATCTCGGAACCGCCCAGGCACTCGGTCACGTCGTCGCCGGTGAGCTCCACGTGGATGCCGCCGGGGAACGTACCGACCGCGCGGTGGGCCTCGAAGAAGCCTCGCACCTCGTCCACCACGTCGTCGAAGCGACGCGTCTTGTAGCCGGTGGGGGTCGTGATCCCGTTGCCGTGCATGGGGTCGGTGACCCACAGCGGCGTCGCACCGGAGTCCTTGACCGCCTCGAGCAGCGGCGGCAGAGCGTCGCGGATCTTGCCCGCGCCCATGCGCGTGATGAACGTCAACCGGCCCGGCTCCCGGTCGGGGTCGAGCTTGTCGATCAGGGCCAGCGCCGTGTCGGTGGAGGTCGTCGGGCCGAGCTTCACGCCGATGGGGTTCCGGATCTTCGAGAAGTAATCGACGTGCGCACCGTCGAGATCGCGCGTCCGCTCACCGATCCACAGGAAGTGGGCCGAGGTGTTGTACGGCGTGTGGGTGCGCGAGTCGATACGGGTCATCGGGCGCTCGTAGTCCATGAGCAGACCCTCGTGACCCGTGTAGAACTCCACATGGCGCAGCTCGTCGAAGTCGGCGCCCGCCGCCTCCATGAACTTGATCGCACGGTCGATCTCGCCCGCGAGCCGCTCGTAGCGCCGGTTGGCGGGGTTCTCGGCGAAGCCCTTGTTCCAGCTGTGCACCTCGCGAAGATCCGCGAACCCGCCCTGCGTGAACGCACGCACGAGATTCAGGGTGGATGCGGCCGTGTGGTAGCCCTTCAGCAGGCGGGCCGGGTCGGGGGTGCGCGAGAGGGCGGTGAAGTCGTAGCCGTTGACGATGTCGCCGCGGTACGCGGGCAGGGTCACGTCGCCGCGTGTCTCGTCGTCGTTGGAGCGGGGCTTGGCGAACTGACCCGCCATCCGCCCCATCTTCACGACCGGCATCGACGCACCGTAGGTGAGCACGACCGCCATCTGCAGCACGGTCTTGATGCGGTTGCGGATCTGCTCAGCGGTCGCCCCCGCGAACGTCTCGGCGCAGTCGCCGCCCTGCAGCAGGAACGCACGGCCGGATGCAGCGCGCGCGAGGCGCTCCCGGAGCCGGTCGACCTCCCCGGCGAACACGAGGGGCGGGAGGGTGGCGATCTCTTGGGAGACGGCCGCGACGGCGTCCGCGTCGGGCCACGCAGGCTGCTGCTTGATCGGCAGCGTCCGCCATTGATCGAGCGGATCGAGGGAGGAGAGCATCCCGTCAGTCTAGCGAGACGGGCGCCCCGTCCGGCGCTTTGCCGACGGCCGCACGATCCTTCACGGTGGAGGCGTAGACGTCGTCGTAGCGCTGACCGCCGAGGCGCTGCAGCGCGACCATGATCTCGTCCGTCACCGAGCGCAGCACGTAGCGGTCGCTCTCCATGCCGGCGAACCGGGAGAAATCGAGGGGCTCCCCGATGATGATGCCGACCCGGCCGATCCTCGGGATGCGGCGCCCGATCGGCATGACCGCGTCAGTGTCGACCATCACGACCGGGACGACCGGCACGTGCGCCTCGAGCGCCATCCGCGCCAGTCCCGTCCGGCCGCGGTAGAGCGTGCCGTCGGGGCTGCGCGTGCCCTCGGGATAGATGCCGAGCAGGTCGCCGCGACCGAGCACCTGCAGTCCGGTGTTCAGCGATGCCTCGGACGCCCTGCCCCCAGAGCGGTCGATCGGGATCTGCCCCGTTGCGTTGAAGAACATCCGGGTGGCCCAGCCGCGCAGTCCGCGCCCGGTGAAGTAGTCGCTCTTGGCCAGGAACGACATCTTCCTGTCGATCATGAGCGGCAGGAAGATGGAGTCCGCGAAAGAGAGATGGTTGCTGGCGAGGATGGCCGCCCCGGATGCGGGGATGTTGCGGCGTCCGACGATCCACGGCCGGAAGATCGCCTTGATGATCGGACCGATCACGACGTACTTCATCAGCCAGTAGAACATCGCTCAGCCCTTCGCGGCGCTCCGCCGGCGGGCGAGGTCGGCGACCCCGATCACGCCCGCATCGTTGGTGAGGCGCGCGACGGCGAAGTCGGCGACCGGTCGCGAACCGTAGGCGGGCATCGCCGCGGCGAAGGCCTCCCGCATGGGGCCCAGGAGCACGTCGCCGAGCTGCGACACTCCCCCGCCGATCACGAACCGTTCGGGATCGAGGATCGCGGCGAAGCTCCCGCATGCCGTGCCGACGGCGACGGCGATGCGCCGGAGCGCCTCGAGGGCACCCGGGTCGCCTTCCTCGACGAGCCGGGAGATCACCTGGCCGGTCAGGCCTCCCGGTGCGCGGGATGCGTCGGCCAGGCCCGCGCCGATGCCGAACTCGGCGTCCGCCGCGATCTCCGCGGCCTCGAGCTGCAGTGCGCGCCCCGAGCCGTAGACCTCCAGGCAGCCGCGCTGGCCGCACCCGCAGGTGCGACCCTCGGGGATGACGCGCATGTGGCCGAGCTCCGCGGCGATGCCGTGCCCGCCGCGCAGCAGCGTGCCGTCGACGACCACCGCTCCCCCGACCCCCGTGCCGAGGGTCAGCATGACGACGTCGCCGAGGCCCTCGCCCGCGCCGTAGCGGTACTCGGCCCAGCCCGCGGCATTGGCGTCGTTCTCGATGAGCACCGGAACCCCCGTCAGCGCTTCCAGGCGCTCCCGCAGGGGCTCGTCCCGCCAGGCGATGTTCGGGGCGAAGTAGACCCGCGACCGGTCCCGGTCGATGAACCCCGCCGCCGCGACACCCGCCACGACCGGCTCGTCGCCGGCCAGTTCGATGATCATGGCGGCGACGGCCGCCTCGATCTCACCGACGTCCGTCGGGGTCGCCACTCGGCTGCGCCGCAGGATGCCTCCCGATTCGTCGACCACGCCTCCGGCGATCTTCGTGCCGCCGATATCGATCCCCACTGCCAGCACGTGCCGTCCCTTCGCTCCGATGAGCCCCCAGAAGCTTAGTCCGCGCCGTGTCATCGCTCCTAGCCGCACGAATGGGTGGGACTCAGTGTCACAGGTGCGTAGACTTGCGTCTCACAAGTCTTGCCTGCACGGTGTCGAAGGAGCTGCCGAAGATGAGCGTCGTCGAGTTCGAAGTCCCCGCGGTCGTTCCCGCCGATCCCGAAGCGAATGTGACCGATCTGCTGGTCGATCGCGTTGCCGCGACCCCCGATCGGGCGTTGTTCGCCGTCCCGGCCGGCGACGGATGGCGCGACATCCCGGCCGCCGAGTTCCAGCGCCAGGTGATCGCGCTCGCGAAGGGTTTCGTCTCGGCCGGTGTCGAACCGGGCGACAAGGTCGGGTTCCTGGCCCGCACGACCTACGACTGGACCCTGGTCGATTTCGCCCTGTTCTATGCCGGGGCCGTGATGGTGCCGATCTACGAGACCAGCTCCTCGAGTCAGATCGAGTGGATCCTCTCCGATTCCGGGGCGGTGTTCTGCCTCGTGGAGTCGGCGGAGCACGCCGGCCGCCTGGATGAGGTCCGCGCGAACCTGCCCCTGCTCCGGGTGTCGTGGCAGATGCACGCGGGCGACCTCGACGCCTTGCTCGCCGCGGGGAGCAGCGTGCCCGACGCGGAGATCGAGCGCCGCCGCGGGCTCGCCGACGCGGCCGACATCGCCACCCTGATCTACACGTCCGGTTCGACCGGCCGCCCCAAGGGCTGCGTGCTCACGCACGGCAACTTCGTCGAGCTGGCACGCAACTCCGCCAAGGCGCTGAGCGCCGTGGTCGAGACCCCCGGCGCCTCGACCGTGCTGTTCATCACCACCGCGCACGTGTTCGCGCGCTTCATCTCCATCCTGAACGTGCACGCCGGCGTCAAGACCGGGCATCAGCCGGACACGAAGCAGCTGCTCGGCGCCCTGGGCTCCTTCCACCCGACGTTCCTGCTCGCCGTGCCGCGAGTGTTCGAGAAGGTCTACAACTCCGCCGAGCAGAAGGCGGAGGCCGGCGGCAAGGGAAAGATCTTCCGCGTCGCCGCACAGACGGCGATCGATCACTCCCGGTTCCTGCAGGACGGCAAGAGGATCCCGCTGGCGATGCGCGTCAAGTTCGCGCTGTTCGACCGGCTCGTCTACGCGAAGCTGCGCGAGGCCATGGGCGGACGCATCCAATACGCCGTCTCGGGAAGCGCGCCGCTCGGTCCGCGACTCGGCCACTTCTTCCACAGCCTGGGCGTGCACATCCTCGAGGGCTACGGCCTGACCGAGACCACGGCCCCCGCGACCGTCAACCTCGCCACGACCTCGAAAATCGGCACCGTGGGCCCCGCGCTCCCCGGTGTCGGCATCCGCATCGCCGAGGACGGCGAGATCGAGGTGCGCGGCATCAACGTCTTCAAGGAGTACTGGCGCAACCCCGAGGCCACCGCCGCCGCGTTCGAGGGCGACTGGTTCAAGACCGGAGACCTCGGTGCGATGGATGCCGACGGCTTCCTCACGATCACCGGCCGCAAGAAGGAGATCATCGTCACCGCGGGCGGGAAGAACGTCGCCCCGGCCGCTCTCGAGGACCCCATCCGTGCCAACCCGATCGTCGGTCAGGTGGTCGTCGTGGGCGACCAGAAGCCCTTCATCTCGGCGCTGGTCACGCTGGATCCCGAGATGCTGCCGACATGGCTGAAGAACAACGGGCACCACGGCGAGCTGACGCTTGCGCAGGCGGCGACGGACGCCGAGGTGCGTGCCGAGGTGCAGCGCGCGATCGATCGGGCGAACGACACCGTGTCCCGCGCGGAGTCGATCCGCAAGTTCACGATCCTCGACACCGAGTGGACCGAAGCGAGCGGACACCTCACGCCGAAGCTCTCGATCAAACGCGACGTCATCCTCGGCGACTTCGCCGAGGAGATCGAAGAGCTCTACCGCCATCCGGAGAACACGACGAACATCTCCCTGCCCTGATCACCGTCGCGGCGTCGCCTCACGGATGCGACGCCGCGACGATCAGAACCAGTCGCTCTCGCGCACCTCGCGCAACGCCGCACGGCGGCGGTCGCGGTCAAGGCGGTCGAGGTAGAGCATGCCGTCGAGATGATCCGTCTCGTGCTGCAGCGCCTGCGCGAGCAGTCCGTCCCCCTCGAGCACGACCTCGTTGCCGTCGAGGTCGGTGCCGACGGCCTTCGCGTGGGGGTACCGCATCACGTCGTGCCACAGCCCCGGCACCGACAGGCAGCCCTCGCCCGTGAGCACCGGCTCACCGGACACCTCCACCAGGACCGGATTGAGGATGTAACCGATGTCGCCGTCGATGTTGTAGCTGAACGCCCGCAGCCCCACCCCGATCTGCGGAGCGGCGACGCCCGCCCGTCCCGGCAGTTCGACGGTCTCGACGAGGTCGCGGACGAGCGCGCGGACGCCCTCGTCGACCGTCTCGACCGGTGCGCTGGGGGTCTTCAGGACCGGGTCGCCGAACAGGCGGATCGCGCGGACCGTCATGCGACGCCCGTCGCCCGGACCGAGCCGATCCCGGCGACGACGACGGCGGCGAGCTCCCGTGCGGCCGCGCGGGTCGCGGGCTGCAGATCACGGAACGTGATCGCGCTGCCGGTCGCGATGCGCGCGTCGTACGGCAGGCGGACGACCGCCCGCACCCGGCTCCGGAAGTGCTCCTCCAGCTCGGCCTGCCGCACCAGCGGAGCGCCGGGACGCGAGGAGTTGAGCACGACCACCGCGGCGCGGGCGAGCTCGGCGTAGCCGTTCGTCTCGAGCCAGGTGAGCGTCTCCGAGGCAAGTCTCGCCTCGTCGACGCTGAGCCCCGCCACGATCACGATGGCGTCCGACGCCTCGAGCGTCGCGCTCATGACGGAGTGGACGATGCCCGTCCCGGTGTCGGTGAGCACGATCGAGTAGTAGTGCGCGGCGAGGGCGGCGACGTCCCGATATCCGGAGTCGTCGAACGCCTCGGAGACATGCGGATCCGCATCCGACGCGAGCACGTCGAGGCGGGTCTCGTCGCGTACGACGATCGAGGAGATCTCGTTGAAGCCGTGCACGCGGGTGCGCGAACCCGTCAGATCGCGCACCGTCTTGCCGCTCGGCCGCCCGATGCGTTCGGCGAGCGTGCCGCGGTCGGGGTTCGCGTCGAGCGCGATGACACGGTCCTCGCGGGCGTCTGCCAGGGCCATGCCGAGGAGCGCCGTGACCGTGGTCTTGCCCACCCCGCCCTTTCGCGAGAGCACCGCGACGAAGCGCGCGCCGCCGTCGAGCGGCGCGGCGATGCGGTCATCGAGCGCCTGCCGTTCGCGCGCCCGACGACTGTCGGCCAGCCGCACGCGACCTCCGGTGAGGGCGAAGACGAAGTGCGGCCAGCTGCCCTCGGGCTCGCGCCGTGGCAGCCGGTCTCGCTCGAGCAGGCGATCCGCGGTGAGCAGATCGGGGGTCTCCCGTTCGGCGTCGCGCTCGTCGACGCGACGCGCCGCGAGCGTCACCGGCGCGGGAACAGCCTCCACCGCAACCGTCTCGAGCGCGGTCCGCGGCTCGGGCGCGCTCGGCGCGGGCCGGGGCTCCGCCTCGGCGGGCACGTGCTCGACATCCCGTAGCTCGGGCTGCGGCTCGGCCGGGCGATCGTCGTCGAGTTCCACCGCATCCTCCGTTCCGCCCGCGGGCGCGGACGCATCCTCACGGGGGACCTCGGTCTCCTCGACATCGTCCTCGTGCACGATGTGCACGTCTCCGGTGTCGGGGGCCGAGGCCACGGGCGCGAAGGCCACCGTTTCGGGGGCGCGGTCGTCCGCGACGACATCGTCGTCCACGAAGTCGTCGTCGTCCGCCGGCGGCAGCACCACGGTGACCTGCGCGGTCGGGGTGCCGAGGAAATCGAAATCCGCCGCGCTGACGCTGACGGGCTCGTCGATGATGTCGTCGTCGCCGTCGACCGGATTCTGATCGTCGCGATCAGGCATGCTCAGAGAACTCCCATCGGGTCGCCGGTCCGCCGGCGCCCGATCCCAGGCTAGTGGGCGGGCCGGACCACGACCAAAAGGTCGCCGGCCTCCACCTGTTGGGTCCCCGCGATCGCGAGACGCTCGATGACACCGTCGACGGGGCTCGTGATGGCGGCCTCCATCTTCATCGCCTCGATCGACGCGATGGGCTCGCCGGCGCGCACCGACTCGCCCACGCGGGTCTTGAGCGTCACGACGCCCGAGAACGGCGCCGCCACCTGCCCCGCCTTCGAGGTGTCCGCCTTCTCCGCCTGGCGTGCCTCGACGGCGATGCTGCGATCGCGGACGAAAACCGGGCGCAGCTGACCGTTGAGGGTCGTCATGACGGTCCGCATGCCCTTGTCGTCCGCCTCGCCGATCGCTTCGAGCCCGAGCCAGAGCTGCACGCCGCGTTCGATCTCGACGACGTGCTCGACGCCGGGGGTCAACCCGTACAGGTAATCGTCCGTGTCGAGCGCCGAGAGGTCCCCGTAGGTGTCGCGGGTCTCCTGGAAGGTGCGGGTGGGGCCGGGGAACAGCAGGCGGTTGAGCGCGTCGCGCCGCACGGCCGACTCCCCGCCCAGCGCGGCGGCGTCCGCGTCCGACAGATCGGCGACCGGGGGCTTGACCGCACGCCCCGCGAGCACCTTGCTGCGGAAGGGCTCCGGCCATCCGCCGGGGAGGTCCCCGAGTTCGCCCGCCATGAAGCCCACGACCGAATCGGGGATGTCGTAGTTCTGCGGGTTCTCGGCGAAGTCAGCGGGGTCGGCGCGCACCGCCGCGAGGTGCAGCGCCAGATCTCCCACGACCTTCGACGAGGGCGTCACCTTCGGCACGCGGCCGAGGATCCCGTTGGCGGCCGCATACATGTCCTCGATGAGCTCGAAGTCCTCGGCGAGCCCCAGCGCGATGGCCTGCTGACGCAGGTTCGACAGCTGCCCGCCGGGGATCTCGTGGTGGTACACACGCCCCGTGGGTCCCGGAAGCCCGGACTCGAACGGCCGGTACTGGTGGCGGACCGCCTCCCAGTAGGGTTCGAGGTCCGCTGCAGCCTGGAGCGGAATGCCGGTGTCGCGCTCGGTGTGGGCGAGCGCCGCGATGAGCGCCGACAGCGACGGCTGGCTGGTCGTCCCCGACATCGGCGCGGCGGCGACGTCGACCGCATCCGCACCCGCCGCACTCACGGCGAGCAGCGTCGCCAGCTGGCCGCCCGCGGTATCGTGCGTGTGCACGTGCACCGGCTGGTCGAAGCGCTCGCGCAGGGCCGTGACGAGCCGCGCGCCCGCGGCAGGACGGAGGAGGCCGGCCATGTCCTTGATCGCGAGGACGTGCGCGCCCGCCTCCACCATCTGCTCGGCGAGCCGCAGGTAGTAGTCGAGCGTGTAGAGCGACTCACCGGGATCCAGCAGGTCGCCGGTGTAGCAGAGCGCCGCCTCGGCGACCGCGGTGCCGGTTTCGAGCACCGCCTCGATCGCGGGACGCATCTGGGAGACATCGTTCAGGGCGTCGAAGATGCGGAACACGTCGACTCCGGATGCGGCCGCCTCGTGCACGAAGGCATCCGTCACCGCCGTGGGGTACGGCGTGTAGCCGACCGTGTTGCGCCCGCGCAGGAGCATCTGTATCGCGACGTTGGGCAGCGCCGTGCGGAGGGCGTCGAGGCGCTCCCAGGGGTCCTCCCCGAGGAAGCGGAGCGCCACGTCGTACGTGGCGCCGCCCCAGGCCTCGACCGACAGCAGCTGCGGGGTGAGGCGTGCGACGTAGGGCGCCACCGTCACCAGGTCCTTCGTGCGCACGCGGGTCGCGAGCAGCGACTGGTGCGCATCGCGGAAGGTCGTCTCGGTGACGGCGAGGGCGGTCTGCGCGCGCAGCTCGGCGGCGAATCCCGTCGGGCCGAGCTCCTGCAGCCGCTGCCGCGAGCCCGGGACGACCGGCGTCGTCAGGTCGATGTCGGGCAGCTTCACGCGCGGGTCGAGCGTCAGCGGATTGTCGCCGTTCGGCTTGTTGACGGTGACATCGACCAGCCAGTTCAGGATCTTGGAACCGCGGTCCTTCGACTCCCGCCCGCGCAGCAGTTCGGGGCGCTCGTCGATGAAGGAGGTGCTGAGATCCCCCGCGACGAACTGCGGGTCGTCCAGCACCGCCTGCAGGAAGGGGATGTTGGTCGACACGCCGCGGATGCGGAACTCCGCCAGCGCACGCCGGGCACGGGCGATCGCGGCGCCGAAGTCGCGCCCACGGCAGGTCAGCTTCGCCAGCATCGAGTCGAAGTGGGGGCTGATCTGCGAGCCCGCGGCGGTCGTGCCGCCGTCGAGACGGATGCCGGCACCGCCGGGCGACCGGTAGGTCGTGATCTTGCCGGTGTCGGGCCGGAACCCCTGCGTGGGATCCTCCGTCGTGATCCGGCACTGCAGGGCGGCGCCGCGCAGCCGCAGCTCCGGCTGAGTGAGACCCAGCTCGGCGAGACTCGCGCCCGCCGCGATCCGCATCTGCGACTGCACGAGGTCGACGTCGGTGACCTCCTCGGTGACCGTGTGCTCCACCTGGATGCGGGGGTTCATCTCGATGAACACCGCCTCGCCGGTGCGCGGACCCGCCGTCTCGAGCAGGAACTCCACGGTCCCGGCGTTCTGGTACCCGATCGACTCGGCGAAGGCGACGGCGTGCCGGTGGAGCGCCCGGCGCACGTCCTCGTCGAGGTTGGGCGCGGGGGCGATCTCGATGACCTTCTGGTGGCGGCGCTGGACGGAGCAGTCCCGTTCGAACATGTGCACGGTCGCCCCGTGCGTGTCCGCGAGGATCTGCACCTCGATGTGCCGCGGCCGCTGCACCGCCTGCTCGAGGAACATCCGCGGGTCGCCGAACGCGCTCTGGGCCTCCCGCATCGCCTCGGCGAGGGCGGGCCCGAGATCGCCCTTGGTCTCGACGCGCCGCATCCCCCGTCCGCCGCCGCCGGCGACGGCCTTCGCGAACACGGGGAATCCGATCTCGTCGGCCTGCGCGAGCAGTTCGTCGACATCGGCCGAGGCCGGCGTGGACCGGAGGACCGGCACGCCCGCGGCGACCGCGTGCTCCTTGGCCGTGACCTTGTTGCCCGCCATCTCGAGCACGGCCGCGGGCGGTCCGATGAAGGCGATCCCGTTCGCGGCGGCCTTCTCGGCCAGCTCGGGGTTCTCCGACCGGACTCCGTAGCCCGGGTAGATCGCGTCGGCACCGCTGTCCTTCGCGACGCGGATGATCTCGTCGACGTCCAGATACGCCCGAACCGGGTGACCCTTCTCACCGATCTGGTAGGCCTCGTCGGCCTTCAGCCGGTGGAGCGAGAAGCGGTCCTCGTACGGGTAGACCGCGACGGTGCGCGCCCCCACCTCGTATGCGGCGCGGAACGCTCGAATGGCGATCTCGCCTCGGTTCGCGACCAGGATCTTCCGGAACATGGGACCTCGCATCCATCATGTGGCGGTGGGGCACCGCGGCCGACTGAGCGGAACCTCGGGGCCGAGTGTGTTCACAGCCTAGGGGAAGGTAACGTAGGGGATCGTGCATGTCCTTTCCGTCAGCTCGCTCAAGGGCGGGGTCGGCAAGACGACCGTGACACTCGGGTTGGCCTCCGCGGCCTTCGCCCGAGGTGTTCGAACGCTCGTCGTCGATCTCGACCCGCAGTCCGACGTGTCGACCGGCATGGATATCCAGGTCGCGGGACGGCTGAACGTCGCCGATGTCCTGGCCAACCCCAAGGAGAAGGTCGTCCGTCAGGCGATCACCTCCAGCGGTTGGACCAAGGTCCACCCCGGCACGATCGATGTGATGATCGGCAGCCCCTCGGCGATCAACTTCGACGGACCGCATCCGAGTGTCCGCGACGTCTGGAAGCTCGAGGAGGCGCTCGCCACGGTCGAGGCGGACTACGACCTCGTACTGATCGACTGCGCCCCCTCCCTCAACGCGCTCACGCGCACGGCGTGGGCGGCGAGCGATCGGGTCATCGTCATCACCGAGCCGGGACTCTTCTCGGTCGCGGCCGCCGACCGCGCGCTGCGCGCGATCGAGGAGATCCGTCGCGGTCTCTCCCCCCGCCTTCAGCCCCTCGGGATCGTCGTGAACCGGGTGCGCCCGCAGTCGATCGAGCACCAGTTCCGCATCAAGGAGCTGCGCGACATGTTCGGTCCCCTCGTGCTCTCGCCGCAACTTCCCGAACGCACCTCGCTGCAGCAGGC
>JAVBUN010000088.1:0-4278 GCA_031555335.1 Microbacterium sp.
CCCTGCTCGAGGATGCCGGCGCGGATCGTGTTCTCGATCTCCTCGCGAGACCGCGAATCGACGACGATCGATTCGATGCCGGATGCGGCGAGCAGGTGCGACAGCAGCAGCCCGGCGGGGCCGGCGCCGACGATCGCGACCTGGGTGCGGGCGGGTTCGGTCATGACGTCTCCTTCGACGGCTGGTCCCCGGGCCGGGGCCGTGCGGACAGTCTGCCCTCGCCCCGGCGAGCGACGCGGAGATTCCCGTTGAACGGGAGCGCTGCCCCACCGGTGCGCTCGGTGTGCGGGTCGAAGCGCGCCGGGCTGCCGCGTACTCTGACGAAGAGCCCTCCCGCGCCCGCCTCTCCGCTCGACGGCGCCGTCCACGATTGGTGACCATGCCGACGACGCCCCCGCCGCCGCAGATCGTCGTGATGGGCGTGTCCGCGGTCGGCAAGTCGACGATCGCCGCGGGTGTCGCCGCGCACCTCGGCCTGGAGTGGATCGATGCGGACGCGCTCCATCCGGCGGCGAACATCGCCAAGATGGCCGCCGGTGCGCCGCTGGTCGACGAGGACAGGTGGGAGTGGCTGGACAGGGTCGGCGACGCTCTGCGGGCGCCGGGCCCCGCCGGCGTGGTGATCGCCTGCTCGGCGCTGCGCCGGGCCTATCGCGACCGCATCCGCGCCGCCGCGCCCGCCGCGCTCTTCGTGCACCTGACCGGATCGCCCGACCTGCTGCTCGCCCGCGCGCAGGCTCGGACGGGTCACTTCATGCCCGCGTCGTTGCTCGCCTCGCAACTCGCGACCCTCGAGCCGCTGGCGGCGGACGAGCGGGGGTTCTCGGTGGATGCGGCACCGGCGGTCGACGACATCCTCGATGCCGTGGTCTCGGGCGTCCGCGCCTCGTACGCGTGACGTCAGGCATCTCGCGCGCCTCGTACGCATGACGTCGCGCATCCCGCGCCCCCAACCAGGGCCCGGTGCTCGACACCGACGAAGGGTCAGCGGCGGAGGGCGGCCTCGGTCGCCGTCGCCGCCGCGCGGAGGGCGGCGAGCGCGGGTGCCGGGTCGGCCTCGCGCGGCAGCACCACCGACAGCGCCGCCACGACCTCGCCGGCATCCCGCACCGGGACAGCGACCCCCGTCGACACCGACTCGATCGTCCCCGGCGCCACCACGAAGCCCTGCCGGCGGATGGCGGCGAGCTGCTGCCGCAGCGCCGCCGCATCCGTCGTCGTCTCGCGCGCCAGCGGTCGCAGCGGCTGCGCGAGCACGCGATCCCGCAGCGGCGCTGCCGCGTGGGCGAGGAGGACGAGGCCGGACGACGAGGCGTGCAGGGGCAGGCGCCCGGCGATACGCGTGATGTTGGCACCGGCCTCGGGGTGCGAGAGCCGTTCGAGGAAGAGCGCCTCGTCCTGCTCGAGGACCGCGAGCTGCGTGTGCTCCCGAACGACGGCCTGCACCGACTCCATGTGGGGCAGTGCCGCCTGGCGCAGCCGCAGCGCGCGGGATCCGCGGAGGGCCAGCTCCCAGAGCCGCAGGCCGAGCCGGATGCGGTGATCCGCATCGCGCTCGAGCAGCCCCGCCTGCACGAGCTCCTCGACGATCCGGTGGGCGGTGGAGGAGGGGAGCCCCGCCCGGCGGCCGATCTCCGCGGCGGATTGCACCGTGCGTTCCAGCGTGAAGGTCTCGAGGACGCGCACGATCCGCCCCGTCATCGAGTCGCCGCTGGCCGAGTTCGCCACGCCCTCACCCTCTCACGCGTCCCGTCCGGGCGCATGCGGCCCGGGTAGCCTCGGCGGGAGAGGTGATGACGTGGGCGAAGGCGTGCTGCAGCGCACGATGCGGCTGCTCGGCGCGTTCACGGAGGACGAGCCGCAGCTCACCGCCGCTCAGCTGGCGGAGCGCTCGGCGCTCGCCCTGTCGACCGTGCATCGGCTGATCGCGCAGCTGCTCGCCGAGGGTCTGCTCGCCCGCGCGCCCGGGCGCCGGTACACGGTGGGTGCGCGGATGTGGGAGATCGGTGAGCTGTCGCCGCTCGCCGCGCGCCTGCGCGAGACGGCCCTGCCGCACATGGTGCGCCTGTACGAGGCCACCGGCGAGAATGTGCACCTCGCCGTGCTCGATGCCCCGGGCCCGGCGACCGCATCCGTGATCTTCGCGGGCCGCATCACGGGGCGCGCGTCCGTCCCCACCCTGGGGCGCAGCGGCGGGCGCCATCCGCTGCACACGACCGGCGTCGGCAAGGCGCTGCTCGCGACCCGCGACGAGAGCTGGCTCGACGCCTACCTCGCGGCGCCGCTCGTGCCCGAGACGCGGCTCTCGATCACGGCGCCCGACGTGCTCCGCGAGGAGATCGCCCGCGCGCGCGGACGCGGCTACGCGACCACCCGCGAGGAGATGACGCTCGGCAACATCTCGGTGGCCGCCGCGCTCGGCGCGGTTCCGGGACTCCCGCCGACCGCGCTCGGCGTCGTCGCGCACTTCGACGACTCGCACGACGAACGACGCCTCGCGCCCCTGGTCGTCCAGGCGGCGAAGGACCTCACCCGCGCCCTCCGGCAGGGTTGATTCCCACTGGTTGAGAATCCGGATGCGGATGCGGGGCGCCGAGGTGCGACCCTGGAGTCCCTGGTCGGATCGTCGAAGGAGACCCCATGACCGCTGTCGACGCGGATCCGCGCGGCGAGGACGCGTTCCCCCCGAGCGCCGTCGCCGCCCCCGAATCCCTGCTCGCGTCGCCGGACATGCCGTCGCAGCGCGAGATCGACGCCGAGATCGCGCAGGGGCACGCGGATGCGGATGCCCGCGCGCGGCGCGGCGAGACGGTGCCCCGCACGCTCGTCGACTTCGCGCCGTATCGGTCGAGCGTGCTGCGGCATCCGACCAAGAACCCGCGGCTCGTCGATCCCGAGACGATCGAGCTGCACTCGCCGGCGTTCGGGCAGCGCGACGTCGCCGCGATCGAGGCGGATCTGACGCTGCAGCACACCGGCGAGCCGCTCGGTGAGCGCATCACCGTGACCGGCCGGGTGCTCGACGCCTGGGGCCGTCCCGTCCGCAACCAGCTGATCGAGGTGTGGCAGGCGAACTCCGCCGGGCGCTACATCCATCAGCGGGATCAGCATCCGGCGCCCCTCGACCCGAATTTCACCGGGGCGGGCCGCATGGTCACGAACGACGCCGGCGAGTACCGCTTCACGACCATCAAGCCCGGCCCGTACCCGTGGAAGAACCACGTCAACGCCTGGCGTCCCGCCCACATCCACTTCTCGGTGTTCGGCTCGGCGTTCACGCAGCGCATCATCACGCAGATGTACTTCCCGAGCGACCCGCTGTTCGCGCTCGACCCGATCTACAACACCATCCGCGACCAGAAGGACCGCGAGCGGCTGATCGCCGCCTACGACCACGACCTGACCGTGCCCGAGTTCTCGATGGGCTACCGCTGGGACATCGTCGTCGACGGCCCGGATGCCACGTGGTTCGAGCCCGAGGGAGAGCACTGAGATGACCGGGAACCGCCGCGCCCCGGGGGAACCGGCCCTCGCGCCCACCGCCGGTCAGACGATCGGTCCGTTCTTCGCGTTCGGACTGCAGTACCCGAAGATGCACGAGATCGTCTTCCCGCATTCGCCGGGTGCGGTCCTGCTCACCGGCACGGTGTACGACGGCGCCGGTGCGCCCATCCCCGACGCCTGCATCGAGATCTGGGGGGCGGACAGTGACGGCACCGTCTCGCACGAGCGCGGTGCGCGCCGGCGCGACGACCACACCTTCACCGGCTTCGGCCGATCCTTCACCACCGACGAGGGCCGCTACGAGTTCTGGACGCGCAATCCCGGCGCCGCGGCAGGCAAGGCAGCCTTCTTCGCGGCGCTCGTCTTCGCGCGCGGCCTGCCGGACAAGCTGCACACCCGGATCTACCTCCCCGAGGACCGGGAGGCGCTCGCCGCCGATCCGCTGCTCGCCGCGCTCGACGCGGACGAGCGCGCTACGCTCGTGGCAACGCGAACGCCCGACGGCTCGCTCCGCCACGACATCCGGCTGCAGGGCGAGAAGGAGACCGTGTTCCTTGCCTTCTGATGACCCGTCGACCGACGCCGGTCCCGCCGTCGTCGATGCGGGGCTGCTCTCCCCGGTCACCGTCGGCGCCGATTCCGAGGTGACGGATGCGGCCGTCCTCGGCGCGTTGGTCGCCGCGGAGGTCGCGCTCGCGCGGGCGTGGGCGCGGGTCGGAGCATCCGTCGACGCGGACGCCGTATCGGAGTCCCTCGGCTGGGCCGGCGTCGGAG
>JAVBUN010000328.1:0-3852 GCA_031555335.1 Microbacterium sp.
ACTACTTCGACGAGTCGCAGCCGCTCAACAAGGGGGCGACCGTCGGGCAGGTGCCGGTCGGCTACACCGGCCCCGTGGACCGCTACTTCTCCTATGCGGAGGGTGCGCTCTCCTGGCGCACGCTCGACTTCGAGCAGGAAGTGCTCGACATCGGCGACTTCCAGGGCACGAGCGTCATGAACTACGCGGATGCGGAAACGCCGTACACCCGCATCCACGAGTTCAAGCACTTCCATCCTGAGCGCGCCGACCGGTACCCGACGGACAAGACCGTTATCGTCCGCGAGTACTCCCGGTTCGCAACTCGCGACGACGAGCCCTACTACCCGGTCAACACCCCCGAGGACCGCACGGGTCTGCTCGCGTACCGCGATCTGCAGAAGGGCGAGCAGGGTGTCCACTTCGGCGGGCGTCTCGGCACCTACCAGTACCTCGACATGCACATGGCCATCGGGTCAGCGCTGTCGATGTGGAACAACCAGCTCGCGTGAGGCGAGCGTCCGGCCCAGCTGGTTCCCAGTGCGGCCGGTGCTAATCTGCTGAGGTTGTGCTCGGCGCGTGGAATGGAACCTACTGGTGAACGACAGCGCTCGAACGCGATTCCAGCGGCTCGAGTCCGAACCTCTCGTCTCTGTGACAGTGAAGGGTGGATTCTGGGCCTCCGCGAAGGCGGTGTTCGCCCATCGGCAGCTGCTCGGCCTGCTCGTCCGGCGCGACATCAAAGCCCGCTATAAGGACAGTGTCCTCGGGCTGCTCTGGACGCTGATCAACCCGATCGTCCAGCTGACCGTCTACTACGTGGTCATGGGCCAATTCCTCGGCGCCGCCCGTGGGATACCCGAGTTCGCGATCTACATTTTTTCGGGGCTCACCATCTACGCGCTGTTCAGCGAAACGCTGACCGGGTCGACCGGTTCGATCGTGGCGAACGCGGGTCTGGTGAAGAAGGTCTACGTCCCTCGTGAGATCTTCCCGCTGTCGACCATCGGTTCGGGATTGTTCACATTTGGCGTGCAGCTCGTTGTGCTGATCGTGGCCTGCTTCCTCCTCGGGACGCCGCCGCTGAGCTGGGGGTTGATCTACTTCTTTCCCGCGGTGATCATCATCGTCGTCTACGCGTCGGCGCTGGGATTCCTCCTGTCCGCACTCAACGTCTATCTCCGGGACGTGCAGTATTTGACGAATGTCCTCCTCATGCTCGCGATGTGGGCATCGCCCATCGTCTACGGCTGGACGATGGTCAACACTGTGTTCCAGACCTTCAACTTCCCCGCATGGCTTCTCGAGGTGTACACGAACAGCCCGCTGACCCTGGCTGTGCTCGGGTTCCACCGCGCATTCTGGGTCGCGGGGAGCCCCGCCGATTATCCGTCCCATCTCGGCGTACGGATGGGAATCGCCATCCTCGTCGGTCTCGTCCTCGTCTGGATCTGCCAGCGAGTGTTCTCGAAGCTGCAGGGAAACTTCGCGCAGGAGCTGTGAGACATGACTACCGCTGAAAATCTCGACCGTCTGACGGATGTCCCGGATGTAGTCGTCGTCGACCGCGTCTCGAAGAACTTCACCATCCGGCGCGACAATTCTCTGAAGGAGCGCGTCGTGACGTTCGGTCGACGAGGGCGAGCGCACCGCGAGGAGTTCCATTCCCTGTCGAACGTGTCGTTTACGATCCCGGCGGGTACCTCCATCGGACTTATGGGACCGAACGGATCGGGCAAGAGCACCCTTCTGAAGGTCATCGGCGGCATCATCGACCCGACGTCGGGCAGCGTGCATCGTCGCGGGCGGATGGCGGCTCTGCTCGAACTCGGCGCCGGATTCCACCCGGACCTCTCAGGTCGCGACAACGTATATCTGAACGCATCGATCCTCGGCCTCTCGCGCGAGCAGACGGACGAGCAGTTCGACAGCATCGTCGCTTTCGCCGAGATCGGCGATTTCATCGATACTCAGGTCAAGTTCTACTCGTCTGGCATGTATGTACGACTGGCCTTCGCGGTGGCCGTGCACACCGATCCCGACCTGCTACTCGTCGACGAGGTCCTTGCCGTCGGAGATGAGGCTTTCCAGCGCAAGTGCATGGATAAGATCCGTCAGTTCCAGGCCGAGGGTCGCACGATCATCCTGGTCTCGCACTCCGCGGCTCAGGTCATGGAGGTCTGTGACCAGGGCGTGGTGCTGCGCAACGGTGAGGTGGCATTCGTTGGGTCGGCCTCCGAGGCGACGAAGATCCACCGTGAGATCCTCGAGGGAAAGCGCAAGGAGTCGGTGGAGGCCGGCCCCGACGAGCAGCATGTCGCGGACAAGCCCAGGATCGTCGGCATCGTCGTCTCGGATGCTTCGGATGCTTCGGGCGCGCCGGCGCGGGGGCTCGAGGCCGGGCAGGACGCGGTCGTCACCGTGCGGGTCGCGATGCCGCACCCGGTCGATAGCTGGAACACGAGCATCAGCATCGATACGCCTCACGGCCAGCAGGTGCTCGGCACAGGTACCCGCCGCCTGGAAACCCCGCACTCCGCAGTTGCCGCGGGCGAGCACGAGGTGCGGTATTTCCTGCCCTCGCTCGGTCTCGCGGGTGGGCAGTACTTCGTCAACGCCGAAGTAAGCGACGCTGAGGGGTCCCCGAGCGACGTTATGTGGCAGGGAGCCACCTTTTTCATCCCCATGGAATTCCGCCAGACGGGGACCGTGCACTCCGAAGTCAGTGTGCGGGTCGACTGACGTTGCGCCGTCACGTCACCAGGTGAGCGCCGCGCCGCGGATCCACTCCAGTTGAGCGGCGAGGCCGTCCCGCAGCGCGGTCCGGGGCGTCCAACCGAGTTTGCGGGTCACGGCGCCGATGTCCGCAGCCGTGCGCGACACGTCGCCGGGCGCGGCGTCCTGACGCTCGATCCGGAGTGATGCGCCGGCCAGTTGCTCGATGAGCTCGAGCACTTCGTTCACCGAATGGCTTCCCCCTCCGGAGACGTTCAGCACCGTACCGGGAGCGGTAGATGCTGACGCGGCCAGGACGACCGCATCCACGATGTCGTCAACGAACGTGAAGTCCCGGATCTGCTCTCCGGAGCCGTAGAGGGATATCGGCTCGTCCCGCACCGCCGCATGGAGGAAACGGGTGAAGGCCATGTCCGGTCTCTGGCCTGGGCCGTAAACGGTGAAAAAGCGGAGCGAGGTGGTCTGGAGGCCGTGGCGAGCGGCGTAGAGGCCCATCAGGTGCTCTCCCGCGAGCTTGGTGACCCCGTACGGGCTGCGGGGCTGTGGCAGCGCGTCCTCGCGGGTGGGGTAGGACTCGGCGTCCCCGTAAACGGACGAGGAGGACGCATAGACTAGCCGGGGCGGACGTGCCGCGCCGGCGGATGCTTCCAGAAGGCGTTGCGTGGCATCTATGTTGGCGGCGGTGTACTCCGCGAAACCCCCGCCCCACGAGGAACGCACACCCGGTTGGCCGGCGAGGTGGAAGACCACGTCGACGCCGTCGAGGAGCGGTGCGAGGTCGGCGCGGTTGAGGTCGCCCTCGACGAAAGTGAGCAGCGGAGAAGCTGCCCGTCGCAGGTTCGCTTCCTTCGTCTCGCGGTCGTAGTACGGAGTGAAACTGTCGATACCGACGACGTTCCATCCGTCGCTGCTGAGTCTCCGCGTCAGCGTGCTGCCTATAAAGCCGGCAGCGCCGGTCACCAACGCTCTCATGCACGTCCTCCTAAAGCGTCAAGCCTATCCCGGCCGCGTCGGATGCCTCGGCGCGGGGCTGACTGAGTACGCCGTTATGGTGGTAGCGCCGGTCCACCGACGCGGCAGGCTCGCGACGGGCGATCTCCTTCGACAGGTTGGGCCCGCTGATCACCGCGATGCGGT
>JAVBUN010000040.1:0-4231 GCA_031555335.1 Microbacterium sp.
GCCTGCGTCAGCGCGGCGGCGAGCACCGACGACGGGATGCCGTCGAGCTTCGTGTCGAGCTGGATGGCCGTGACGAACTCGCTCGTGCCGGCGACCTTGAAGTCCATGTCGCCGAGGGCGTCCTCGGCGCCCAGGATGTCGGTCAGCGCGGCGTAGCGCGTCTGGCCGTCGACCTGGTCGGACACGAGGCCCATCGCGATACCGGCGACCGGGGCGCGCAGCGGCACACCGGCGTTCAGCAGCGACAGCGTCGAGGCGCAGACGGAGCCCATCGAGGTGGAGCCGTTGGAGCTGAGCGCCTCGGAGACCTGACGGATCGCGTACGGGAACTCCTCGCGGCTCGGCAGCACCGGCACGAGCGCGCGCTCGGCCAGGAAGCCGTGCCCGATCTCGCGACGCTTGGGGCTGCCCACGCGACCGGTCTCACCGGTCGAGTACGGCGGGAAGTTGTAGTGGTGCATGTAGCGCTTGCTGGTCGTGGGCGACAGCGAGTCGATCTGCTGCTCCATCTTCAGCATGTTCAGCGTGGTGACACCCAGGATCTGGGTCTCGCCGCGCTGGAAGATCGCCGAACCGTGCACGCGCGGGATGACCTGCACCTCGGCGTCGAGCGCACGGATATCGGCGAGGCCGCGTCCGTCGATGCGCACGCCGTCGGCGAGGATACGTCCGCGGACGATGATCTTCGTGACGGACTTGTACGCGGCGGAGAACTCGTTCGCCGCGACAGCGGGGAGCTCCCCGGCCTCGACAGCGGCGAGCAGCTCGGCCTTGACGGCGTCCTTGACCGCGTCGTCGGCGTTCTGACGCTCCTGCTTGTCGGCGATCTGGTAGATCGGGACGAGCTTGTCGTAGGCGCGACCGGCGACGAAGTCGTAGGTCTCCTGGCTGTACGCCGGGAAGACCGGGTACGCCTGGATCTCCTTCGCGGCGGTGTTCGCCACGACGTTCTGCGCGGCGACGAGCTCCTTGATGAAGGGCTTCGCGGCTTCGAGGCCCTGCGCGACGATCTCTTCGCTGGGCTTGACGGCGCCGGCCTTGATGAGGTCCCAGCTGTGCTCGGTGGCCTCGGCCTCGACCATCATGATCGCGACTTCGCCGTCATCCAGCACCCGGCCGGCGACGATGAGGTCGAACACGGCCTCCTGCAGCTGCTCGGCCTTGGGGAACGCGATCCACTGGTCCTCGTGCTGGCCGTGGCCGGGGATGAGCGCGAGGCGCACACCGGCGATCGGGCCGGAGAAGGGCAGACCGGAGATCTGGGTCGACAGCGACGCGGCGTTGATCGCCAGCGCGTCGTAGAACTCGCCCGGGGCGATCGAGAGCACCGTGACGACGATCTGCACCTCGTTGCGGAGGCCGTCGACGAACGACGGGCGCAGCGGGCGGTCGATGAGACGGCAGACGAGGATCGCCTCCGTGGAGGGGCGACCTTCGCGACGGAAGAACGAGCCGGGGATCTTGCCGGCGGCGTACGAGCGCTCCTCGACGTCGACCGTCAGCGGGAAGAAGTCGAAGCCTTCACGCGGGTGCTTGCCGGCGCTGGTCGCCGACAGGAGCATCGTCTCCTCGTCGAGGTACGCGGCGACGGCACCCTGTGCCTGCTGCGCGAGTCGCCCGGTCTCGAACCGGACGGTGCGGGTGCCGAAGCGGCCGTTGTCGAGAACGGCCTCGGTGGCGGTGATTTCAGGACCTTCCAAGAGGTCTCTCCTTCTTTGTTTATGGCTCGCCGCCCCGTGTGGGCGACGAGCGACATGCGAAGGAGCAGGAACAGACAGTTATGGGCGTGCGAATCGATCTGCAGATCGCCTGCGCTGGCCACCAGTAGAAGACCACCCGGCGGGATGCGGACGCATCCGTTCGACGGGGAACCCACCACAGGGGACCAGCATTCCTGCCGGCCTGCTCCATTGAGCTCGTGTGTAGTTGAGCGATCGCCGGAGGCGACCTCGTTCACCTTATCAGCGGCCGCCGCATCCGACGGCGTCGCGCACCGCCCTGGCACCGTGCCGTCGGCGCACCTATCGTGGGACCCATCCCCCGGACCCCGACGACGAGGAGCACGACCATGACCGATCCCCAGGACCAGATCGACGCAGGCCGCGGCGGCGACGGGATCGACGACGCACGCGAGGCGGCGATCGAAGACGGCGACATCGACGGCACGCCGGAGCCCGTCACCCCGCGCGACGAGAGGGAGATGCGTGCGCAGCTCGAGCGCGAGATGCGCTTCGACGGCTTCGAGCAGGGCATGCAGGGCTGACGCCACCGCGCACCGGCAATGACCCGCGGATGCGGCGGGACGGCTAGCGTGCTGTCCATGGCCGCCGCTTCCGCATCCGCGCCCCGTCGCACGGGTGGGGCGCTTCTCGTGATCGCCGCGTCCGTGGCCGCGCTGCTCTCGGGAGCACCGGCCGCCGCCGCCGACGACCTGCCGTCGTGGTCCGATGTCCAGGACGCCCGCGCGGACGAGGCGCAGACGCGTGCGCTGGTGACGCGCATCGAGTCCGCCCTGGCGGCCGCGCAATCGCGATCGCTCGAGACGTCGCAGGCCGCGCTGACCGCAGCATCCGCGGCCACGGCGGCGCGCGCCGACGCGGATGCGGCCACGGCGCGGGCCGACGAGATCGAGGCGGCATCCGCCGCGGCCACGCAGTCGCTCGATGCCGCGCGCGGCGGCCTCGGCGGGTTCGCGTCGCGCCTGTACCGTGCGCAGACCGACGGACCGCTCGTCGCGCGACTGCTCACCGCCACCGACCCCGACTCGCTGCTCGAGCGCCTCGGTCTGCTCGAGAAGCTGTCGGGCACGTGGACGACGATCGCGCGCGGCGCCGAGCGGACCGCCCTCACGGCGCAGTCGTTGAGCGCCCGGGCGGCCGAGGCCGAGACCGCGCGGGTCGCCGCAGCCGACGCCGCCGCTCGGACCGCGGCCGAGGCCCAGTCCGCGGCGGATGCCGATGCCCGGCGCGTCGCCGACGCGCAGGCGCAGGCCGACACGCTCTACGCGCAGCTCGCGACGCTCAAGAACACCTCGGCCGACATCGAGCGGCGGTACCGGCTCGGGCAGCAGGTCGCCGCCCAGCCCGCCGCGAACGCCCCCGGAGCGGCCGGATCGGGCGGCGTCGGGTCCGGTGGGTCCGGCTCCGGGTCCGGCTCCGGCTCCGGCGGCTCCGGGAGCGGGAGCTCCGGCGAGCCGGGCAGCATGCCGACGTACGGGGTGAGCGTGGATCCCGCGGGGGCCAAGGCCTACGCCCGCGGCGCGATCGGCCGGTTCGGCTGGGCGGGCGACCAGTTCTCGTGCCTCGAACTGCTGTGGAACCGCGAATCCGGATGGCGCGCGAACGCCCTCAATCCCTCGAGCGGGGCGTACGGCATCCCGCAGGCGCTGCCGGCGAGCAAGATGGCCGCGGCCGGTGCGGACTGGCGCACCAACGGCAACACCCAGGTCGACTGGGGCCTGTCCTACATCCGCTCCCGGTACGGCTCCCCCTGCGGCGCGTGGGATCACTCCCAGCGCACGGGCTGGTACTGACGCCCGTATTCCGGCCGCGGCGCGCGGGACGCGGGCGGCGGCACGGGGGCGCGGGCTCAGTGCGACTGGCGCGAACGGCGACCGGCACCCGGATGCGGCAACTCGACGTAGTCGTCGTGCTTCGCGGTGAGCCCGTCGCCGGCAGTGCGACCGCGAAGGCGGCGCCACAGCCAGGGCAGCGCGTCGCGGCGCAGCCAGCCCGCACCGGAGGGCTCGTCCTCGTGGAACGAGGCGTCGAGGTCGCCGAGCGCCTCCGCATCCGGCACGCCCAGCACGTCCGCCGCGCGGTAGGAGAGGAAGCGGTGCCCCCGCGAGCGCAGGTGCACCTTGTCGTCGGCCCACATGTCGAGATCGCCGATCCGCGGGAGCGCGTCGAGATCCAGTAGCAGGCAGCCGTGGGTACGGGCGATGCGGCGCACCTCCGACCCGAATACCGCGAACCGCCGGGCGAACAGGCGGGCGGCGCGCCGGCGCGGCAGGAAAGGGGTCACCAGCAGCACATCGCTGCCCGCCGCGCGCAGGCGCACCACCCCGGCCTCGAGTTCGGCGGCGAGCGCGATCGGGTCCGCGCCGTGCCCGACGAGGTCGTTGGCGCCCATGAGGATCGAGACGAGGTCGGCGCGCAGCTCGAGCGCGCGGGGGATCTGCTCGACCGTGAGATCCCGCACCCGGCGCGAGCGCACCGCGAGGTTCGCGTAG
>JAVBUN010000122.1:0-12774 GCA_031555335.1 Microbacterium sp.
CACAGTCTGATCGGGCAGCTGCAGGCGGACGGGATCGCCCGGGTCTGACGGCGCGCACACCTGCGCTAGTTTGAATCGATCGATTCAAACCCTCCCGGAGCAGTCCATGGCGCGTCAGCTGTCCTTCATCCGCACCGTCCCGTACATCAGCGAGCAGCGCTCGTGGCGCGAGGATCCCGCTCGCCATCTCCCCGCCGTGACCACCCTCCAGGGTCATCTCCGGCACGCCCGCGAGGCGGAGCGCGCACTGCTCGACGGCGTGTTCTACGTCGACTTCATCGGGTTGAATCGCACCTCGCTGAGTGCGAATCCGTCGGTGCCGTTCGAACCGATGACGATCCTCGCGGCCGTCGCGGCGCACACTCGCCGCCTCGGCCTCATCGGCACCGCATCGACCATGTTCACCCCGCCGTTCGGCCTCGCTCGCCAGTTCGCGTCGCTCGAGCAGATCTCCGGCGGCCGCGCGGGCTGGAACGCGGTCACCTCGTTCGGTGCCGCGGAGTCGTACGGGCTGCGAGATCTCCCCTCGCCCGAGGCCCGGTACCGGCAGGCCCAGGAGGTCGTCGATGCGGTCGTCGACCTGTGGGACAGCTGGCCCGCCGACACCGTGGTGGCGGATGCGGCCACCGGCGTCTACGCGGACACCGACCGCATCCGCCACGTCTCGAGGCACGGGGAGTTCGTCGATGTCGAGGGCGGACTCGACATCCCCCGCTCACCGCAGGGCCGACCGGTGCTCTTCCAGGCCGGCGCATCGACCGACGGCCTGGCCTTCGCCGGCCGCAACGCCGAGGCCGTCTTCGCGGCAACGCCCACGCGGTCGCTGGCGGGCGAGTTCAGCGCCGCGCTGACCGCCGCCGTGGAGCGCGCCGGGCGCCGCCGTGAGGACGTCCGCATCCTGCCCGGCGTGCATCTCTACGTCCGCGAGACGCGCGAGGCGGCATGGGCCGCCGCCCGCGCCGCCGCGGTCACGCCTCACCGGATCGAGAGCATCATCGGGGATCTCGAGGTCGAGCTGCCCGATCTCGCCCTCCGCGGCCTCGACCCGGACCGCCCCATCCCCGCGCACGTCTTCCCCACCCCCGAGCAGATCGCAGCGCTCGGCGCGCGACGCAGCCGCATCGAGACCTACCGTCGGCTGGCGTACGACGACAGCCCGACCTATCGCGAGTTCCTCGAGCGCGCGGCGATCTCAGGCCCGCACGCGGCGATGATCGGGACACCCGAGAGCGTCGCCGACGAGATGGCGGAGTGGTTCGAGACCGGCGCCGCCGACGGGTTCACGATCCTGGGCGGCGACGATATCCCCGCATTGGATGCCACGCTGCTGACCGAACTGCGTCGGCGCGGCCTCTTCCGCACCGAGTACGCCGGCACGACCCTCCGAGAGCACCTCGGGCTCCTCCGACCGGGCGCACCCGCCGGAGCGTCGACCGCGTGACACGCGGGAAACATTTCGGGCGTACGCTCTGAACTGATCAGTTCACATTGAGGAGGGCGCCATGCCGAAGAAGCTCGCGATCGGAATGTTCCAGACGGGGGGCCCGCGCGGAACGTGGCGCATGCCCGGCCGGGAGAACGAGCGCAACTTCACCGACGTGGACTACTGGGTGGACCTGGCGCGCAAGTGCGAGGCCGCCGGGGCCGACTTCCTCTTCCTCGCCGATTCGTACGGCTATCCCGTGCTGAACGGCGGCATCGTCCCGACCGCCATCGAGCGGAACGTGCAGTTCTCCAAGATCGACTCGCAGATGCTGATGTCGGCGCTCGCGGCCGCCACCGAGCGGCTCGGGCTCGTCACCACCGTCTCGACGAACGTCGAGAAGCCGCCGACCGTGGCGCGCCAGTACCGCACCCTGGATCATCTCTCCAAGGGACGCGTGGGGTGGAACATCGTGACCGGTGCCGGACAGGCCGCATCCTCGATGCTCTTCGGCGAACCGCTCATGCCGCACGACGACCGCTATGTCCGCGCCGACGACCACGTGGAGCTGTCCCTCAAGCTGTGGGAGGGCTCGTGGGAGGACGACGCCTGGGTCAGGGACAGCACGACGGGCACCTGGGCGGATCCGGAGAAGGTGCACGAGATCGAGCACGATGGCCCGTACTACTCGGCCAAGGGCGTGCTGGTCGTTCCGCCGAGCCCCCAGGTCACCCCCACGCTGTTCCAGGCAGGAGCCTCGCGCTCCGGCAGGGATCTGGCCGCCAAGTACGCGGAAGCCGTCTTCCTGGCGGCGGAATCGAAAGCGCTCGCGGAGCAGATCACCGACATCCGGCGCCGCGCCGAGGAGTACGGGCGCGGACCCGACGCCATCAAGTGCCTCATCGCGGGCACCTTCCGCGTCGCGGACACGCGCGAAGAGGCGATCGCCGCACACCAGGCGCAGATCGACTCCATCTCCCTGACGCACGCCGCCACCCTGTACGCGCACTTCACCGGCATCGATCTGCTCTCGCTCGATCTCGACCGGCCGATGCCGGCGAGCGCCGCGGACGGCGACAACGGGCGCACCAATGTCGAGCGCTTCCTCGGGCCCGACGCACCCACCGTGCGCGAGATCCTCGAGGAGTTCCGCGCCAACGGCGTGATGGGCAAGCCGTTCCTCGGCAGCCCCGAAGAGGTCGTCGACCAGGCGGTCGCGATGATCGAGGAGACCGGCGCCGACGGTTTCCTCGTGCAGCCCGAGCCCGACGGCTCGCACGGCATCTTCTTCGCCCGTGTGATGCCGGAGCTGCGTCGCCGCGGACTCCTGAAGGACAAGCTGCCCGGGACGACGCTCCGCGAGCACCTGTTCGGGGAGGGCGTCGTCCGGCTTCCCGACACCCACCCCGGCGCACGCTTCCGACGCGTGTCGGAGCCGGCCTCCGTCTGACCTCCCGCATTCGCATAAACGTCCGACGCCCACTGCCCCGCGGTGAGCTTCGGACGTTTCTCCGCCGTGACACGAGGGAAACAATCGCGGCCTAGCATCTGAACTGAACGGTTCAGTCGAGGAGGATCCCATGACGAAGAAGCTCACCATCGGCATGTTCCAGACCGGCGGCGTCCGCGGCACGTGGCGCATCCCCGGTCGCGAGGGGGAATGGAACTTCACCGACCTGCGGTACTGGACGGACCTCGCCCGGGCGTGCGAGGACGCCGGCGTCGACTTCCTCTTCCTGGCCGATTCCTACGGCTACCCGACGCTCGACGGCAGCGTCATCCCCACCGCGATCGAGAAGAACGTGCAGTTCTCCACGGTCGATCCGCAGATGCTGATGTCGGCGATGGCCGCGGTGACCGACACGCTGGGCCTGGTGACCACGACCTCGACGATGGTCGCGCCGCCCGCGGTTCTGACCCGCCAGTACCGCACCCTCGACCACGTCTCGAACGGGCGGATGGGGTGGAACATCGTCACCGGCTCGGGTCAGGCGGGCTCGGCACTGCTGTTCGGCGAGGCGCTCATGCCGCACGACGACCGCTACGCCAAGGCCGACGACCACGTCGAGCTCTCGCTGAAGTTCTGGGAGGGGTCCTGGGAGGACGACGCGCTCGTGCGCGACAGTGCGACGGGTACGTGGGCAGACCCGGACAAGGTGCACGAGATCATCCACGACGGCGAGTACTTCTCGTCGCGCGGCGTGCTCGTGACCCCGCCGAGCCCCCAGGTCACCCCGACCCTGTTCCAGGCGGGTGCATCCGCGGCGGGGCGCGCGCTGGCGGCGAAGTACGCCGAGGCGGTGTTCCTCGCCGCCGAGTCGAAGGCCCTCGCCGAGCAGATCGCCGACATCCGCCGCCTCGCCGAGGCGAACGGACGCGGGGCCGATGCGGTGAAGTGCCTGATCGCGGGAACCTTCCGGGTGGCCGACACGTACGAGGAGGCACTCGCCGCGCATCAGGCGCAGATCTCGCGGATCACCCTCGAACACGCCGCGACGCTCTACGCCTACTTCACCGGCGTCGACCTGCTCTCACTGGACTTCGACCGGCCGATGCCCGCGAGCGCCGCGGACGGCGACAACGGACGCACCAACATCGAGCGCTTCCTCGGGCCCGACGCGCCCACCGTTCGGCAGATCCTCGAGGAGTTCCGCGCGAACGGCGTGATGGGCAAGCCCTTCCTCGGCAGCCCGGAAGAGATCGTCGACCAGGCGGTCGCCATGATCGAGGAGACCGGCGCCGACGGATTCCTCGTGCAGCCCGAGGCGGACAGCTCGCACGCGGCCTTCTTCTCGCGGATCATGCCCGAGCTGCGCCGTCGCGGACTCGTCAAGGACGAGCTGCCCGGGACGACGCTTCGAGAGCACCTGTTCGGCGAAGGCATGACGCGGCTGCCCGACACGCACCCGGGAGCCGGCTTCCGTCCGGCCGCCGCCCCCGCGACGGTCTGAGGGGAGCCTCAGGCCCGCAGCAGGGCCCGGGCATCCCGCTCCCACGCCTGGGTCGCCATCTGCACCGCATCCCAGGGGGAGCCGAGCGGCGGGGTGTAGGAGAGATCGAGGTCGCTCATCTCAGCGACGGACATGCCGTGGTGCAACGCGGCCGCGTAGGTGTCGACCCGCTTGGAGATCTCCGCGCCGCGGGTGCCCACGAGCTGCGCACCGAGCAGCCGTCCGTCGCGGCCGTCGCCCGTGATCCGGATGCTGATGGGCGTCGCGCCCGGGTAGTAGCGCTTGTGGTCATCGGCGATCGCCGTGTGACTGTGCGCCGTGTACCCGGCAGCCATCGCCTCGGCGTCGCGGAGTCCGGTGCGCGCGGCGACCGTATCGAAGACCTTCACCACCTGGGTGCCGAGGCTGCCCGCGAACCTCGCGTCGCCGCCGACCGCGTTCTCGCCGGCCACCCGGCCCTGCTTGTGAGCGGTGGTCCCGAGCGGCAGGTAGGTGACGCCGAGGAGGCGGTGGTGGGTCACGACACCGTCGCCGGCCGCCCACACGTGCGGGATCCCGGTCCGCATCCGTTCATCGACGACGACCGCGCCGCCCGCACCGACGCTCGCGCCGGCGTCGGTGAGCAGGCTCGTGTTCGGGCGGACGCCGACGACGACCAGCACGAGGTCGGCGCGGCGCGAGAAGGCCTCGTCGCCCCGGGAGCCGGACACGACGAGCAGGCCCTCCTCCCGCGACACGGACGTCACGAGCGTGTCGGTCACGACGTCCACGCCGTGCCGGATCAGCTCGTCGCGGACGAGCGCGCCCAGCTCGGCGTCGAGCGTCGACAGCACTTCGGGACCGCGCTGCAGCTGGGTGACCCGGAGCCCCCGCACGGTGAGCGCTTCTGCCATTTCGAGGCCGACGTAGCCCGCGCCCACGATGATCGCCGTCTCCGGCTCGTGCGCGTCGAGGTACCGCTCGAGAGCGAAGGTGTCGCCCATCGAATGCAGCAGGTGCACGCCGTCGTCGGGGCCGAGCCGGTCGAGGCCGGCGATCCCGGCGGTCGCCGGCGATGCCCCGGTGCCGACCATCAACTCGTCGTAGGCGATCTCCGATTCGGCACCGGCGGCGTCACGGACCGTGAGGCGTCGCCCGGTCACGTCGATCGCGGTGGCCAGGGTGTCCAGGCGCAGATTCATGCCGGTGGCCGCGAGATCGGCGTGGGTGCGATGCGCGAGCGACTGCCACGGCTGCACCTCGCGGGAGAAGTAGTAGGGGATGCCGCAGATGGAGAAGTTCGGGTACGCGTCGGCGACGACGACCGTCACGTCGACGTCGGGGGCGAGTTCCCGGGCCCGCAGGGCGGTGGAGATTCCGGCGTCGCTTCCGCCGATCGCAACGAGATGCATGGGTGGCCCCTTTCAGAGGGATGTTGCGGAGGTCACGGGACCGCGACCTCCGCCGCCGCACGGGCGGGAGTCGGGAAGAAGACGAGAACGAGTGCCATCCCGAGCGCGGCTCCCACGAGTTGCGCGGCGATGAACGGGAGCACCGCCGCCGGCGCGATACCGGCGAAGGTGTCCGTGAACATGCGCGCGATCGTGACGGCGGGGTTCGCGAACGACGTGGAACTGGTGAACCAGTAGGCGGCACCGATGTACGCGCCGACGGCGGCCGCGGTGATCGAGCCCCGCCCGGTGCGGGCGAGGGCGAAGATCAGCAGCACGAGGCCGGCCGTGGCGACCACCTCGCCGATCAGGTGCCCGACGGTCGCGCGCTCGTTCGAGGAGAAGACGGGGGCCGTGTCGAACATCGCGCCGGCCAGGAGCGTCCCGCCGATGCCGCCGAGGATCTGGGCACCGATATAGGGCGCGAGGTCCCGAGCCGGGATCCCCCGCCGTCCGCGACGGCCGAGCAGCCAGTCGACGAGCGAGACCACCGGGTTCAGGTGCGCCCCCGACACGGGGGCGAAGACGAGGATGAGGACGGCGAGTCCGAGCGCGGTGGTCAGACTGTTCTCGAGGAGCTGCAGGCCGTCGTCCGCCGGGGACAGCCGCTGGGCGGCGATGCCGGACCCGACGACGACGGCGACGAGCAGCCCCGTTCCCACGAACTCGGCCGCGGCGCGGCGCAGCACGTGCGGCCGGGGGGCGGAAGGTGCAGCATCCATGGACGCCATCTTGACCCGAACCATATGCTTCAGTCAATATTGAGCCAATGAACGTTGAGCGAAATGCCGAACTCGGGCGGCGATCGGCGAAGCACGCCGCGCTGGGAGATCCGTCACGCCTGCGGATCGTGGACCTGCTGACCCTCGGCGATCTCTCTCCGTCGGAGATCCGCGCGGCCGTGGACATGCCGTCGAATCTCGTCGCCCATCACCTCAACGTGCTGGAATCCGTGGGGATGGTGGGCCGATCGCGGTCGGAGGCGGACCGGCGACGCAGCTACGTCCATCTGACCGACACCGCCCTCGAGGGCCTCACCCCCGGCCGGACGCAGCGCGCGACGCGGGTCCTGTTCGTCTGCACGGCGAACTCCGCGAGGTCGCAGCTGGCCGCAGCGCTCTGGGCCACCCGCAGCAGCATCCCCGCCGCATCCGGCGGAACGCACCCCGCGGAGCGCATCGCCCCCGGCGCGATCGCCGCCGCGGACCGCCACGCCCTGCCCCTCGCGGACGCGTCGCCGCAGGCACTGGACACCGTGCGACTGGCGTCGGACCTCGTCGTCACGGTGTGCGACAACGCGCACGAGGAACTCGGCACGACGGGGGACCTGCACTGGTCGATCCCCGACCCGGTGCGAGTCGGCACCGACGACGCGTTCGACACCGCCTATCTCGAGCTGGAGCGGCGGATCGCCGACCTCGCCCCCCGGCTCGCCGCCGACTGACCCCACCCCGGAAGGACTCCCGTGACCGGCACCATCCCCACCGTCCTGTTCATCTGCCAGCACAACGCCGGACGCTCTCAACTGGGCGCCGCACTTCTCGAGCACCTGGCCGCCGATCGGTTCGCGGCCTCCTCCGCGGGACTGTCGCCCGCCGAGAGCGTGAACCCGGCGGTGGCCGCGACGGTCGCCGAGCTCGGCATCGACATCGCCGGCCGCGTGCCCCGCGCCGTCACCGCCGAGGACCTGAGCGCCGCAGACATCGTGGTGCTCATGAAGCCCGGGCTCGCACTGCCGACTCCGCCCCGCGGGGAGGTTCTGCAGTGGTCGTTCCCCGACCCCGCCTCCTGGGATGCCGACGCGGTCCGCCCGCTGCGCGAGGCGGTCGCCGACCGCATCCGGTCGACGCTTCTCACGCGCTGAGAGAGCTCCCCCCTCACGCCGGGGCGGGCGCGCGTCCGATCTCGAGGATGCGGGCGGGCGGTGCGCAGCAGGACCCGCCACCCGGAGCATCGAACGCCCCCGCGCCGCCGCAGACCCCGGTGTCCGGCAGGACGAGCTCGATGCGTCGCGCCGCCTCGTGATCGCCCGCGAGCTCCGCGACGACGCTGCGTACCTGCTCGTAGCCGGTCAGCGCGAGGAACGTCGGCGCGCGCCCGTAGGACTTCGCTCCGACCAGGAAGAACCCCGGCTCGGGCTGGGCGAGGTCGGCGGCGCCGGTCGCGGCGACGGATCCGCACGAGTGCACGTTCGGGTCGACCTCGGCGGCGATCCGCGCCGGCGCCTGCAGCGTCGGGTCCAGCTCCAGTCGCAGCTCGGAGAGGAACGACAGATCGGGCCGGAACCCCGTGAGTACGATGACCCGATCGGCCCTGATCGCGCGCCCGTCCTCGGCGACGAGGGTCGCCCCCGTCGCATCGCGGGCGACGCGCTCGACGCGGAAGCCGGTGACGAGGGAGACCAGACCGGCATCGACGGCCTCCTTCGCGCGGATGCCGAGCGCACCGCGTGCGGGCAGCTCGTCGGCGTCGCCGCCGCCGAAGGCGTCGTCGGCGCTCGCGCGGCGCACCACCCACGTCACACGGGCGTCGGGATCGCGCCGCACCAGCCCCGCGAGGGCGAGGACGGCCGTCACGGCGGAGTGCCCCGAACCGACCACGACCGTATGGCTCCCGCCATACGCGCCGGGGTCCCGGAGGTCGGGGATGCGGTACGACAGGACGTCGGCGGCCGCGTGCTCGCCGAGGGCGGGCAATCCGTCGGCGCCGACGGGGTTCGGCGACGCCCATGTCCCCGAGGCATCGACGACGGCGCGTGCCCGCAGGCGATACTCGTCTCCCTCACGCGGCCGCACGTGCACGGTGAACGGCTGGTCACCACGGCCGGCGTCCACCAGCCGGTCGCGACCGAGGCGGGACACCCCCACGACGCGACTGCCGTAGCGCACCCGCTCCCCCAGCGCCCCGGCGAGCGGCGCGAGGTACCGGGTGATCCATTCGGCGCCCGTCGGGTACCCGAATGCGGGTGCGGTCCAGCCCGAGGGCGTCAGCAGACGCGCCGATGCCGCGTCGACAAGCTCGGGCCACGCCGAGAAGAGGCGCACATGACCCCATTCCGCCACTGCGGCGGCGGGCCCGTCCCCCGCCTCCAGCACCAGGACCGGCATGTTCCGTTCGATCAGGTGGGAGGCGGCGGCGAGGCCCTGCGGACCGGCTCCGATCACGACGACGGGCAACGGATGCTCCACGAGGATCTCCTTCTCATCGCATCGACGATGTTCGATGGGAAGAGAATCGCGGATGCATCGACGATTGTCAATGTGTCGTGCGAGAATCGTCGCATGCCCACGCCGCTTCCTCTTCTCGCCACCGACGCCGCCGCGTGCTGCTCCCCGGTCACCGGCGGGATTCTCACCGTCGAAGAAGCCGAGCGGATCGCGCGCACGTTCAAGGCGCTGGGCGACCCCACCCGGATCCGACTGCTCTCACTGATCGCGGCATCCGAGGGCGGCGAGGCATGCATCTGCGATCTGACCGCGCCGGTGGGACTCTCGCAGCCCACCGTCTCGCATCACATGAAGCTGCTCGTCGACGCGGGCCTCGCCACCCGCGAGCAGCGCGGCCGATGGGCCTACTACCGCGTCGTCGGCGAGACCCTCGAGCAGGCCTCGCGAGCGATCCGCCCATGATCGCGGTGCGCCCCCTTCGGCCCGAGGACTGGCCGGCCGTCGAGAACATCTACCGAGAGGGGATCGCGACCGGCAACGCGACATTCGAGGCGGAACCCCCCGACTGGCCCGCGTTCGACGCCGGGAAGCTCCCCACCGGCCGCCTCGTGGCCATCGGCGACGACGGGACGATCGCGGGCTGGGTCGCCGCATCCGCCGTCTCGACGCGCCCCGTGTACCGCGGCGTGGTCGAGCACTCCGTCTACGTCGCGAGCCACGCTCGTGGGCGGGGCGTCGGCACTCTTCTGCTCGACGAGTTCCTCCGCGCGGCGGATGCGGCGGGCATCTGGACGATCCAATCGAGCATCTTCCCGGAGAACACCGCCAGCCTCGCCCTCCACGAGCGGGCCGGCTTCCGTCGCGTCGGCCAGCGGGAACGCATCGCCCTCATGTCGTATGGCCCCTGGGCGGGGCAGTGGCGCGACACAGTGCTCATCGAACGACGCCATCCCGGCCCCTAGCCCCGCCCGCGTGCGGCGACCGCACAGGTCGCTCATCACGAACTCATCACGCACGACCCTTCCCGCCGTTACCATTCCGTTATAGAGTTCGAGGACGGTGTTCGTTTGCTGTGGCGGACATCTCGTGTGATGCAGGACTCTCTTGGTGCAAAGGGACGAGGGCCGGGTCGGAGATTCTCCGCCCGGCCCTTCTGCATCCTCTCGCCGTCGCGACGGATCAGCCCCGCAGGATCCGTTCACGCACCTCGCGACGCAGCACTTTGCCGATGAGCGAGCGCGGCAGATCATCGACCGGCACGATGCGCTTGGGCACCTTGTACGACGCGAGGCGGGTGCGGCAGAAGTCCCGCAGCGCCTCCGCGTCGAAGGCGGCCCCCGGTGTCAGCACGACCGCTGCCGCGACGTCCTCGCCGCCGTGGGACCGCGGCAGTGCCACGACCGCCGCGGCCACGACGTCGGGGTGTGCGGCGAGGGCGTCCTCGACCTCGGTCGGCGAGACATTGAAGCCGCCCGTGATGATCAGCTCCTTCAACCGATCGACGATCGTGACGAACCCGTCCGCCGACACCGAGGCGATGTCGCCCGTGCGCAGCCAGCCGCCGTCGAGGAGCGTCGCCGCGGTGTCGGTCGGTCGTCGCCAGTAGCCCTGGAACACCTGCGGTCCCCGGATGAGCAGCTCGCCCGCCTCGCCCAGCGGCCGGTCGACGGTCGGAGCGTCGGGATCGACGATGCGGATCTCGGTGCTCGGGAACGGAACGCCGACGGTGCCGGGGCGCCGGGTCGGACCGATCGGGTTGCCGATCGCGACCGGCGACGTCTCGGTCATCCCGTAGCCCTCCACGAGCAGTCCCCCGGTCGCCTCCTCCCAGCGGCTCACGGTCGCGGCGGGCAGGCTCATGGCCCCCGAGATGGCGAATCGCACGGTGGACAGGTCGATCGTGCCGCGCGACGCGGCGCGCGAGAGCTGGTCGTAGATGGGCGGCACGCCCGGGAGGAAGGTCGGCGGATGCGTGCGGGCCGCATCTGTCACGAGCCCGAGGTCGAAGGTCGGGAACAGCACGAGGGTCGCGCCGATGCTCATGGCGAACGTCAGGCACAGCGTCATGCCGTAGGCGTGGAACAGCGGCAGCACGCCGTAGAACGTTTCGGCGCCTTCCGAGAGGCCCGGCACCCATGCCCGGCCCTGCGTGGCGTTGGCGCGCAGGTTCGCGTGGGTGAGGACGGCCCCCTTCGGCGTGCCGGTCGTGCCGCTCGTGTACTGCAGCAGCGCCGTGTCGCCCAGCGCCGGCCCCTCGACGCGGCGCGAGATGCGGCGGTGGTCGACGAGGTGCTTCCAGGTGATCGGATGCTTCGCCCGCGGCGTGCTCGTCAGCTTCGCCCGCGACTCCCGCGCCTTCGCGACCGGCAGCCGCAGGGCGACGCGCTTGCCGAACGGCAGCGCCGCAGTGAGGTCGACGCTGACGATGCGCTCGACCTTCACGTCGGAGGGGAACTCGGCGATCGTGTCGTACATCTTGTCCCACACGATGGCGACGCGTGCACCGTGGTCCTCGAACTGGTGGCGGAGTTCCCGGGGCGTGTACAGCGGGTTGTGCTCGATGACGATCGCCCCCAGGCGCAGCGCCGCGTAGAACGCCACGACGTGCTGCGGGCAGTTCGGCAGCACGATCGCCACCCGGTCGCCTTTGGTGACGCCGAGCCGCCGCAGGCCCTCGGCGGCGCGGGCGATCTGATCTCCGAGCTCGCGATAGGTCGTCACGGCGCCGAAGAACACCAGCGCGGGGCGGTTGCGGTGCTGTGCGATGCTCGCCTCGATCATCTGCGGAAGCGTCTGCGTCGGCGGGTCGATCTCGTCGGGCACGCCGTCGGCGTAGGCGGCGAGCCAGGGCTTCGATTCGTACGGTGCGCTCGGCATGGGTCCATCCTGGCGGCTGCACCCCGGGAGAACGCCGCATCCCGGCCGGGTCGACGCCGGCGCGGTCAGCGCGCCGTCAGCGCGCCGCGAGGGCCGCGCGCAGCTCCGTGCGCGTCGGCGGATTCGCTCCCGCCCGCGAGACCGTCACCCGGGCACTGGCGAGAGCCTGATCCGCGACGGCGCGGAGCGGCTCCGCCTCGAGCCGCCGCTCCCGCACCGCCCCGATCAGGTCACGATCGAGCACTCCGGACAGGAGCCCCGACATGAAGGCGTCCCCGGCGCCGATCGTGTCGACGACGTCGACGGGGATCGAGGGCAGCGCCAGCCGCGCGCGGGGCGAGGCGACGAGGCAGCCGTCGGCGCCGCGGGTCACCGCGACGAGACCCGCGCCGGCCCCGAGGTAGCGGTCGAGCACATCCTCGAGGGCGAGATCCGGATGCAGCCACGCGGCGTCCTCGTCGCTCATCTTCACGATGTGGGCCCGCGCCGCGATCGCCGCGACGGCGTCGATCGCCGCCTCGCGGTCGCCCGCGACGGCCGGCCGCACGTTCGGGTCGAAGCTCAGCAGTGCGGTGTCGGCGATCGCCCCGAACAGGCGCCGCACGTCGGCGGCCCCCGGCGAGAGCACCGTGGCGATCGATCCGGTGTGCGCCAGCGCGACACCCGGCGGCGCCGCGATGGCGCCGGGGTTCCACGCGATGTCGAACGTGTATTCCGCCTGCCCGTCGGGCCGGATCGCGGCGAGCGCCGTGGACGTCGCGGCGTCGGCGACGGATGCGGGATCCAGCGCCACACCGGCCTCGGCGAGGTGGCGCCGGATCCGATCGCCGCGCGCATCGCGGCCGATGACGCTCCGGAAGGTGGTGGCGACCCCGAGCCGCCCGAGCCCGTAGGCGACGTTCATGGGGCTGCCGCCCGGGTGCTCC
>JAVBUN010000051.1:0-13019 GCA_031555335.1 Microbacterium sp.
GTCTCGCGGGCCTGCCGTGCAGCCCAGTCCTTCGCGCTCTGCGACGACGCGGCCGCCGTCACGCCGACGATGATCGTTCCCGACATGTCGCGTCCTCCCCGTTTTCCGCCAGAGTAGCGCGACCCCCGCGGTAGAGTCCTCGGGTGACCGCATCCCCCGCTCCGGCCGCTCGGCGGCGGCGAAGCTTCCCCCGGTGGGTGCTGATCACCCTCCTCGCTGCCGGGCTGGTCATCGTCCTCGCCGTCATCGGCACGGTCGGCTGGCTCATCACGAGCGGACTGCAGGCGCTCGGTGCGCAGCCGCCGGGCGTCGGGACCACCATCGTCACCCCCGACGAGTCCAAGGCCGCCAAGGCCGCCGCATCCGGCACCCTCGCCGGCGACGAACAGGCGGCCGCCGAGTACCTGGCGGCGCAGCCGACCGCGTACTGGCTGACTCCCGAGATCGACCCGATCGGCGAGGTCGGGGCGCGCGTGCTCGCCCTCGCGGCCGAAGCGCGCGAGCAGGACGCCGCCCTCGCCGTCGTCGTCTACGGTCTGCCCGAACGGGACTGCGGCAACCATTCCGCCGGCGGGCTGGACGACGCGGACTACGACACCTGGACCGCCCAGATCGGCCAGGCCCTCGGTTCGATCAAGGACGTCAAGAAGATCGTCGTGCTGGAGCCCGACAGTCTGGCGCTCGCGCCCGAGTGCGGCAACGTCGACGAGCGGGCGACGCAACTCCACGATGCGGTGAGACGGCTGACGGGCGGCGACACCTGGATCTACCTGGATGGCGGACACTCGAACTGGTTGCCCGCAGACCAGATGGCGTCCCTCATCCGCGACGTCGGCGTCGACGGCGACATCCGCGGATTCGCCACCAACGTCTCGAACTTCAACCCGACCACCGACGAGTTCGCCTACGCGCACGAGGTCGCCGAGCTCCTCGGATTCGGGCACGCCCTCATCGACACCTCCCGCAACGGGGCGGGCGCGACCCCGGAATGGTGCAACCCGGCCGGACGCCTCGTCGGCGATGCCGGCGGCACCTACGGCGACGACGTAGTCGACACGAACCTCTGGATCAAGCCGCCCGGCGAGAGCGACGGCGAGTGCAACGGCGGCCCCGCGGCCGGGTCGTGGTGGCCGGATGCGGCGGTCGACCTCACCCGCGAGGCCCGCTGACCGGCTGACCGGCCGGTCGCCATCCGCCCGCCGCGGGGATGTATGGAACAATGGCGACGCGCGACGCTCCCGGCACGGGCGGTCGTGGGTGGACAGTCAGAGACGAGGATCTCGTACACATGAGCGACGCTTCCGACGGACAGAAGACGGCGGTCATCGTCGAGGACGATCCCGATGTGCGACACCTGCTGGCGGAGGTGCTGGAAGCCGCGGGCTTCTCGACCGTCTCGGTGGGCAACGGCATCGACGGGGTGCGGGCCGTGCTCGCCTACCAACCGCTGATCACGACGCTGGATGTGAACATGCCGGGCATCGACGGCTTCGAGGCCGCCCGCCGCATCCGCGAGAAGTCGAACACGTTCATCATCATGCTGACGGGCCTCGCCGACGAGGCAGACGTCGTGCTGGGTCTCGGTGCGGGCGCCGACGAGTACATCGTCAAGCCCTTCCGACCGCGCGAGTTCCGGGCGCGCGTCGAAGCGCTCCTGCGGCGTCCCCGCCCCGAGGCCGGCTCCGCGCCGAGCCGTCGCCAAGAGAGCGTCGGGCCCTCCTTCCCCGGCGCGCGCCCGCAGGGCCCCGCCGTCCCCACGTTCGGCGACGGCCGCCCGGCGATCGTTCCGGCCGACTATCCCGACGTGCACGAGTATCCGCCGGCCGCCGCCATGCCGGAGCCGGTCGCCCCCATGGTTCCGCTCACTCCCGTGATCGTGGCGCCGCCGGCGCCCACCGGGGCCGAGATCGTCCCCGCGGGCCCGAGCGCCGTCATGGCCGGCGGCGGTTACTGGATGACGCACCGCGACCTGCAGCTGAACCCGGAGACGCGCATCGTGCTCACGGCCGGCCAGGAGGTGGAGCTCACCCGCACCGAGTTCGACCTGCTCGCCACCCTGCTGGAGTCCAAGCGACGGGTGCGCAGCAAGGCCGATCTCACGCTCGTGCTGCGCGGCGAGTCCTACGTCACGTCGTACTACGTCGGCGAAGCCGACAAGCGCGCCGTCGAGGCCCACATGACGAATCTTCGTCGCAAGCTCGGCGACAACCCGACGAACCCGCGCTACATCGAGACCGTCCGCGGAGTCGGCTACCGCCTCACCACGGAGCTCGCCGCGCCCTGACATCGTCGGCCGAGACGAGAACGACCCCGGGACCTGCGTCCCGGGGTCGTTCTCATGGTGGCGGCGTCACACCTTGTAGCCCTGGTAGCGGCGGAAGAGCTTCGAGAGCATGAGCAGGGTCTGCAGCACCGTGACGACACCGACGATGGGCCAGCCGATCCAGAGGATCGAGGACTGCACCACCGGGCCGAGCATGTTCCAGATCACCGCGACGGCGACGAGCACGAGGGCGAGGATGATGAACGGCGCCCAGTGGCCGATGGAGGCGCCGCCGCGCTCGGCCTTCGCCTGCATCGCCCAGTTGTCGACCTTCTTGCGCGAGAGGAATCGGGTCCAGGAGCGGATGAAGTGGCTGAGGCGGATCCACATGAAGACTTCGGCGGGGAAGCCGAGGGCGGCGAAGAGGATGTCGCGCTGGTTGCAGTTCTTCATGGTGCGCGCGATGCGGATGTTCAGCAGGATGGCCGCGCCGACCGGGATCAGCCACAGCGGCGAGAAGACGAACGCGTTGATCGACAGCGACCCGGCGAGCAGCACGAGGAATGCGACCCGCACGAACAGGTTGGTCAGCATCCCGAAGTTCTCGAACCAGCGCAGACGCAGGTTCGGGTGGAAGGGCTGGCCCTTCGTGTCGCCCCGCTGGCCCGGCCACATCAGCTCGATGGCACCGAACGTCCACTTCACCTGCTGCGCGTCGTACCCCTTGAGGGTGGTCATCCCGCCCACGCTCGCGCGGGCGTACGGGCTGATCTTCGTCAGGTAGCCGGCGCTCTTGATCTGGAGCGAGAGGAGCGAGTCCTCGACCTCGCTGTCCTTGACCCACGGCGTGCTCTGGTGGTTCGCCTTCATCGCGTCGCGGAGGGCGTTCGTGGAGAAGATCGAGAACTGTCCGCCCAGCACCGCCATGTTGCGACCGCGCAGGAGGTTCTGCAGGTTGAACGCCGCGAACTGCGTGCGCTGCCCCGCGATGAGCCACTTCGCGATGGTGCCCTTGATGGGGCGGTCATCGATCGTGTAGATCGCGGAGATGCCGCCGATGCGGGAGTCGCTGACCGCCTCGGTCTCGAGGTACTCGACCGCGCGCGGCTCCGCGATCGTGTCGCCGTCGACACCCAGCAGGTAGTCGCACCCCTCGACGAGCGAGTAGCCGTAGTTCAGCGCGCCGACCTTCTTGTCGGGGTTCTTGCCGATGTCGTGCACGAACACCTCGGTGAACTGCTCACCGAGATCGGTCGTGACCTCGTGCGGCCCGGCGTACTCGGACGCGATCTTGACCGTGTTGTCCGACGTGTTGTTGACGACGACGTGGATGACGTCGGGTACGCGGGTCTGCGACAACAGGCCCTCGATGACGTCGGCGATCGACTCCTCCTCGTTGTACGCGGGGATGATGCAGCCGATCGTCGAACGGTGGACCGTGGTGTTCTCGAGCACGGCCATGAAGTCCTGCTCGAAGTGGCCCTCGGTGGCCGCATCCATCGGCTCGTGCGAGAACCCCTGCGGGGTCTCGATCGCGCGGGCGGGACTCTGGGAGTACGCCATCCGTGGGTCGGTCATTCGATCACATCCTGTCCTGCCGGGGGCATCGGCATCCGGTCGGTGCGCCGGTGCGGCGCTGAGTTACACATTGCCGCAGTCCCCGCAAGGACGCATCCGCTTCACCGCCGCGTCAGCGCAAGATTTACGCAAGATTGACACGACCGCCGGTGCCGACGGGGATCAGTCCTGGTAGATCGCGATCGGGAGGTACTGGTAGACGGTCTGCTGCTGGAAGGACGAATCGGTGTTCGCCGTGCCCTCCACCGTGATCGTCATCGCGAACTCGAGGGTGAGTCCGAAGGTGTCGGTGGGCAGCTGATGGATCGTCTGCTCCGGGACCAGCAGTCCGCCCTGGAAGCTGTTGAGCAGCAGACCGCGGTCCGAGCGCAGCGTGTCGGAGGGCACGAGGGTGCGCGGGTCCGCGCTGAACTGGAACGGGGACTGCACCTGGCCGGAGGTCTGCGCCGTCTGCGACATGATCTGGATCGACGAGATGTACACGCGGCGCTTCTCGGTCAGCACGGCCTTCTCGTCGACGCGGTTGTCGTAGACGTTGACCGAGAAGCCGAAGGTCTTCTCACGGGTGGGGGTCCACTCCTGCGTGCGCTTGGAGTCCACCGCCCAGACGTTCAACTCGAGAGCGAGATCGTCGGCGACATCCGTGGACAGCTGGACGGAGCCGTCGTAGCTGAACTGGGAGTTGAAGTTCATCGACGCGGAGGGCGTTGCGCTGGGCCGGACCTCGATGCCCTCGTTGGCGGAGTCCCCGGAGTTCTCGATGCCCTGCAGATTGTTGAAGCCCTCGACGATCTGCGAGCAGCCGGCGAGCAAGAGCACCCCGACCAGTGCCAGCGACGCGCCGATGGCGGCTCGCCGGGTGCGAGGGTGGGGGGTACGGCGACGAAGGCTCACAAGGCGCTCCTGTGGGAGGGTCCGCTGACAAGGCGGAGGCGATTCGGGTTCGACCGCCCGTTGCAAGGCGCGAACCTCGGACAGCGCCGAAAGTATACGCGACGTTCGCGCGTATCGACGCACACCCGGGTAGTACGGCGTCACCGGGCCCGCGTCGGGCGACTATTCGCCGGCGCCCGCGATCGCGACCGTCAGGGTGTCGCTCGCGGTCTGTTTCGCGTATTCCGCCGAGGTGGGGGTGGTCTGCACGAGGAAGTCGTAGGTGAACTGCACGGTGACGAACGTGGCATCCGCCGGCACGTCTCCGACGTTGAACGTCTGGGAGTAGCTGTACGGGGAGAGCACGAGATAGCCGGGACTCACCGACGACTGATCCGTCTGCGGGGCGAGGCCGTCGAACGAGCCGGAGGCGTTCCCGGGAACGGCGACCATCGTCGCCTTCTGGAGATACACCTTCTGGCCGTCGTTCGGGGTCACCGTCGTCGCCATCGACATGCTGATGGGCTTCAGCGCGGTCGCGGTCCATTTGTCCATCGAGAGGGTGGACCAGTAATCGATCGTCGCGGACACGGAGCCCGCGGTGACCTGGCGCTGCGTCGATCCGCTCGAGAGGTCGTTCGAGACCGGCGTGGGAACCGGCGTGCTGGTACGGGAGGCCGTCGGCGACGGCGTGCTGCCGCCGCCCTGGTTCCAGGGGGCCGGTCCGCAGCCGGCGAGCGCGAGGGCACCGAGCATCGCCGCGGCGACCACCACCGACCTGCGTGTGCGCCTCATCCGCTCCCCCGTCCGCTCGCCATCGCCTCGCCAGTCTAGACTCGCGCCGGGTGGGCGGATTCCCACCCCATAGGGTGAAGGCGTGACGAACCCGCTGCTCCCGCGCCCCGCGCGCACCGCCGGCCGCGTTCTGGTGTGGGTCCTTCTCGGCGTCGTCGTCATCGCGGCCGCCGCCGCGCTGTGGCTCGGCGTCCGCGGCTCCCTCGCGTACACCCACCTCCGCGACGCGCAGGCGGCCGCCCGCCAGATCGCGGCCGAGGTCACGGACCCCGCGGCCGCCGCCGCGCGCATCCCGGGCCTGTCCGCGGACACCGCCGCCGCACGGGAGCTCACCTCCGATCCCGTCTGGACCGCGGCCGAGGGGCTGCCGTGGCTCGGCGACCAGCTCTCCGCCGTCGGGGCTCTCGTGTCCGCCGTGGACGACGTCGCAGGTTCCGCGCTCGAGCCGCTCGTCGACGTCGCGTCGGGGTTCTCCGTCGACGCGTTGCGCCCGACCGCCGGCCGGTTCGAGCTGTCGGGACTCACCGAGATGCACGGTGCCGCGGCGACCAGTGCCGACCAGATCGCCGTGGCCGCGGCGGCGATCGAGGAGATCGACCGGTCGGCGCTCCTTCCTCCCTTGACCTCGGTCATCGACGACGTCGCCGCCGAGCTCCACACGGTGCAGACCGCCGCCGATGCGATCAGCCGCACGACCGCGCTCATGCCCGCCATGCTCGGCCAGGACGGTCCGCGGAACTATCTCGTCGTGTTCCAGAACAACGCGGAGTGGCGCTCGCTGGGCGGCATCGTCGGCGCCATGGCGATGATCCACACCGACGGCGGGGCGATCTCGCTCGCCGCGCAGGGCTCCTCGTCGGACTTCACGAAGTACGCCGATCCCGTGCTCGACATCGGACCGGAACTCACCGCGATCATGGGCGCGAAGCCGGCGCAGTTCATCCAGAACGCGACCCAGGTGCCCTCCTTCCCGCTCGCCGCGGAGATCTCGCAGGAGATGTGGCTGCGCGAGACCGGCGTCCGCGTCGACGGCGTACTCTCGCTCGACCCCGTCGCCCTGTCCTACCTGCTCGAGGCCACCGGGCCGATCACCCTGCCCACGGGGGACGTACTGACGAGCGAGAACGCGACCTCGCTCCTGCTCAACGAGGTGTATCAGCGCTACGAGCGCCCCGCCGACCAGGACGCGTTCTTCGAGGCGGCCGCCGCGTCCGTCTTCGGCGCGCTCGCGGGCGGCGCGTCGGACCCGGGAGCGCTGGTGACCGCGCTCGCCCGCGCCGGCGAGGAGCACCGGCTGCTCATCTGGAACGCCGACCCGGCCCAGCAGGCGGTGCTCGACGGAACGACCCTTCAGGGAAGCCTCCCCGTCACGGATGCGACGCAGACGGCGTTCGGCGTCTACGTCAACGACGGCACCGGCTCGAAGATGGACTACTACATGGGCCTCGACACGGGCGTGCAGTGGTGCACCGACACCGAGGGCGCACCGGATGCGGCTCTCACCGTGACGCTGCGCGACGAGGCACCCGCGGATGCCGCGGAGCTCCCGCCGTACATCACGGGAGGGGGAAGCTTCGGCGTCGCCCCGGGGATCACCGAGACCCTGACCTACATCTATCTGCCGGAGGGAGCGGAGGTGGTCTTCTCCGACTCCCACGGCGGCAGCGGCACCCCGGGCTTCGTGACGGCGACCGCCGAGGGGCGCACGGTGCTCGTCTGGTCGACCGACCTCGCGCCGGGCGAGCAGGCGACCGCATCCGTCCGGGTCCGGACGCCGTACACCGACGCGCTCGTGGCGCAGGTCACGCCCGTGCTCCCCGCGAACGCCGGCACCGCTGCGGTCGCCTGCAACCCGTCCTGACCGGAGGGGCTCAGGCGGCGTCCTCGGCAGTCGCCGCGGGCGCCGTGAGGCTGGCGGTGACGAGGATCGGCAGGTGATCGCTCAGCCCCTGCGGGAGCGTGCGGATGTGGGCGATCTCGAAGCCGACGGACGTCGCGAAGTCGTAGTGACCGCGGAAGAAGCGGTAGCGCGTATAGGTGCGCGCGTCGCTGAGGGTCAGTTCGTACCCCTGGTCGCGCACGCGTTCGCCGAGCTTCTCCTTGAACACGGGGTAGTTGTAGTCCCCGACCATCAACGCCGGAAGCCCCGGTCCCAGATTCTGCAGCGCGCTGAGCGCGGTGCGGATCTGGTGGCGGCGGAGCGAGTTCAGCGCAGTCAACGGCGCCGCGTGGAAGGAGGCGACGATGATCTCCCGGCCGGCGTCGATGTCGTGCAGCCGCACGCCCAGCATCCGCTCCTCCGCGGGCTTGAGGACCCGGTCGTGGAGCGACTTCTTGAGCGACAGCGCACGGACGTCCTCGAGCCGGAAGCTGCTCTCGCGGTAGTACACCGCGAGGCCGAGGCGATTGCGCGACGTCGCATCGGCGAGCCGGAGCCCCCCGGTGCGGGCGGGGATGTCTGTCGTGTCGGCCTCCTGGAGGCAGAGGACGTCGACGCCGTGCCGATCGGCGAGATCGGCGATCTCCCCGGCGGCGCGATGCTTGCGCAGGTTGTACGAGATGACCTTCATGAGATCTCTTACCCTAGGCCTGTCCCGTGTCGCGGCCGTGACCTCTTGACGAACGCCCAGCTACCGTCGATCAATCCTCGCCGCGGCGCGCACGGGTCTGCTCGGCGCGCGCCGCGAGCAGGTCGTCGGCCGGGTAGCCGACCTCGGCGAGCACGAGGCCCCGTGCGGCGAGCACCTTGAACGCGCTGGTGCGGGTGACCGCTTCGCGCAGCGCCACCACATCCGCGACCGCGAGGCGCCCCTCGCCCACCGCGACGCAGGCTCCCACGAGCGCTCGCACCATGCTGTGGCAGAACGCATCCGCGCGGACATCCGCCACGACGGCGCCGTCCGGCTCGCGCCGCCATCCGAAATCCAACAGCGTGCGGATGGTGGTGGCCTCCGCGCGCGGCTTGCAGTAGGCCGCGAAGTCGTGGAGCCCGCGCAACGATCGCGCCGCCGCATCCATCGCCGTGACGTCCAGCCGCCCGCGGACGGTCGTGGTGCGCTCGCGTTGCAGCGGGTCGTATCCGGTCTCGTCGTCGGCGAGCCGGTACGCGTACCGACGCCACACCGCCGAGAACCGCGCGTCGAAGCCGGCGGGCGCGAGGGTCGTGGCGCGCACCGTGACGTCGGGATACGCGCCCAGCACGCCCCGCACGCGCGCAGCGAGCGCGGAGACCGGGTCGGTCGCCGCGCGCCGCCCCTGCTGCAGGCGGGCCTGCTGCGCCTCGTCGAGGTCGAGGTGGGCGACCTGACCGCTCGCGTGCACGCCGGCGTCGGTGCGGCCCGCGACGACGAGCGTCGGCTGCCCCGCGAGGATGCGGGCGAGCGCCGCCTCGAGCGTCCCCTGCACCGTGCGCAGCCCCGGCTGGCGCGCCCAGCCCCGGAAGTGCGTCCCGTCGTAGGAGATGTCGAGCCGGATGCGCACCCGCCCAGCCTACGGTCCGCACCCAGGTCGCGTGGTCGCGTGCTGCGTACAATGAGACGCCCGCTCCGCCCCGCCATGGTCATGCTCCCCCACGATTCCCCCGACATCCCGCGCGCCCGCTTCGCGGGCCTCGACGGCCTCCGCGCGATCGCGGTGGCCCTGGTGGTCGTGTACCACCTGTTCCCGCGGTCGTGGGCGTCCAGCGGATTCATCGGCGTCGACGTCTTCTTCGTGATCAGCGGGTTTCTCATCACTTCGCTGCTGCTGCGCGAGCACGCCGCGCACGGCCGGATCCGGCTGATCGGCTTCTGGCGCCGCCGCGCCCGGCGGCTGCTCCCCGCCCTCGGGCTGCTGCTCGTCGTCTGCTCGAGCGTCGCCTGGCTCGTGGGCGGCGACGTCCTCGTCGCCCTGGGGCGGCAGCTGATCGGTGCCGTGACATTCAGCTACAACTGGCTCTCGGTCCTCGACGGCACCGACTACTTCGCCGCCGGCGGCTCCGAGCTCTTCCGGAACCTCTGGTCCCTGGCCGTCGAGGAGCAGTTCTACGTCCTCTGGCCGCTCCTGCTGCCGCTGCTGCTCCTCCTCCCGCGCGCCTGGATGCGCGCGGGGGTCGCGCTGCTCCTCGCGGTCGCGTCCGCGGTCGGCATGGCCCTCGCCGTCCTCGCCGGCGGCACCTCCCCCGCGACCCTCGGTGCCGACGTCACCCGGGCGTACTTCGGCACCGACACGCACTCCTTCGGACTGCTGCTGGGCGTCGGCGTCGCCATCCTGTGGCGCGCCGCCACGACGCGCGAACGGACCTGGATGCGTCGGCCACCCGTGCGCGCACTCGTCCTGCTCGTCGGCCTCATGGCGCTGGCGGGCCTCGTCTGGGTAGCCGTGCTGCCGCAGGAGCAGTCGATCACCACCTTCCCCGGCGCGCTCGCGGGCGCGAGCCTGCTGACCGCGGTCGCGGTCGTCGCCGGATGCTGGCCCCGTTCCTGGTTCGGGCGCACGATCGACGTCGCGCCGCTGCGCGTCGTCGGCGACCGCTCCTACGGCATCTACCTCTGGCACTGGCCGATCCTCGTCCTGGTCGTGGCCGCCGCGCAGGGGACCGGGGTGGACCAGCCGTTCCCGGTGTGGATGGGCGCGCTGGCCCTCGGGCTGACCCTGATCGCGGCCGAGGTGTCGTATCGGCTGGTGGAGACCCCGATACGCCGCCACGGATTCCGTGCCACCGCGCGCCGGCTCGGTCGTTCGCTGCGCGGTTCGGCCCGCTCCCGCTCGCTCGCCTGGGGCGGCGCCGCCGCATCGGTGGTTCTCGTCGCCGGGACGGTGGCCGCCGTCGCCGCCGCGCCCGCGGTCTCGAGCGGTCAGGCCGTCGTCGACGCCGGCATCGCCGCCCTCGAGGATCAGGGCCCGACGCCCGAACCCACGCACACGCCCCCCGCCGACGCCGCCGAGATCACCGGCGATCGGATCACCGCGATCGGCGACTCCGTGATGCTCGCCTCGGCCCCCGGTCTGCTCGATCGATTCCCCGGCATCCAGGTCGACGCCGCCGTCTCCCGGTCGATGCATGCCGCACCGGGAATCCTTCGCGATCTCGCGGCGGCCGGGGAGCTGCGGGACGTCGTCGTCGTCGCGCTCGGCACGAACGGATCGATCTCCGCGCGGACGCTCGACGACGTCCTGCAGGCCATCGGCCCCGATCGGCAGCTGATCCTCGTCAACGCCTACGCGCCGCGTTCCTGGATCGACGGGGTCAACGCCGACCTCGCCGCCTTCGCCCGCCGGCATCCGGCCGTGCAGGTCGCCGACTGGTCGGACGCCATCGCACCGCACCCGGACCTCCTGGCCGGCGATCAGGTGCACCCCGGCGCGGCGGGCGGCCGGGTGTTCGCCGACGCCGTCGCCGACGCCGTGCAGCGCGCCGAGCAGGCGCGCGTCCGATTCGCCGAATTCACGCAGCAGCGCCAGTATGCCGAGAAGCTGCGTGAGGAGCAGCTCTACCTGCCGCCCGGTGCGCCCGGGATGTCCTGACCCGCCGCACGGACGGTCGTGACACACCCCCGGGCGCCCGCGAGCACGTACGCGCGCGGGAGGAATGAGCGAAGCCCGCGGGACTCGATGAGTCCCGCGGGCTTCGCGGTGCAAAGGACCGGGGAGACCCCGGCGGACCGATTACTCGGCCTTCTTCTCCGCCTCGTCGTCGGCAGCGACCTCGGCCGCGTCGTCGGCGGCGGTCTCCTGCTCGGCGGGCGTCTCGACGGCGTCCTCGGCCGCAGCCTCAGCGGCCGCGCCCTCCTCCGGCGACTCGGCGCCGGCGTCGGCAGCCGGGGCAGCCGCCGCGGCGGGCTTCGCGGACGAGCTCTTCTTGGTCACAGGCTCGAGGACGAGCTCGATGACCGCCATCGGCGCGTTGTCGCCCTTGCGGTTGCCGATCTTCGTGATGCGGGTGTAGCCGCCCTCACGGTCGGCGACCAGCGGCGCGATCTCGGTGAACAGGACGTGCACGACTTCCTTGCTCCCGATGACCGACAGCACCCGACGACGGGCGTGCAGGTCGCCACGCTTGGCGAACGTGATCAGACGCTCGGCCAGCGGACGCAGGCGCTTGGCCTTCGTCTCGGTGGTCGTGATCGACTTGTGGGTGTACAGCGCAGCAGCGAGGTTCGCGAGGAGCAGACGCTCGTGTGCGGGACCGCCGCCGAGGCGGGGACCCTTCGTGGGCTTGGGCATTTCTCAGTTACTCCAGAATTCTCAGGGAAGGGCCGGGTCAGACGGTCTCGTCGTCGTAGCCGCCGTAGAAGTGGGCGCCGTCGAAACCGGGCACCGAGTCCTTCAGCGACAGACCGAGCGAGACGAGCTTGTCGCGAACCTCGTCGACCGACTTCTGACCGAAGTTGCGGATGTTCATCAGCTGCGTCTCGGAGAGGGCGACCAGCTCCGAGACCGTGTTGATGCCCTCGCGCTTGAGGCAGTTGTACGAACGCACCGACAGATCGAGATCCTCGATCGGCATCGACAGCTCGTTGGAGAGGACGGTCTCGACCGGCGCCGGGCCGATCTCGATGCCCTCGGCCTCGACGTTCAGCTCACGTGCGAGTCCGAACAGCTCGGTCAGCGTGCGACCGGCCGAGGCGACGGCGTCGCGCGGGGCGATCGACGCCTTCGACTCGACGTCGAGCACCAGCTTGTCGAAGTCTGTGCGCTCCCCGGCACGGGTGGCGTCGACGCGGTAGCTGACCTTCAGCACCGGCGAGTAGATCGAGTCGATCGGGATCTGCCCGGCCTCGGCGTACTCGTTGCGGTTCTGGGTCGCCGACACGTAGCCGCGGCCGCGCTCGATGGTGAGCTCGAGCTCGAACTTCGCCTTGTCGTTGAGCGTCGCGATGACGAGCTCCGGGTTGTGGATCTCCACGCCCGCGGGAGCGGAGATGTCGGCGGCGGTGACCTCGCCGGCGCCCTGCTTGCGCAGGTAGGCGGTGATGGGCTCGTCGTGCTCGCTCGAGACGACGAGGTTCTTGATGTTGAGGATGACCTCGGTGACGTCTTCCTTCACACCGGGAACGGTGCTGAACTCGTGCAGCACGCCGTCGATGCGGATGCTCGTGACCGCAGCTCCGGGAATCGAGGAGAGCAGGGTGCGGCGGAGGGAGTTCCCGAGGGTGTAACCGAATCCGGGCTCGAGGGGCTCGATGACGAAGCGCGAGCGGAACTCGGAGATGTTGTCTTCGGCAAGAGTGGGGCGCTGTGCGATGAGCACTGGTGTTTCCTTTCGGCGAGGTGTCCGCTATTTGACACCTGGATGCGACGAGTGGCTGGCCCGTCGTTCTGTTGAGTTATGAAGTGGATGTACAACCCGCCGATCGAGCGGAGTCGATTCCCGACCCCGCTCGATCAACGGTATTCAGCTATACGCGGCGGCGCTTGGGCGGGCGGCAACCGTTGTGCGCCTGCGGGGTCACGTCGTTGATCGAGCCGACCTCGAGGCCGGCGGCCTGGAGGGAGCGGATCGCGGTCTCGCGGCCGGAGCCCGGTCCCT
>JAVBUN010000273.1:0-8249 GCA_031555335.1 Microbacterium sp.
TGCGTCGCCGGAGCGACCGCGGCCTCGCGGGCGGGGGCCGTGAACGCGACGGCGGATGCGGTCGCCGCCGCGAACGCGAGGGCGACCGCCGCGATCGTGAGCGCGGGGAGCGCGCGACGGCGCCCGGAGCGGGCCGCGCCCATTCTCACGGTCGCGGCCGCCAGGAGCGTCCCAGCGGTGACCGCCCACAGCGCGAACGCGGTCGCCGGCGCCGCCGCGGGAAGGAGGACGAGGACGGCCGCGGCGACCCAGGCGGTGCCCGCGGCCGGGGCCAGTCGAAGGGCGCGTGCGTCCATCACCCTCACACCGTGACGAGGTCGCGGATCCCCGCGAGCAGCTTGTCGCCGATGCCGGGCACCGACCGCAGATCGTCGACGCTCGTGAAGCGCCCGTGCGCCTCCCGCCATTGCACGATGCGCTCCGAGATCGCGGGGCCGATGCGGGGCAGCTCGTCCAGGGCCGCCGCATCCGCGGTGTTGAGGTCGATCCTCCCGTCCGCGCGCGGGCCGGTCGCCGCGGGCGCCTCCCCGACGAGCGGCACGTGCACCTGCTCGCCGTCCTCGACGGGGCGCGCGAGGTTCACCGCCCCGCTGTCCGCCTGTGCGATGAGCCCACCGGCCGCCGAGAGCGCGTCGAAGACCCGCGCGCCCGGTTCGAGCCGGTAGAGGCCGGGGGCGAGTACGGCACCCGACACGTGCACGTACAGGGCTCCGCTCTCGACCGCCGGCGCGGTGCTCGCCGTCGGCTCCGGGATGAGCTCGGGCTCACCCGGGGCGCGGAGCAGCCCGATCGCGACGGTGGCTGCGAGGGCCACCAGCACGATCACGATGACCGCGCCGATCCCGAGACGGCGCCCCCGACGGGGAAGGTCGGCCGGGGTCGTCATCGCGCCACGGTAGCCAGCGCGGCGCCCGCCTCATCGGCCATCCACCCGCGGTGTGCATCGCCGCCGCGGAGCAGATCGCTGTGGAGGCGAGGTGGGGGTGCGCGTCACCGACCGGACGCGCGCCCGCGCACCCGGTTACTTCGTGGCGAAGCTGACGACCTTCGGCGGGCGCACGACCGCGCGGACGATCTCGCGATCCCCGAGCGCCCGCTGCACACGCGAGTCTGCCCGGGCGAGGCGCTCCAGCTCGTCGCCGTCGATCCGTGCGGAGACCTCGAGCGTCGCCCGGACCTTGCCGTCGATCTGCACGACCGCGGTGAGCGTCTCCTCGACGAGCAGCGTCGAGTCGGCCTGTCGCCAGACGGCGAGGCCCACCGAGGAGGTGTAGCCCAGCTGCTCCCACATCTCCTCCGCGGTGTGCGGGGCGAACAGGTCGAGCACCATGGCGACGGCCTCAGCCGCCTCCCGCACCGCCGGGTCGCCGGCTCCGGGGCCGGCATCGATGGTCTTGCGGATGGCGTTGACGAGCTCCATGAGCCGGGCCACCACGACGTTGAACTTCGTCTGCTCGATGAGCGAGGGCGCCTCCGCCCAGAGCCGGTGGGTCACCCGGCGCAGCGCCGCGTCCCCGTCGGCCCACACGACGTCGGTCGGACTCGCGACCTCGCCTGCGATGCGCAGCGCACGCGCCAGGAACTTGGTGGCCCCGGTCGTCGAGACGTCCTTCCAGTCCTTGTCGTCCTCCACCGGGCCCGCGAAGGCCAGCGCCACGCGCAGCGCGTCGGCGCCGTGCGCGTCGAGTTCCTCCTGGAAGAGCACGAGGTTGCCCTTGCTCTTGGACATCTTCGCGCCGTCCAGGATGACCATGCCCTGGTTGATCAGGCTGGAGAAGGGCTCCGTGAAGTCGAGGTGGCCCATGTCTGAGAGCGCCTTGGTGATGAAGCGCGCGTACAGCAGATGCAGAATGGCGTGCTCGACGCCGCCGATGTAGAAGTCCACCGGCGCCCACTTCAGCGCCTCACGCGGCGAGAAGGGCTGCGAGGGGTCGCCCGGGGCGAGGAAGCGCAGGAAGTACCAGGAGCTGTCGACGAACGTGTCCATCGTGTCCGGATCCCGGAGCGCCGGCTCGCCGGTCTCGGGGTCGACCGTGGTCACCCATTCGGTCGCAGCTCCCAGCGGCGACGCACCCTTGGGGGTCAGATCGAGGCCCGCAGGGTCCGGCAGACGCACCGGCAGCTCCGCATCCGGGACCGGCACGATACGGCCGTCCTCGGTGTGCACCATGGGGATCGGCGTGCCCCAGAACCGCTGGCGCGAGATCAGCCAGTCCCGCAGGCGATACGTCTTCGCCGCGCGGCCGGTGCCGGCCGCGGTCAGCTCGGCGATGCTCCGCGCGATGGCATTGCGCTTGCTGAGCCCGTTGAGCGACCCCGAGTTGATGAGGCGTCCGTCGCCGGACAGCGCCACCCCGGTGCGCACCGGATCGATGTCGTCGAGTTCCGCGACGTCGCCGAGCGGGTCGATCGGGGCGCCGGATTCGTCGAGCTCGATGACGGGGATCGCGCCGGTGATGGGCGCTGTCGTGTCGACGACGACCCGCACGGGCAGGTCGAACGCGCGGGCGAAGTCGAGGTCGCGCTGATCGTGGGCGGGGACGGCCATGACCGCGCCGTGGCCGTAGTCGGCCAGCACGTAGTCGGCAGCCCAGATCGGCAGGCGTTCGCCGTTGATCGGGTTGATCGCGTAGCGGTCGAGGAAGACTCCGGTCTTGGGCCGGTCGGTCGCCTGCCGCTCGATGTCGGTCGCCTGGCGCACCGTCGCGAGGTAGGCCTCGAACCGCTCGCGCGCCTCGGGACCGGCGCCCTCGGCGAGTTCGGCGGCGAGGTCGGAATCCGGGGCGACGACCAGGAAGGTCGCACCGTGCAGCGTGTCGGGACGGGTGGAGAATACCGTCACCTTCTCGTCGCGGCCCTCGATCGCGAAGTCGATGTCGGCACCGATCGAACGACCGATCCAGTTGCGCTGCATCTGGATGACCTTCTGCGGCCAGAACCCCTCGAGCTGGTTCAGGTCGTCGAGCAGGCGGTCCGCGTAGTCCGTGATGCGGAAGTACCACTGCGTCAGCTTCTTCTTGACGACGATGTTGCCGCAGCGCTCGCACCGGCCGTCGACGACCTGCTCGTTCGCGAGCACCGTCTGGTCGTGGGGGCACCAGTTGACCGGGCTCTCCTTGCGGTACGCCAGGCCCCGCTCGAACAGCTGCTGGAACAGCCACTGGTTCCAGCGGTAGTACTCGGGGTCGCTGGTGTGCAGCACCCGGTTCCAGTCGAACGACACGCCGTATGCGCGCAGGCTCGCCTTCTGCTGGGCGATGTTGTCGTAGGTCCAGGTGACCGGGTTCGCACCACGCTTGATGGCGGCGTTCTCGGCGGGGAGCCCGAACGAGTCCCACCCGATCGGATGCAGCACGTTGTAACCGCGATGGCGCCAGAAGCGGGCGACGATGTCGGAGTAGAGATAGTTCTCGGCGTGGCCCATGTGCAGGTCGCCGGAAGGGTACGGGAACATCGCGAGCACGTACTTGCGGGGACGTGTGTCGGCATCGCCGCCGGCGCGGAAGGGGTCCTGTTCCGCCCAGCGCGCCTGCCACTTCGACTGGATGGCATGCACGTCGAACCCGCCCTCGGTGGGCACGGTGGTAGAGGTCTCGGACACGGATAGTCCCATCGATGTGTGTCGGGAAGATGCGCGATGCGCGTCTTTCAGGTTACCGGACCCCCGGGATCACCAGCCCGCGGGCAGCTGGGCGCCGATCGCGGCGAGCGGGGCGGCGGCTTTGAGCGCCACCTCGGCGACTTCCGCATCCGGTGTCGAGGCCCAGGTGATGCCGCCTCCCGCACCGACGTACGCGCCCCCCGGGTGCGTCACGACCGTGCGGATCGTCATCGCGAGATCCAGCCTGCCGTCCTCTCCCACCCAGCCCGCGCATCCCGCGTATGCGCCCCGGGAGGCCCGCTCGAGTCCGTGGAGGATCGTCATCGCCGAGAGCTTGGGCGCACCGGTCATGCTCCCTGCGGGAAACGTCGCCGTCCAGAGGTCGCCGAGCGTCGTCCCCGGCCGCACCCGCCCCGCGACGGTGCTGACGAGCTGATGCACGGCGGCGTAGCTCTCGACCTCGAGCAGTCGCTCCACCGAGACGGTGGCGGGGTCGCACACCCGGGACAGATCGTTGCGCATGAGGTCGACGATCATGACGTTCTCGGCGCGCTCCTTCGGGTCGGCGCGCAGATCCGCGGCGAGCTCGGCATCCCGCGTCGGAGTCGCTCCCCGCGGCCGTGTGCCCTTGATCGGATGCGTCCGCACGATGCCGTCGGAGACGTTCAGGAACCGTTCCGGGCTCGCGCTGACGAGAGCGACGCCGCCGGACCGGATGAGGGCGCCGTGGTGCGAGGGCGCGGCGGCGCGCAGGGCCGCATGGGCGGCGACCGGGTCGATCTCCGCCGCCACGCTGAACCGGGTGGTGAGACACAGCAGGTACGCGTCACCGCGACCGATCGCCGCCCGGCACTGCTCGACCAGCTCTGCGTACCGCGGCGCGCTCGTGCGGGCGACAGCGTGCCGGGCGACGCGCGGCCGCGCGGGCGATCCGATGTCGGGGGCACGGCGGATGCGGCCCGCGATCGCAGCGGGATCGTCCGCGACGATCCACACCCGGCGCGCGGCGTGGTCGAACGCGACGAGGTTCTCGATCCGCATCCACTGCTCGGGCGGCAGGTCGTCGGCCGCGACGGCCGCACCGGCGGCCGCGGCCCCCGTCTCGTATCCGAGCCACCCCACCCAGCCGCGGGTCAGCGGGCCCCACTCGGGTGTGCGCACGGCATCGCGGGCGACCGCGACCGCACGCACCTCCGCCCCGTCGGCGGGCGTCCCGGTGCCGACCCAGCTCCAGCCGGCGGTTGCGGCAGGCCCCGCGTCCAGCCAGAAGGTGTGCGCCGCGCCGGCGAACACGCCGTGCACCCGGGCCGGGTCCACCCATTCCCCGAGTTCGACGGGAGAGGCATCGGGAGGCACTCTCCCAGGCTAGCCACTGCCCCCACCGCATAGGCTCGAGCCGTGAACGAGGTCCTCACGTGGATTCTCGACGCGGTCCAGAGCGTCGACCCGGGACTGCGCGTCGTGCTGGCGGGCGTCGCGATGATCCTCGAGACCAGCGTGCTCGTCGGACTCGTCGTCCCGGGCGACACCGTCGTGATCGTCGCGGGAACGGCCGTCGAGACTCCCGTTCAGGGCGTGATCCTGGGGGTTGCGGTCGTGATCGGCTCACTCCTCGGTGAGAGCCTCGGGTTCCTGCTCGGCCGCTACCTCGGTCCCGCCATCCGGCGTTCGCGACTCGGTCGGCGCATCGGCGAAGCCAATTGGGCGCGCTCCGAACGCTATCTCGAGCGTCGCGGCGGCCCCGCCATCTTCCTCTCCCGGTTCCTGCCGGTGCTGCACTCGCTCGTGCCGCTCACCGTGGGCATGAGCCACTACTCGTACCGCCGCTTCCTCGCGTGGACGGCGCCCGCCTGCGTGCTGTGGGCGACGCTCTACATCTCGGTGGCCGCCGCGGCCGCGGGGACGTATCGGGAGCTCGCCGACCGCATCCACTTCGCCGGGTACATCTTCGTCGGCATCATCGTCGTCTTCCTCGTCCTCATCGTCGTCGCGAAGAAGATCATCGAGCGGGTGGAGCGGCGGCACATGACGGCCGAGGAGCGCTCGACGACGGATGCGGGGAACGTGGAAGACTGAGGGAGTGGCCGAATCCCCCCGAGCGACCCCGCCCCTGAAGATCAAGTGGATCGCCCGCCTCGAGCGCCGCTTCCACTCCTGGAGGGAGCGTCGCGCCCGCGCCCGTGGCCTGACCCCCATGATCATGGCCTTTCCGGGCTACGGGTCCGAACGCTGGGTACGGGTGCTCGGTCGCGTGCTCATCGCCCCGAGCGGTACCCGCCAGAAGGCGGGCGAGTACGCCGGCATCCGCGGCTGGCGCAGTTTCGCCGCCGTTCCCGTCGGCTTCGCGCAGGTGACGGTGACGATCGACGGTGTCGATCACGCCGTCGTCGCGGATCGGGGCGGTGTCATCGACCAGGTCCTTCCGGCGCGGCTGCAGCCCGGGTGGCGCGAGGTGCGCGCCTCGGTCGAGGGAGAGCCCCCGACCACGATGCGCGTGCTCGTGATCGCCGACGACACCCGATTCGGTGTGGTCTCCGATGTCGACGACACCGTGATGGTGACGGCGCTCCCCCGGCCCCTGCTCGCCGCATGGAACTCGTTCGTCGTCAATGAGCACGCCCGCCAGCCCGTGCCCGGCATGTCGGTGCTGCTCGAGCGGGTGCTCCGGGAGAACCCGGCGGCCCCCGTGATCTACCTCTCCACCGGCGCCTGGAACGTGGCTCCGACGCTCGCGCGGTTCATGCGGCGGCATCTCTTCCCGACCGGCGCGATGCTCCTGACCGACTGGGGCCCGACGCACGACCGCTGGTTCCGCAGCGGCAAGGACCACAAGCAGACGAACCTCGAGCGGCTCGCCGAGGAGTTCCCCGACATCGACTGGCTGCTCATCGGCGACGATGGGCAGCGTGATGACGAGATCTACACGGCGTTCGCCGTCGCGCATCCCGACCAGGTGGCGGCCGTCGCGATCCGGCGGTTGACCCAGGCGGAGGCGGTCCTCGCCGGCGGACGCACCGTCGTCGACGACCACTCCGCGGCATCCGTGCCCTGGGTCACCGGCGACGACGGCGCGGCGCTGCTGGACCGGTTGGCCGAGGTCGGCGTCATCCGCGGCTCGGACTCCCCGGCGTAGGCTGATCGGCATGTGCGGTCGTTTCGTCGTGGCGAACGTCGGATCCGAGCTCGTCGGGGTGCTCCGCGTCGACGTTGAGAATCCCGACCTGCCGCCGCCCTCCTACAACATGTCGCCGATGAGCATGGCCGCGATCGTCCTCGATTCGGCCAAGACCGATCCGCCGACGCGGCGCCTCGAGCCCGCCCGATGGGGGCTCGTACCGTCCTGGGCGAAGGACCCGAAGATCGGCGCGAAGGCGTTCAACGCCCGCTCGGAGGAACTCGAGGAGAAGCCCATGTTCCGCCAGGCGCTGATCAAGCGTCGCGCGATCGTGCCGGCCACCGGGTATTACGAGTGGAAGCAGACGGGCGAGACCAAGACGCCGCACTTCATCCATCCCGCCGACGGATCGCCGATGTTCTTCGCGGGGCTCTACGAGTGGTGGCGGGACCCGTCCAAGGCCGACGACGACGCCGATCGCTGGCTGCTCTCGTTCACGATCCTCACGCGCGATGCGATCGGCCGGCTCGGCTCCATCCACGATCGGATGCCGTTGTTCCTCGACGCCGACTTCGCGGACGCCTGGCTCGACACCGACACGGACAACGTCGGCGACATCCTCGATGCGGCGGTCGACGCCGCCCCCGACCTCGCCGAAACGCTCGATGATCACGTCGTCTCGAGCGCGGTGGGAAACGTCCGCAACGACTCACCGGCGCTGATAGAGCCGGTGTAGCCCCGCACCGCGCACGCGTACCCTCGGAGGGTGGAACTCGTCGCCGACACGGTGCTCTCCCGCGCCGTATGGTCGGCCCGCGAAAGCGTGCACGCCGCGCGCGCGGATGCGCTGACCGCCGGCCGGCGCCACCGCGCGGCGCGGGGGCAGCAGCATCCGGTCGACGACTTCCTGTTCACCTACTACGGCTACAAGCCCTCTCTCCTGCGCCGCTGGCACCCCGGCGCCGGCGTCGTGCTCGCAGACGCGGCCGAGAAGCGGGACGCGAGGTGGTACACCGCTGTCGGGGCGAGCGGTGCACGGGTGGACGAGGCCGCGTTCGCCGCCGAGAAGCATCTGCTGCTGCGCGGCGTGCGGGCGATCCTCCGCGGAGCGCTCGACCGGCCGGCGTCGTATGGCTGTTTCGGCATGCACGAGTGGGCGATGCTCTACCGGGCCGACGCGACCCGCCATGCGGTGCCGCTGCGCCTCGGCTCCGCCGGGACCGACGAGGTGGTCGCCGCCCACGAGCTGCGCTGCACCCATTTCGACGCATTCCGCTTCTTCACACCGGAAGCGGTGCCGCGCAACCGCACCGCGCTCGACCGGGACTCCCAGGCGGCGCGTGAGCAGCCGGGCTGCCTGCACGCCGGCATGGACCTCTACAAGTGGGCGATGAAGCTCGGGCCGCTGGTGCCCGGCGAACTGCTGCTCGACACGTTCGAGCTCGCGCGCGACATCCGCACCCTCGATATGCGGGCGTCCCCGTACGATCTCCGCGCGTGGGGCTACGAGCCCGTCCCCGTCGAGACGGCCGA
>JAVBUN010000061.1:0-2687 GCA_031555335.1 Microbacterium sp.
CGACCGGGACGGGAGCCGTGAGCTCCGCCACCGTGTCGACCACGGGCTGTGCGACCTCATCCACGATGGGCTGCACGACCTCCGTCACCACCGGTGCGACCACGGGCGCCACCTCGGGGATCACCTCGGGAACCGCGTCGACGGTGTGAGAGACGGCGGTGGTCACGTGCGTCGTGACCGTCGATGCGGCATCCGTCACCGGAGCGATCGGGGGAACGATCTCGGCAACCGTGTCGGTGAGGGACCCGACGGCATCCGATGCACCGGACGTGACACCCGAGACGATTCCGACGAGCCCGCCGCCGAGGTCGGTGTCATCCGCGTGCGCGGAGCCGATCTGCGTGAACACCGAGAAGCCGGCCCAGAGAAGGCCCGCTCCGGCTCCGAGCAGGAGCAAGCGCACCGCGCGTCGCGGTTGCCGCTCTCCTGACTCGTCCACGTGTCACCCCCTGTGCCGTCGTGCAGGGTCAGATCGTGCGCAGCAAGTTACGCGCCTCCGGGGCACGCCACCAGAGGTCGCCGCATAAATGAGAGCACTCTCATGATGGCGAGCGGTCGGGAAGCGCCCCGGGGGCCTCGCGGCGTGACCGCCCGGGTCGCGTTCGTACCCGCCCTCGGGTCGCCGTCGCGACGAACGCAGGCCTGTGCACAACTCCGCGTGCGGCGCAACCTTAAAGAAGCACTTTAACCACATCGCATCCGGTCGACATGTGGAAACTCAAACACCTGATCGGAGGGCAGATATCAGTCGTTCTCAGTTTGCACTCAGGTAGTTCTCCACAGGCGTTGTACACAGCCCGTGCGGCGTTTCACGCACTCTCTCCACAGAGTTATCCACAGGCACATTTGCGCCGTGGAAGGGGCGTCCATAGCGTGGGGGGAGCCTCACGGGGATCCCGTTTCTGACGGGGTGTTGGCGCCATCCGATTTCATGTCCGACGTTCGTGGTTCGATCACCGAGTCGCGCGGACGGGTATCGGTCGGAGCGCGCCGAGGTCTCACACGCTTCGGGAACGACACCGCGCTCGCGCGCGGAGGAGGAGAGGGCGGGCACCCGTGTCCATCGCCGACATCTCGCAGGAGCGCCTCGGAGCACCACGCGAGCACGAACGCACCCCGCCGCACGACACCCTCGCCGAGCAGAGCACGCTGGGCGGCATGCTGCTGTCGAAGGATGCGGTCGCCGACGTCATCGAGAGCATCCGCGGCACCGACTTCTACGTGCCCAAGCACGAGCTGATCTTCGAGGCGATCCTCACGCTCTACTCGCACGGTGAGCCGACCGACGTGATCGCGGTCACCGACGAGCTCATCAAGACCGGCGACCTGCAGCGCGCCGGCGGCGCGGACTACCTGCACACCCTCACCTCGATCGTGCCGACCGCGGCCAACGCCGGGTACTACGCGTCGATCGTCTCCGAGCGGGCGCTGCTGCGTCGCCTCGTCGAGGCGGGCACGCGGATCGTGCAGATGGGGTACGCGGGTCAGGGCGAGGCGACCGAACTCGTCAACTCCGCGCAGGCCGAGATCTACTCGGTCACGGGGGCCGAGACCGCCGAGGATTACGTGCCACTCACGATCGCGGTCGACGCCGCTGTCGAAGAGATCGAGGCGGCGCGCGGCCGCGACGGCATGATGACCGGCATCCCGACCGGCTTCGCGCAGCTGGACGAGCTCACCAACGGACTGCACGGCGGCCAGATGATCGTCGTCGCTGCGCGGCCCGCCATGGGAAAGTCCACGCTCGCGCTCGACTTCGCTCGCGCCGCGGCGATCAAGCACGACATGCCCACCATCTTCTTCTCGCTCGAGATGGGGCGCAGCGAGATCGCGATGCGTCTGATGAGCGCCGAGGGCGCCATCCCGCTGCAGAACATGCGCAAGGGAACACTCGACCAGCGCGACTGGACCACCGTGGCCGCGACCCGCGGTCGCATCAACGATGCGCCGCTCTATATCGACGACAGCCCCAATATGACGCTCGTCGAGATCCGGGCGAAATGCCGGCGTCTCAAGCAGCGCGTCGGACTCAAGATGGTGATCATCGACTACCTCCAGCTCATGACGAGCGGAAAGAAGGTCGAGTCGCGCCAGCAGGAGGTCAGCGAGTTCTCGCGCGCGCTGAAGCTGCTCGCGAAGGAGCTGCAGGTGCCGGTCATCGCGCTCTCGCAGCTGAACCGTGGGTCGGAGCAGCGCCAGGACAAGCGGCCGCAGGTCAGCGACCTGCGCGAGTCCGGCTCGATCGAGCAGGACGCCGACATGGTGATGCTGTTGCACCGCGACTCGGTCTACGACAAAGAGGTGCGTCCCGGCGAGGCCGACCTCATCATCGCGAAGCACCGAAACGGTCCGACCGCGACGCTCGAGATCGCCTTCCAGGGCCACTTCTCGCGCTTCACCGACATGGCCGCCGGGATGTAGGACGATCGCTCGTTCATGCGTTGCCGCTCGTAGAGTGCCGTTGATGGTTCGCGTATCGCGTCTCGCTGCGCGGCCCTGGAGATCCGGGGTCGCGCCGACGGTGAGACTCATGACGGCAGGTCTGCTCCTGCTCGCCATCGGCGTTCTCTCGCTGAGCGTCCACCATGACGCCGACATGGTTCCCTCGTCGGCCTCGTCCGCCCATTCCGCGGGAACGGCCGATGCCGTCATCGTCCACGACGTGGCGTCGGCGGTCGCCCCGGACG
>JAVBUN010000026.1:0-3237 GCA_031555335.1 Microbacterium sp.
AGCGTCATCTCGAAGCCGTTGTCGCCGATCGTCCACACCATGTCCTCGTCGCCCTCGGCGGTCAGCGCCGTCGCGAACTCCTCGAGCTCGAGCCGGCGGCGTGCCGTGGGGGCAGAGGTCACGACGGCGGCGGCCGCACCATCGGCGAAGACGGATGCGGCGACGATCTGCTGCGGGTCGGCCGACACCCGCAGGTGCAGCGAGCACAGTTCGACGCAGACGACGAGCACGACCGCGCCGGGCTGGGCGGTGGCGAGACGATGGGCGGCGCGGAGGGCGGGCATCGCGGCCGCGCACCCCACGAACCCGTGGTGGTACCGCTCGACACCCGGGTCGAGGCCGAGGTCGCGGACGAGCCTCACGTCCGGGCCGGGTGCGAACAGCCCCGTACACGAGACGGTCACGACGTGGGTGACGGCCGCCGCATCCAGATCGGCATCCGCGAGCGCGCGCCGGGCCGCCTCGGCGAACAGGTCCGGGGCGAGGCGGCGGTACTCGGCGTTGCGCTCGGCGGTGGTGGGTGAGAGCAGCGTGTCACCGCGGCGCACGGCGAGGCCGGCGCCCGGATCCCCGACGAGTCCGGCGAGCACGCTATGGCGCGTCTCGATGTCGGAGGCGTCGAACGCGGCGTGGATCAGGCGCTGCGTGAGACGCGCGGTGCCCGGCTGCGCGGCGAACAGATCGCGCACGTCCTGCTGGGCGAGACGGGTCTGCGGCACGGCCGTGCCGATCGCCACGATGCTCGGGGTCATGCTTCACAGTAGGCCCGCCCGCGCGTGCGCGGGGCGAGGGCTGGTGTGTCGACCGGGCGAGTCCTAGAGTGTCGCGGCCCGGCTTCCCGTCCGTCGGCGGCCCGGATGCCCGCCCGTCCGGCGCGGGGAGCGCCGAGGAGCGCCGATGGGCGCCGGGAGCGTCGCCGGTCGTCGGACCGCTGGGGCGGGTGAGCACGGGTGCGTCGGATGAGCCGCCCGGAGGACGGCGCATCCGACGACCGCGGTCGGACGGGGATCGATCAGGCGTCGGCGAGGAGGGTCTCGGCGATCGGACGGCGCGTGCGGGGCGCGGACTCGCGCTCGCGGATGATGTCACTCGCCGTGGCGGCGTCGCCGAGGCTGCCGACCGCGACGACGGCGATCGGGTCGAAGCGCGCCGGAAGATCGAACGCGGCGGCGACCTGGTCGCGCTGGAAGCCGCCCATCTGGTGGGTGGCAAGGCCGCCGGCGTGGGCCTGGATCGTGAAGTAGGCGGCCGCCTGGCCGGTGTCGTAGACGGCCCAGGTGTACGGGTCGCCGTCCTCCTGGGTGGTCTCGGCGATGAACACGACGAGGGCGGATGCGGCGCCTGCCCATGCCTGGTTGAAGCCGAGCAGCGCGTCGAGGATCCGCTGGTGCTCCGCGGTGCCGCGACGGGCGACGATCGCGCGCCAGGGCTGCGTGTTGCTGGCGGAGGGCGCCCAGCGTGCGGCCTCGAGGGCGCTCGCGAAGGCGTCCTCGTCGAGGGGGGCGGCGGCGTCGAAGATGCGGGTGCTCCAGCGCTCGGCGAAGACGTCGAGGACGGGGCGGTCGGTGACGGCCGTGCGGGTGGGGATCGGGCTCATGGTGTTGCCTCCGATGTCGTGGAGCGGAATCTCGCCGGGACATCGTCGGCCCAGTTCATGCAACCGTATGGACCTGCCGGTTGTTCCCACCGCGACCGACGATGCCGGAGGAGGTCCCGCGTGGGGGCGTCCTCCGGCACCGGCTCAGCGCGTGCGGGCGAAGGGATCGAAATCGGCGGCGACGGCCGGCACGGGCGGGACGGTGCTGGCGACCTCGACGAACTCGCCCCTCTCGGCGGATTCCTCTGCCGAGAGCATGACGTCCAGCACGTGGTAGCCGAGCTCACCGCTGGCGATGTGGGGACGGTCCTCGGCGATGGCGCGCACCATGTCGAGCAGACCGACTCCGCGGCCGACGACCGCACCCTCCTGCTCGATCTCGATCCACGGCTGATCCACCGCGCCGCCGTCGGTCGCGCGCAGGAGCGGCCGGACGTAGGCGTTGCGTCCGACGAAGCGGTTGGGGTCCGGGATCACCAGGGACCCCTCCGTGCCGTGGATCTCGAAGACGCCGTGGCGGGCCAGCGGCGAATCGAAGCTCATCAGGGTGTGCGACTGCTGGCCGGCCTCGAACGCGGCGATCACGGAGATCGTGGACGGCACCTCGACCGGGAAGGTGGCACCGGTGTTCGGACCCACCTGGATCGACCGTTCCTCGGACGCCCGGAGCCCGAGCGCGGCGACGCGGGCGACGGGGCCGAACATGCTGACGAGACCCGTGAAGTAGTACGGGCCCATGTCGAGCAGCGGGCCGGCGCCCTTCGCGAAGAGGAAGCCGGGGTTCGGGTGGAACAGCTCCGGACCCTGCCACTGCATCGAGGTCTGCGCGAACAGCGGACGCCCGATGACGCCCTGGGCGATCGCGCGCTTCGCGGTCTGGAACCCGGGTCCGAGCACGGTGTCGGGAGCGGAGCCGACCCGCAGGCCCGCCCGCTCGGCCTCGCTCAGCAGCGCGGCGGTGCTCTCCCGGTCGAGCCCCAGCGGCTTCTCGGACCAGACGTGCTTGCCCGCCGCGATGGCGCGGGAGGAGACCTCCGTGTGGAACGCCGGGATCGTCAGGTTCACGACGACCTCGACACCCGGGTGGGCGAGCACGTCGTCGGCGGATCCCCACGCCGCGATGCCGTGCTTCTCCGCCTGCGACTTCGCCCGCTCGCCGTTCACGTCGCCGAGGATGAGCACCTCGACGTCGGGGAACGACGCGAGGTTCTCGAGGTAGGTGTCGCTGATGACTCCGACGCCGATGAATCCGACGCCGACCGCGCCGCTCATCGGGCGAGGCCTTCCGTGCGCAGGTACGCCAGGCTCGCCGCGACGTCCTCGAAGACGTTCCCGGGCGGATTGTCGTACTCGATGACCGCGTAGCGGATCGCGTCGTTCGCGCGCAGGGCGGCGGCCAGCGGCACCTCGCCGCGGCCTGCCGGACGCTGGTCGAGATCCTTGGAGCTGCGCGGCGCCTCCGATGCCCACGGGTTGGTCGTCGGCACGATGCCGTCCTTGACGTGCACCGCGACCAGACGGGATCCGAGCCGGGCGGCCAGCGCCGGGACATCCTGCGCTCCCGCCTGCGCCCAGAACAGGTCGAGCTCGAGCACGATCCGGTCGTCGGTCAGCGCGACGAACCTCTCGTAGGCGCTCAC
>JAVBUN010000212.1:0-15795 GCA_031555335.1 Microbacterium sp.
GACGACCCCACGCAGGATCAGCTCGAGAACTCCGACAAGCTCGAGAAGCGCACGATCGGTGGCGAGCTGCGCTACTACGTCAAGAACATCAAGGAGCACTGGCCCGTCGTCGTCGAGAACGAGCCGAACGCGCAGGGGCGCGAGGCGTGGTTCACGCCCGACGGCAAGTTCCACGCGACGCACGACCAGCTGCGTCGCGATGCCGTGGTCGGCGGAATCGTCTGACATCGGCCCTCCCCGCCCCGTGGGGCGAGGGATAGATTGCGGCTGTGGTGACGCATTCGGAACGCCCGGTCCTCGCAGAGATGCGGGACGCCCTGGGACTCACGGGCGCCCCCGTCCTCGAGGGCGAGGGTTTCCTGCGGGCGGCTCTTCCCGTCTCGGCGCTCGCGACCGACGCGCTGACCTCGGTCGCGCTGGCCCTCGGCGAGCTGACGTCAGGGCTCGGATTCGCCGACGCAGACCGCATCCGCGTCGATCGAGCGGCGTGCGACGCGTGGTTCGGGCTGCAGGTGCGTCCCGTCGGGTGGAAGGCACCGTCCCCCTGGGATCCGCTCTCCGCCGCCTTCGCGACGCGGGACGGCTCCTGGATCCGCACCCACGCGAACGCGCCGCGGCACCGCCGCGCCCTGCTCGAGGTGCTCGGCGGCGATGCGGAGCCGGATGCGGTGGCCCGCGCCGTCCGCGGGTGGGACGCGGTCGAGCTCGAGACCGCGATCATCGAGCGAGGAGGGGCGGCGGCCGCGCTGCGCAGCGCGGCCGAGTGGGCGGCGTCTCCTCCCGGTGCGGCGGTCGCCGCGGAGCCTCTCGTCGCGCACGAAGACGGCGGTCCCTGGGACGGTGCGACCGGGTGGGCGCCGACGCCGGAGCGCCCGCTGGCCGGCATCCGGGTGCTCGATCTCACGCGCGTCATCGCGGGGCCGGCCTGCACGCAGGTGCTGGCCGGGCTCGGCGCCGACGTGCTGCGGATCGACCCGCCGGACTGGGACGAGCCCGCGGTGCTGCCGTACGTCATGTGGAACAAGCGGTCGGCGCGGCTGGACGCGCGGTCGCCTGAGGGCGCCGAGCGACTGCGAGAGCTGCTGCGCGGTGCCGACGTGCTCGTGCACGGGTACCGCGCAGGCGCGCTCGACCGGCTCGGCCTGCCGGAGGCCGAGTGTCGACACCTCCGCCCCGGACTCGTGGTGGTGTCCGAGCGGGCGTACGGCTGGAGCGGGCCGTGGGCGGAGCACCGGGGATTCGATTCGCTCGTGCAGTTCGCGACCGGGATCGCGCACACCGGCATGGTCGCCGGCGGGGGAGCGCAGCCGGTGTCGCTGCCGGTGCAGGCGCTCGATTGGGCGACCGGGTATCTCGCCGCCGCATCCGCGCTGGCGGGACTCGCCCGCCGATCGGAGCAGCGCGTCGGGTCATCGTGGCGCCTCTCCCTCGCTCGTACGGCGCAGACGCTCCTGCGCCTGCCCGTTCCGGGCGCGGCTCCGGATGCGGCGGGCCGCGGTCCGGCGGATCTGCCTGCGGGCGTCCACGCCACCGCATCCGGCGATATGGCGCTGACGTCGTCCCCGATCGCGGTGGGGACGACGTCGCTCGCATACGACCGGCTCACGACCCGCCTCGGTGGTGACGAGCCCGCCTGGGCGGATGCGTGACCCAGGGGTGCGTCGTCGTCTCCTCCCCAGGTGGCGACAGGCTCACGGGCTGTGGATAAATCAGCGTTGACCGGGTGTTATCCCGATGTCGATGTCGGAGGCCCCCTGTTGAATCGAGGTATGACGAGAGAGATCCGTGCGCAGCTGCAGGGCATCGGCGATGCGCTGCAGGATGTGCTCGCGGCGGCGTTCGACGGCGAGGTGCGCGCGACCGACGACGCGGCGCTGCTCGGCATCGTGAGCGCGGCGGCCGACGTGATCCGCCGTGCGGAGGGCGTGCCGATCGCCACGGTCGGCGAAGTGCAGGCGCGGTCTACGAGCACGGTCCGCGACGAGCGGCTGACGACACAGCTCGGGTCTCGCACCGTCGGTGAGCTCATCCAACGGGCGACGAGGTTCGCGGCGGCACGCACGGGTGAGATCGAGCGCGCGGCGCGCGCGGTGCACCGTCCTGTCGCTCTCACCGGTGAGCAGCTCGCAGCGCCCTTCCCCGCGCTGCGGGGCGCGCTGCGCGCTGGTGTGGTCGGCGTCGATGCAGCGGCAGCCATCGTCGGTCCGCTGCAGGCCGCCGCGACGCGTGCGTCGCGTGCCGGTCTCCTCGCGGCCGACACCGAGCTCGCTGCGGCCGCCGGTGGTGATGCGCCCGATGCGCCGCCGCCGGCGTCCGCCGCCGAGCTGCGCGCGTTCGCGCAGGTGTGGGCGGCCTATCTGGATCAAGACGGCGCCGAGCCGCGCGAGGCGGTGGCGTTGCGCAAGCGCGAGCTGACTCTCGGCCGCGAACATGACGGTCTGGTTCCAGTGCGCGGCGAACTTCTGGTCGAGGTCGCGGCGCAGCTGCAACGGGTGTTCCACAGCATCCTGAACCCCAAGAACCCGCCCGGGGTGTGCTTTGTCCCGGATGGCGAGAGCGAGGGCGGCGTGGGGGATGCGGCGGCTCCCGACGAGGCGGATGCACCCGCCCCGCCCTCGGACGTCCGCACCAGGGCGCAGAAGCAGCACGATGCCCTCGCGACGGCGCTGAATGCCGCCGCCGCGGCTGGCGGGCTCCCCGACGTGGGTGGTGCTGCACCGACGCTGGTCGTCACGGCGTGGGAGGAGGATCTCGGGACAGGACGCGGTCGCGCGCGGATCCCGGGGAGCGACGTGCCCGTCCCGGTGGGCGTGGCCGCGCACACCGGGTGCGTCGGCAACGTGCAGCGCGTTGTCCTCGACCGACGCGGCCGGATCGTGTCGCTGAGCTTCGCCGGCCGGGTCTTCACCGCGCACCAACGGCGGGCGATCCTCGCGCGCGACGGCGGCTGTTTCATTCCCGGCTGCAACGCACCCCCGGAGTGGTGCGAGATCCATCACGTGATCGATGCCGCCCGCGGCGGGCCGACCCATACCGACAACGGGGTAGCGGTCTGTTGGCATCACCATCGGACGCTCGAGACGTCGGGCTGGGAGATCCGCATGCGCGACGGGGTCCCCGAGGTCCGTGGTCCCGCGTGGTGGGATCCCGCCCAGCGCTGGCGCCCCGGCGGCAGACGACGGTGGCGGGCGCCGGAGGATTCCTGGCCGTGATGTCGGTTCGGGGCCCCCCTGTTTGTTGCGTTCTTCCTGACTGCCTCAGCGAGCATGCTGGACGTGGCAGCCTGCCGCGCCCGGCATCAAGAGCACTCAGGGCAAGTGCCACAACCAGGCACTCCTCGCCCTCGCCCGACGGCGCTCGGACTTCGTCTACGCCATGCTCCGCGACGGAACTCTCTGCCAGCCGCACCCCACCGCGATCGCTCCCTGAGCGGGTCACGTCGCCGCGAGAGCGCGCGACCAAGCGACCTCGCGACCCAGCTGCCCGGTCTGCTGGAACAGCTGCACCTGATGGGTATCGGCCAGCGCCTCGGCGAGCTCGTCACGATCAGCGGATTCGAAACCAAGACTCTGCCAGAACGGGCCGGACCGGCGGCTGAAGAGCCACGCCGTGCTCGCTCCTTCGTCGGCCGCATGCTCAAGCGCGAAGCTCGCAAGGGCGCTGCCGCGACCATGTGAACGCTGCGAGGGTCTGACCGCGACGCTCCTGATCAGCGCATGGTGACCATTGCTGCTGATCTCGTACCCGGTACTGCCGACGATCGCGCCCGCCTCGTCATGCTCGATCCACAACCGAACGCTTGGCGCATCCAGACCGCTCAGCGTGAGATCGACCTCGCTCAAGAACGTCGTCAGCACCTCCACATCGGCCATCCGGCACCGCTCAAGACCCACGCCACAAGTCAACCATTCGAGTCCGCCAGGACGTGATGAACGATCTGGGGCCCCCGCGGCTCGAGTCAGCGCCGGTCCGTCTCCTCGGAAGAAGCGACCGGAGTCCCCGTGGCCTCCCCTGAGGAGGAGGCGCGGCGCGCCCGGCGGCGGCGCACGAGACGCCGCACGCCCCACACGACGACGACCACGACAGCCGCGACCACCAGCCAGGGCAGGAGGAAGCCCAGGGCGACGACCGTGCCGTTGAGGGTGGCGACCAGGCCGTTCCAGCCGGCGACGAGGCCGTCGGCGAAGCCCGCGGGGTCCGCGTTCGTCGGTGCCGGGGTGCTCGTGAGCGCCACCGAGATCGAACTCATCGCCACCTGGTTCTCGAGGAGGGCGAGCTGCTGGCGGTTCGCGTCGAGACTCGCCTGCCGATCCGACAACGCCGTCTCGGCGGCGATGAGGTCGCCCACGGACCCGGCCTGGGCCATCAGCTCGGTCAGCCGTGCGACCGATGCCTCCTCGGCCGCGATGCGGGCGCGGAGGTCCACCGCCTGATCGGTCACATCGGTGCGATCGACCGACGACGACGTGACCTCGCCGAGCTCGCTGACCGCGGCGATCACCGCATCCAGGCGATCCGTCGGCACGCGCACGGTGATCCAGCCGTCGACGGATGCCGGCGCCGAGCTGCCGTCGATCGGCTGCACACCGCCGCCCCCGATGCTCGCCGACTCCACGTAGCCGCCCTCGGCGCCGGCGAGCTCCGAGACCTGCTGCGTCGCGTCCGCCACATCGGGCACCGTGAGCTGGATCCATCCGGTCGTCACGACCTCGCGGTCGCCCGGCATCTCAGTGCGGACGGCGGCATCACCCGCCGCACCCGTCACCGACTCCGGCGCGACCGCATCCGTCACCGGTGCGGACTCCGCGCCCCCCTCCGTCATCGGGAACTCCGTCACGGGGAACGGTTCGCCCGCCGGCGCGACCGCGCTCTGATCGGCGCTGGACGCCGCCCCGCCGGAGATCCCCGACAGCACCGCGGGCGAGATGAACGCGGCGAGGGCGACCACCGCGACGGCGGCCGCCGCCCCGCCCCACAACCGTGCACGCCGCGCCCGCGACCGGGCCACGTCGTTCCGGACGCTCGTCATCACGACCTCCTCCATGCGGTCGGCCTGTGCGGCGCTCGGCGGCTCGGGCAGCACCACCGGCTCGTTCGCGTCGTTCGGTTCGTTCATGACGGGGTTCCCTCCTCGACGGTCCGGCGCAACCGGGTCCGGATGCGGGAGAGACGGTTGCGCACGGCGCCGTGGCTGAGCCCCAGCTCGGCCGCAGCGGGACCGTAGGCGTACCCGCGCGCCACGCAGAGCAGGAAGATCTGCTCGTCGACGCCGCTCAGCCCGGCCACGTCCCGCGCCAGCCGCTCGGCGAGATCGGCGTCGATGACCTGCTGTTCGACATCGATCCGCGCGGGCGTCCGCTCGTCGACCGGTGCCGCGGTGTGCTGCTCCTCGCGCCGCCGGGCGCGCAACCGGTTCGCGCACGTGTAGCGGCAGATCGTCGCGAGCCACGGCAGCGCGGACTCGCTCTGCAACTGCAGCTCGCCGAGCTTGCGCCACGCGGTCACGAACGCGTCCTGCGTCGCGTCCTCCGCATCCGCCCGGTCGCCCAGAAGGATGGACGCGATCCGGTACACCGCGTCGACGTGACGCCGATACAGCCGCCGGAACGCCTCGCCGTCACCGCCGGCCGCGCGTGCGATCAGGTCGCCGTCCGTCGCCATCCGTGCCCCCTCGGTCACTGTCTCTCACCTCCTGGTGTCCGCACGCCCTCGATCGTCTCGTGGGAGCGGTGAACCCCGCTTGTACACTGAGGCGACCCCCTCGCTGCACCGAAAGGCTCTCATGAGCTTCGTGATCCCCCTGTGGTTCGAGATCACCGCACTCGTCGTGCTGGTGCTCGTGCTGCTGGCCGACCTGCTCATCATCCTGAAGCGGCCGCACATCCCCTCGATGAAAGAGGCGACCCTCTGGGTCGTGTTCTACGTCGCCCTCGCCCTCGCCTTCTCCGTCGTGCTGCTGTGGGTGACCGGCAGCGGCGATGCGATGGGGGAGTTCGTCGCCGGCTGGCTCACCGAGTACAGCCTCTCGGTCGACAACCTCTTCGTCTTCGTCCTGCTGATGGGGCAGTTCGCCGTGCCGCGGAAGTATCAGCAGGAGGTGCTGATGGTGGGCATCATCATCGCGCTGGTGCTGCGCGGCATCTTCATCATGCTCGGCGCGGTGCTGATCGAGAACCTCAGCTGGATCTTCTACGTGTTCGGGGCGTTCCTCATCTACACCGCGTGGCGGCAGGCGTTCCCCGGCAAGGAAGCGGACCACGGCGCGCAGAAGGAGACCGGCCTGGTCCGATTCCTGCGGCGGTTCATCGACATCAGCAACTCGTACGACGGGTCGAAGCTGCGCACCGTGGTCGGCGGCAAGAAGGTGTGGACGCCGATGATCCTCGTGTTCGTCGCGATCGGCTTCACCGACCTGGTGTTCGCGATCGACTCGATCCCCGCGATCTTCGGCATCACGCAGAGCCCCTTCATCGTGTTCACCGCGAACCTCTTCGCGCTCATGGGCCTGCGCCAGCTGTACTTCCTGCTGGGCGGCCTGCTCGACAAGCTCAAGTACCTGCATTACGGCATCGCGTTCATCCTCGCGTTCATCGGGGTGAAGCTCTTCTTCCACGCCCTGCACGAGAACGAGCTGCCGTTCATCAACAACGGCGAGCACGTCGAATGGGCGCCCGACATCTCGACGCTCGCCTCGCTCGCGGTGATCGTCGCGGCGATGGCCGTCGCCACGGGCGCGAGCCTGCTCGCCGCGCGGAAGGACGCCGACAAGAACGCGGTCGACTCGCCCGTCGCAGCGTCGGAGATCGCGCCGGACACGGGCGAACCGCCCGTGGGCCCGCAGCCGCCGACCGGTCGCGACTGAGCGTCGGCCCGGGCGCTCGCCCGCGCCGGGCGGGGCGGGGTGTCAGAAGGCGCGCAGGTTGGCGCGCAGACCGCCGGGAGCGTACGAGTCCCGCAGGATGCCGCGCCGGCGGAGGATCGGTACGAGCTCGTCGAGCATGCGGTGCACCGTCACCGGATGAAGGTCGCCCCACAGCAGCACGCCGTCGTTGCCCCACGCGCCGAGCTCTTCGATGCGGTCGGCGAGCTCGCCCGCGGTGCCGACGAAACCGGTGCCGTCGGAGAGCCGGCCGAGGCGGGCGTGCGCCGCGAGGATCGTGCGCAGCGGGGTGGCGGCGTCGTGATCGCCCACGAGTCGGCGGATGCTGCCGTGCGAGACGTGGTCCGCGAAGAGCGAGGTATCGAGGGGTGCGTCCAGATCGAGCGCCGTGAGGTCCGTCTCGAGATCGGACGACTGCCGGCGCGCGATCGTGCGGAGGGTCTCCTCGTCCGGTGTGCGCGACGCGGCGACGAGCCGGTCCGCCTCCTCGGGAGAGGACACCAGGACGGGCTGGATCGCGAACAGGATCGAGATGTCCTCCGGCGCGCGACCACGCGCGATCGCCGCATCGTGGATCTTCGCGCGGTAGCCGCGGATGCTCTGTTCGTCGAGAGGCGCGAGCGCGAGCTGCACGTCGGAGTTCGCGCCCGCGAACCCGAGCCCCCGGCCGGATCCGCCGGGGGAGACGATGACGGGCTCGCCCTCCTCGAACGGCAGCGCGTTCAGCGGCCCGTCGAACTCGAAGTACTCCCCGCGGTGGCGGGTGTGCCGCATCCGGGTGCCGTCCGCGTAGCGGCCGCTCTCGACGTCACGGACGAGCGCGCCGTCGTCCCAGCTGCGCCAGAGCGAGCGGATGCCGTCGAGCCACTCCTCTGCCCGGTCGTAGGCCGCGTCGTGCCCGAGCGGCGCCGCGGTGCCGAAGTGGCGGGCGCTTCCCGTGTCCGTGACGACGTTCAGGCCGAGCCGATCGCCGCTCAGGTGCTGGAGCGACGCGAACTGCCGCGCCGCCGTGTAGGGGACGTACGCGGCAGGATTCACCGTCGGCACGACGCCCAGGTGCTCGGTCGCGGCGAACAGGTAGGGCGCCAGCATGAGCGGGTCGTGTTTGGGCCCCCCGAACGCGTGCCGCACCCGCAGGTCGATCGTGTCGGCCGAGCCGAGGGAGGGCGCATCCTCGACGATGAGCAGGTCGAAGCCCGCCTGTTCGAGGGTGCGCGCGGACTCCTGGTACAGCCGCGGCTCGGTCCAGCGGTAGTTCCAGTCGAGGGACGGCTGACCCCAGCCGTGCGGGCCGAAGCCGCGCGCGAGGAACCACCCGAAGTGCTGGAGGCTGCTCACGGCACGATCTCCACGGCGCGTCCGCCCGAGACGGCGGCGGCCACCGCGAGCGCCTGGTCGAGGTCGGCGGCGAGATCCTCGATGTCCTCGATCCCGATCGAGAGCCGCAGCGTGCCGGGGTAGACGCCCAGGGCGGCACGTCCGGCGTCCGAGAGCTGCGCATGACTGGTGGTCGCGGGATGCAGCACGAGCGTCCGCACATCGCCGAGATGGGTCATGTGGGTCACGATGCGCACCGACTCGATGAACGCGCGCGCCGCCGGTTCGCCGCCGCGCAGGGTCACCGTGAACACCGATCCGAACCCGCGCGGCAGGTACTGGACGGCCAGCCGGTGGTGCGGGTGGGACGGGAGTCCCGCATAGTCGACGGACTCGACCGCCGGGTGCGCGTCGAGCAGCCGCGCGACCTCGAGCGCGTTGCGCGACTGTTCGCGCACGCGCAGGCTCAGCGTCTCGATGCCCTGCGCGACCAGGAAGGCGTTGAACGGCGACGGCGAGGGGCCGAGGCGCGGTGCGATGGATTCCCGGACGTGCGCGATGCGGGCGTTCCCGCCGTGACGCTCCCACACGCTCGGACCGCCGCTCCGGCTCGCCGCGACGAGATGGGGGAACAGGTGCCCCGACCGTGCCGCGTCGAACCGGCCGTCGTCGACGATGACGCCGCCGAGGGCGGCACCGTGCCCGGCCAGGAACTTGCTCGCCGAATGCACGACGACCGACGCGCCGTGCTCGAGGGGACGCAGCAGATAGGGCGTGGCGAAGGTGTTGTCGACGACGAGCGGGATGCCGCGCTCATCGGCCACGGCGGCGATGCCGGCGACGTCGAGGATGTCGTTGCGCGCGTTCGCGATGGACTCGGCGAAGTACAGCCGGGTGGTGTCGCGGGTCGCGGCACGCCACGCATCGGGGTCGTCGATCGCGTCGACGAAATCGACCGAGATGCCCAGGCGCACGAGGTTGTCGAGGAGGAGCCCGCGGGTGCCCTCGTAGATGTGGGTGGAGCAGACGAGGTGGTCGCCCGCCGACAGGAGCCCGAGCAGCGCGACCGACACCGCGGCCTGTCCGCTCGCCACGAACACCGCGTCGGTGCCGCCCTCGAGGTCGGCGAGGCGGCGTTCGAGGGCGTCGATGGTGGGGTTGCCGGTGCGGGTGTAGCCGAAACCCGCGCCCGTCTGGAAGTGGTGCGCCGCGTGGTCGAAGTCCTCGAAGCGGAACCCCGCCGTCATGTAGATCGGCAGCGCGCGCGCGGCGGCGTCGTTCCAATCCTTGCCGGAGTGCACCTGCCGGGTGCTGAACCCCGGCGTGAGGTCGGGATCGAGCGCGGCCGGGAGGCCGGCGTCGTCGAGCGGGTCGTTCATCGGGAGTCCTGTCGCGGTGATGTCTGCCCTCCAGAATCGCACGTGCCGCCCGGGAAACCCCTGTCGGATGACACGCGACGACACGGGAGCGGAGCTCTCGCCGCATGCGCAGTGCTAGCCTGGGCCGGTGCGGATCGCCCCTCTTCTCCTCCTTAGCAGCCGCGACGAGTCCTAACCCAGGCCACCTCGTCGCGGAGTTCGTTGGGGCTTGATCGACCGTCAACTCAGGAGAACGACAGAGCAGTGAGCACAATCGAGCACTCCGCGCCGCAGGCGCCGCGCACCCTGGCCGAGAAGGTCTGGGACAACCACCTGGTCGTGAAGGGCGAGGACGGGCAGCCGGACCTCATCTACATCGACCTGCACCTCGTGCACGAGGTCACGAGCCCGCAGGCGTTCGACGGCCTGCGCGCCGAGGACCGCCCGTTGCGGCGTCTCGACCTCACCATCGCGACCGAGGACCACAACACTCCGACCCTCGCGATCGACAAGCCGATCGCGGACCCCACCAGCCGGCTGCAGATCGAGACGCTGCGACGCAACGCTGCCGAGTTCGGCGTCCGCCTCCACTCCTTGGGTGACGCCGAGCAGGGCATCGTGCACGTGGTCGGGCCGCAGCTGGGACTCACGATGCCGGGCATCACGGTCGTGTGCGGCGACTCGCACACCTCGACCCACGGTGCGTTCGGCGCGATGGCCTTCGGCATCGGCACGAGCGAGGTCGAGCACGTCATGGCGACGCAGACCCTTCCGCTCAAGCCGTTCAAGACGATGGCGATCACGGTGGAGGGCGACCTCCGTCCCGGCGTCACGGCGAAGGACATCATCCTCGCCGTCATCGCGAAGATCGGTGCGAACGGCGGGCAGGGCTACGTGCTCGAGTTCCGCGGCAGCGCCATCCGGGCCCTCTCGATGGAGGGGCGCATGACGATGTGCAACATGTCGATCGAGGCGGGCGCCCGCGCCGGCATGGTCGCCCCCGACGAGACGACCTTCGCCTACCTGAAGGGCCGCCCGCACGCGCCGCAGGGCCAGGACTGGGAGGATGCGGTCGCCTACTGGCGGACGCTCCCCACCGACGAGGGCGCCGCATTCGACGCCGAGGTGTTCCTGGATGCGGGCGAGCTCGAGCCGTTCGTGACCTGGGGGACCAACCCCGGCCAGGGCGTGTCGCTGAGCGACGTCGTCCCGACGCCCTCCGAGATCGCCGACCCGAACGAGCGCGCCGCCGCGGAACGCGCCCTCGAGTACATGGACCTCGCACCGGGGGCGAAGCTCAAGGACGTTCCGGTGGATGCGGTGTTCATGGGCTCCTGCACGAACAGCCGCATCGAGGACCTGCGGGCGTTCGCCTCGGTCATCAAGGGACGCCGGAAGGCGGACGGCGTTCGGGTCATGGTGGTCCCGGGCTCGGCGCGCGTGCGCCTCGAGGCCGAGGCCGAGGGGCTCGACAAGGTCTTCGAGGAGTTCGGCGCCGAGTGGCGCTTCGCGGGCTGCTCGATGTGCCTCGGAATGAACCCCGACCAGCTCGCGCCGGGGGAGCGCTGCGCGTCGACCTCCAACCGCAACTTCGAGGGGCGGCAGGGCAAGGGCGGACGCACGCACCTCGTGTCGCCGCTCGTCGCCGCCGCCACCGCGGTGCGCGGCACGCTGTCGAGCCCCGGCGACCTCGAACCGGTCGCCGATGCCGCTCTGGCCGGGGCGGGGGTCTGACATGGAGAAGTTCACCGTTCACACCGGTATCGCCGCGCCGCTGAAGCGCTCCGCCGTCGACACCGACCAGATCATCCCCGCGGTCTACCTGAAGCGGGTCACCAAGACCGGTTTCGAGGACGCCCTGTTCGCGAACTGGCGGCAGGATCCCGAGTTCCTGCTCAACCAGCCCGCGTACGAGAACGCCTCGATCCTCGTCGCCGGCCCCGACTTCGGCACCGGATCCAGTCGTGAGCACGCCGTGTGGGCGCTGCGCGACTACGGCTTCAAGGTCGTGCTGAGCACGCGCTTCGCCGACATCTTCCGCGGGAACGCAGGCAAGCAGGGCCTGGTCACGGGCGTCGTGACCGAGGCGGATCTCGAGGCCCTGTGGGCGGCGATCGAGGCCTCGCCCGGCACGGCGATGACCGTGGATCTCGACCGCCGCGACGTCGTGCTCGGCGCGCTCCGAGTCCCGTTCGACATCGACGATTACACTAGGTGGCGGCTCCTGGAGGGGCTCGACGACATCGGACTGACCCTCCGGAACGAAGACAAGATCGCCGCCTACGAGGCGCGACGCGAATCCTGGAAGCCGCGGACCCTACCGATTCCGCCCCTTCCCGCACAGTGAGGCACCGCATATGACACTGCTCGGAGACACCGCGACGACCGGCGGACACCGCAGCGGCGAAGAGGAAGTGCTCGCGATCCGCGGCGGCCGCCCGCTGCGCGGAACCGTGCAGGTCCTCGGCGCCAAGAACCTCGTCACCAAGGCGATGGTCGCCGCGCTCCTGGGCGAGAGCCCCAGCACGCTGCGCGACGTCCCCGAGATCAGCGACGTCGCCGTCGTGCGGTCGCTCCTCGAGGTGCACGGCGTGCGCGTCGACGAGACCGAGCGCGGCACGCTCGTGCTCGACCCGAGCGAGGTCGAGAGCGCGCACTTCGAGGAGATCGACGCGCACGCGGGTGCCTCCCGCATCCCGATCCTCTTCTGCGGCCCGCTGCTGCACCGCCTCGGTCAGGCGTTCATCCCCGACCTCGGCGGATGCCGGATCGGCGACCGCCCGATCGACTTCCACCTCGACGCTCTTCGCAAGTTCGGTGCCGTCGTCGAGAAGCTGCCGAGCGGCATCCGCCTGTCGGCCCCGCGCGGCCTGCACGGTGCGAACATCCACCTGCCCTACCCGAGCGTCGGTGCGACCGAGCAGGTGCTGCTCACCGCCGTGCGCGCGGAGGGGATCACGGAGCTGCGCAACGCCGCCATCGAGCCCGAGATCATGGACCTGATCGCGGTGCTCCAGAAGATGGGCGCGATCATCTCCTACGAGCCCAACCGGGTGATCCTCATCGAGGGTGTGCCGCGACTCGAGGGCTACGACCACCGGGCGATCTTCGATCGCAACGAGGCGGCGAGCTGGGCGAGCGCCGCGATCGCCACCGACGGCGAGATCTTCGTCGAGGGCGCCCGCCAGCAGGAGATGCTGACCTTCCTCAACGTGCTGCGCAAGGCCGGCGCCGACTTCGACGTGCGCGAGGACGGCATCGTGTTCCGCCGCGGCGATGCCCTTCGCGGGGTGACGGTCGAGACGGACGTCCACCCCGGCTTCATGACGGACTGGCAGCAGCCGCTCATCGTCGCGCTGACCCAGGCCGAGGGGCGCTCGATCGTGCACGAGACGGTCTACGAGAACCGGTTCGGGTTCACGCAGGCGCTCGTGAAGATGGGCGCCGACATCACGGTGTACCCGCACGGCCTGCAGGAGGGCCCGCGCCGGGTTCCCCGTCGCAATCTCGAGCAGGCCGCCGTCATCACCGGGCCCACCCCGCTCCACGGCGCCGACATCACGGTGCCGGACCTCCGCGGCGGGTACAGCCACGTCATCGCGGCGCTCGCGGCCGAGGGGGAGTCGGTGGTGCGCAACATCGGCATCATCCGCCGCGGCTACGCGGACTTCCTCGACAAGCTCACCGCGCTCGGCGCCGATTTCGACGTCATCGGCTGATGGCGGAACGCGCAACGCGGCGTCGCCGCGCGTCGCCGGAGCGCACCCGCCCGAGCGTCTTCTGGCTGCTCGGCGGCATCGTGGTGCCGATCGTGGGGCTGCTCGCGAAGATCGAGATCGAGGGCGAGGAGAACCTCCCCGAGGACGGTCCCTACGTCCTGGCGCCGAACCACTACAGCGAGATCGACCCGCTGCTGGTCGCCGCCGCCGTGTGGCGGCTGGGCCGGGCGCCCCGCTTCATGGCGAAGGAGAGCCTGTTCCGCATCCCCGTCCTCGGCTGGGCGTTGCGGGCGACGGGGATGATCCCGGTGGCGCGGGCCTCCTCGAACGCCGCCGCCAAGCAGGCGATCGCAACCGCCGAGCAGCTCGCGGAGCGCCGCGCCGGCGTGATCGTGTACCCCGAGGGCACGCTCACCCGCGACCCGGGACTCTGGCCGATGCGCGGCAAGACGGGGGCGGCGCGCCTGGCGTTGGCGGGCGGCATCCCGCTCATTCCGATGGCGCACTGGGGTGCACAGCGCATCTTCCCCCGCTACGGCAAGTTGAGCCTGTGGCCGCTGCGCAAACCCGTGCGCGTCGTCATCGGACCCGCTCTCGATCTGCAGGGCTTCTCGGACCGCAGTCTCCACCCGGGAGCGCAGACCGAGGCGACGGGACTGCTCATGGATGCGATCGCCGGGATCCTCGGCGACATCCGCCGCGAGACGCCGCCCGCCGAACGCTGGAACCCCGGCGCGCACGGCCAGAGCGAGACCGGACGCCTGCCCGGGGACGGCGTCGCGTGAGCCGGCGTCCCGAGAGCCGCCCGCCGCGCGTCGCCGTGATCGGTGCCGGCAGCTGGGGCACGACGTTCGGCAAGGTGCTCGCCGACGGCGGCGCCCAGGTCGTGATGTGGGCGCGCCGACCCGAGCTCGCCCACGAGATCCACACCGGTAAGCGCAACACCCGGTACCTGCCCGGCATCAACCTGCCGCGCTCGATGACCGCGACGTCCCACCTCGCGGAGGCGATCGAGGGCGCCGAGCAGATCTACCTGTCGATCCCGAGCCAGACCCTGCGTGAGAACCTGCTCGGGCTCCGGCCCCTCCTGAACGCGACCGACGCGCCCGTGGTCTCGCTCATGAAGGGCGTCGAGAAGCGCACGGGCCTGCGGATGAGCCAGGTGATCGAACAGGGCCTCGACTGCGATCCTGCGCGGATCGCCGTGGCATCCGGACCGAACCTGGCGCTCGAGATCGCGCAGGAGCAGCCCACCGCGGCCGTCATCTCCTCCACGAGCGCCGAGACGGCGGCGGCCGTCGCGCGACGGGCGAGCAACCGCTACTTACGCACGTTCGTGAACTCCGACGTCATCGGCACCGAGTTCGGCGGCGTGCTGAAGAACCTCATCGCGGTCGCCATCGGCATCGTCGACGGCGTCGGATACGGCGAGAACACCAAGGCGTCGATCATCACGCGCGGACTCGTCGAGATGACCGACTTCGCGGTCGCGCAGGGAGCGGATCCCGAAACCCTCCAGGGGCTGGCCGGCCTCGGCGACCTCATCGCGACGTGCCAGTCGCCCCTCAGCCGTAACAACACGGCCGGGCGCCTGCTCGGCCAGGGCTACAGCTTTCAGGACGTCGTCACGCAGATGCAGCAGACGGCGGAGGGACTCGCATCCGTCGCGCCCATCCTGCAGCTCGCGAAGGCGAGCGGGGTGGAGATGCCCATCGTCGAGCAGGTCAAACGCGTTCTCGACGGCACCATGAACCCGCGCGAGATCGCGCCGCACCTGACAACAGACGACGACACCCCCAAGGGTGAGAGGACGCAGCATGAACAAGCCGGCGGTGGCGGTGCTCTTTGGCGGTCGCTCCAGCGAGCATTCGATCAGTTCCGCAACGGCGGGCGGGGTGCTGAGAGCGATCGATCGTGACCGCTACCGGGTGATCCCGGTCGGCGTCACCCGCGACGGCGCCTTCGTGCTCGAGGACGACGACCCCGACAAGTTCACGCTCGACCCGCAGAACATGCCCACGGTCGGCGACAACGGCACGCGGGTGCTGTGGCCGGAGGCGGCGGGCGATCGACGGATGCGGGTGCGCACCGCGGACGGCAGCATCCGGGACCTCGGGGTCGTCGACGTGGTCCTGCCGATCCTCCACGGCAGCCACGGCGAGGACGGCACGATCCAGGGCTTCTTCGACACGCTGGAGCTGCCCTACGCCGGCGGCGGCATGATCGACTCCGCGCTGTGCATGGACAAGCACTTCATGAAGATGGCGCTCCACGCCTCCGGTGTGCCGGTCTCGCCCGGGATCACCGTCCGCCGCGGGGACGGCGATGCCGAGTCGGTGCGGGCGGCCATGGGGTCCGCACCCCTGCCCTGGTTCGTCAAGCCCGCTCGCGCGGGTTCGAGCGTCGGAGTGTCCAAGGTGCACACCCCCGAGGAGCTCGACGAGGCGCTGCGCATCGCGTTCGACGAGGACGACAAGGTGCTCGTCGAGCAGGGCGTGGTCGGACGCGAGGTCGAGGTCGG
>JAVBUN010000045.1:0-14917 GCA_031555335.1 Microbacterium sp.
ACGGCGACGACGGCGCCGAACACCAGCACCGTCACGTGCAGACCGAACGCGGTCGCGAGGATGCCGGCGATCACCGCCGGGATGCCGAACGAGAGGTAGGCCACGATGTACAGCGCCGCAAACAGCTCGGCGCGTTCATGCACCGCGGCCAACGGCACCGGACTGTAAATCCGCCGACTTAGAGTACGGGGGTTCGAACCCCTCACCGCCCACCGAACGACAGACGGGCCCCCGCGAATGCGGGGGCCCTTCTGACGTGTATCGCGTGCTGCGGGATGCGGACCGCGCCGCGTCGTCCGCCAAGGGGCCGGGCGGCGCGCGGTGGGCTCGATGGCCATCGCGGCGGGGGATAGCCTCGGATCGAGACCCCCGAAGGAGCGCGACATGACGCACCACGACGAGCATTCGGCGCACGACCACATCCCCGCCCCGGGCGAGGCGACCGTTCCGGAGCTCGAAGCCGACGAGAACATCGCGCCCCGCCCGGAGGAGGAGATCGCCGACGTGCTCCGGGCGAAGCCCGATGTCGAGGACCACCGCCGCCACCCGGAGTGACCGCTCGGGCCGATCCGCTATGCCGGAAGGCTGACGCTGCCCGCCCGCGCCCGGAAGACGGCGGCGGTGCCCGCGGCGACGGCGACGACGGCGCCGAACACCAGCACCGTCACGTGCAGACCGAACGCGGTCGCGAGGATGCCGGCGATCACCGCCGGGATGCCGAACGAGAGGTAGGCCACGATGTACAGCGCCGCGAACAGCTCGGCGCGTTCATGCACCGCGGCCAACGGCATGAGTGAGCCGATCGTGCCCATGAACGCGGTGCCGAAGCCGGTACCGGCCACGATCACCGCGACGACGTAGATCGGGAGCGAGCCCAGCACGAGGGCCAGCAGCATGATCAGTGTGCCGACGGCCAGCGCGGAGGCCCCGTAGACCGCGGAGACGATCGGCCGGCGGTTGTGCATGACGAACGCCGCCGCGGCACCCGTTGCGGGAAGCAGTCCGATGAGCAGTCCCGTGGCGAGTTGGCCGTCGACGTGCAGCTCGGCGTGGACGATGCTCGGTCCGAGGGAGAGGAACAGCCCGCCGGTCGCCCAGCCGCCCAGCACGATCGGCACACTGATGCCGAACAGCGGGCGGGCCGGACGCGGCACGGACGCCCGCGGCTGCAGGGACCGCAGCCACCCGGCCTCGCGCGGCGAGGTCTCGGGGACGAGCCAGATGGCGGCGGAAACGAGAACGTACACGGCGACCAGCGGTCCGAAGGTGAGAGCCGCCGCCGTCGGCTCGTCGGCGGCGAGGTCGAGCACGAGGCCCGCGCCCACCGCGCCGAGCGCGAGTCCGAGTGTGGGGGCGAGCGTGTTCAGGAGCGTCGCCGCGCGCGAGTTGCCGGCGGGGGCGAAGTCGATGATGGCGGCGGAGAGCGCCGGCACGACGAGTCCGCTCGCGATGCCCTGCACGACCCGACCGGCGTACAGCATCGGGCCGCTGTCGGCGAGCCACACCAGCGCGAGGCCGCCGGCGAGCAGCAGGAAGCCCGCGGAGATCACGGGGCGTCGGCCGATGTGGTCCGAGATCGAGCCGCCGGTGAGGAGCGCGAGGAGGAGGGCCAGTGCGTAGATCGCGAACGCCACCGACACGCCCATCGTGCCGAGCGACAGACGCTCCTGAAGAACGGGGTAGAAGGGTGACGGCGCGCTGGCTCCCGCCATCATGAGCGTGGCCGCGGCGCCGCCCAGCGCGAAGCCCAGACCACGGCGGTGGACGGGCGATGATGGGTTCTGCGTGTGCACGCCACTCCTTGGTTCCAGAAAAGTCGAACAAATCGACCCTACCTCGACATCCGAAGACTGTTCAACTATTCTCGAACCATGCCATCGTCGGCCGACCTTCCGCATCCCGCTCGCGAAGACCTGCAACTCGCCGGGGTGCTCTTCGCGTTGAGTGACCCCGACCGGCTGGCGATCGTGCGCCAGCTGCGAGAGGGGCCGATGGATGCGGCGCAGTGCACGACGCTGGATCCGGGCATCCCGAAGTCGACCAAGTCCCACCTGATGAAGGTGCTGCGCGAGGCCGGCGTGATCCGCAACGAGCCGAACGGGCGTCATCGCACCCTGACGCTCCGGCGCGACGATCTCGACGCGCGCTTCCCGGGGCTGCTCGACGCGGTGCTCTTCGCCGACTGAGCGGCCCGGAACGACCTGGCATCGGCTGCCCGGCGGGTGGATGATGAGGCATGGCTGCCGAACCCGTCGGCCCGCCGGCCGAGTCCACGCCGTCCGACGCCGCGCTCGCGAGACGCGCGCAGATGCTCGCGACCGAGCACTGGGGACTGCTCGCGGCGCGCAGCACGGCGCAGTCCGAGGTGCTCACCCGCATCACGATCTACCTCACGCTGGTCTCCGCGGGCCTGCTCACGATCGGGCTCCTCGGCCAGGCGACCGGCTTCGACGGCTGGTTCCCCGGGGCGGCGCTCGCCATCCTCGGCTTCCTGGCGCTCGTCGGGCTCATGACGCAGACCCGCGTGGCCAACGTCGCGGAGGAGGACCTCATGTACGTGGTCGCGATGAACCGGCTGCGCGGTGCTTACGTCGATCTGGACCCCGCCATCGAGCGCTACCTGCTCGCCGGAATCGCCGACGACATGCCGGGGAGTCAGCGCACATACTCGTTCCTGCGTCGACGCGGCGTCAGCCACCTGTTCGGAAGCTCCGCCGTGCTGATCATCGTCGTCAACGGCTTCGTCCTCGGCCTGCTGGCAGGCGCATTCCTGGTCGCGCTCGGGGCACCCGTCGTGGGGGCCGTCATCGCGGCGGTCGTCGTCGCGATCGGTGCCGTCGTGGGCTTCGCCGCCTACGGAAAGTGGACGTATGCGACCGTGTGGCGCACCCACGAGCCGCTTCGCCGCACGCCACCACGCTGACCTCGGCACCGCGGAGACGACGCCACGCCCGTCCACACCCCTCCCGCCGCGGCGAGGCGACGTGCCAGGATTGCAGGGCGGGCGCACGCCTGCCTGCAGAGGGAGCATCGACGCCATGACCGTGCCCGAACCCACCCACACCGCATCCGAACCCCCCGCGCGCGGGACGAACCTCGTGCGCGCCGCCATCTGGGTCGCGATCGGCGCCCTGATCGCCGCCGCGATCGTGAGCGTCGTCTGGGTGCTCATCGGCACGCAGAACGGCATCGTCGGTCGCGCGTTCCTCACGATCCTGCTGCTCGCCGGGTTCGCCGGCGTGGCGATCCTCGACGCGCACCTCGCCTCCCGGCGCCCGGCGTGGTTCGCCCTGGTGAGCATGGCGAGCTGGGTCCTGGCGCTCCTGGTCGGTGCGTTCCTCATCTGGATGCCCGAGCGTGCCTTCCTGTCGGGGCCGACCGGGATCACCCGTTTCCTCTCGTTCCTCCTGATCGTGCTGGTGCTGCAGCTGGCCGTGCTGCACGTGCGGCTGTACACCCGGGCCATCGAGCGGGCCCCCTCCGCGTTCAACCGGGTCGTCGGATACATCACCCTCGCGCTGGTCGCCGTGCTCGCGATCATGCTCGTGCTGCCGCTGATGCTCCACGAATGGGTCGAGTTCTTCGAGGTGTACTGGCGCGTCGTCGTCGCGGTGACGATCCTCGCCGCCGTCGGCACCGCGCTCGTTCCGCTGGTCAACGTGCTGTTCGCGCCGAAGCGGCCGAAGGCCGCCGCGACGGCGGCTCCGAGCTGGCCGACGTACGTCGACGGCGTCACCCCGCTGCCGGTCATGCCCGACGGCTCACCCGACTGGAACGCCTATTACACGGGCTACCCGACCGGCTACGTCCCGCCCGCACCCGCCGCGAGCGATGGCCCGCATCCGGATGCCGCGCCGCCGGCGATCACCGCGAGCGAGCCGCCGGCTCCCGCCGGATACGAGGGGTTCCCGCCCCCGCCGCCGCTGCCGCCGCGCTGACCCGCGGCCGACTCAGCGCGGCAGGATCTCGAGCGCGGCCATCGCGGCGTTCTGGCCCCCGATGCCGCTGACCGCCCCGCCGCGCTGCGCGGCCGCGCCGCACATCAGGACCCGCGGATGCCGGGTCGCGACGCCCCAGCGGTGCGCGGGGCCGTCGTCGGCCGGTTCGTCGAGCCACGGCCAGGCGAGATCGCCGTGGAAGATGTTGCCGCCGGTCATCCCCAGCGTCTCCTCGAGATCGCTCGTCGTACGCGCCTCGATGCACGGCGTGCCGTCGGGCGCGGTCATCACGCAGTCGGCGATCGGCTCGGCGAGCACGGTGTCGAGAGAGCGCTGCGCCGCCGCGAGCAGTTCCGCGCGGGACCCGGCCGGGTCCGCATGCGCGATGAGCCGGTGCGGCACCTGCACGCCGAACAGTGTGAGGGTCTGCGCGCCCGCAGCCTGCAGGTCGGGCCCGAGGATCGACAGGTCGGTCAGTGAGTGGCAGTAGATCTCGGCGGGCAGGGGGTCCGGCACGCGACCCGCCGCCGCCTCGGCGTACGCGCGGTCGAGCTGCGTCATCGTCTCGTTCACGTGGAACGTGCCGGCGAACGCATCGGCCGGGGCGACGGTCGTGTCATGCAGCCGCGGCAGCCGGCGCAGCAGCATGTTCACCTTCACCTGCGCGCCCTCGGGGCGGGGAGCATCGTCGGATGCGGCGCCGCCGGCCGCGAGCAGGCGATCACGCACGTCCGGGCCCACGCCGCACAGCACCAGTCGACCGTGGACGACGCCCGGCTCGACCCCGCCGAACCGCACCTCGCCGTCGGGGCTGATGCTGGTCGCGGGTGCGCCGGTGCGGATCTCGACGCCCGCCTCGCGGGCGACGCGTTCGAGCTCCGCCGAGACGCGGCCCATGCCCCCGATCGGCACGTCCCAGTCCCCGGTCCCGCCGCCGATCACGTGGTACAGGAAGCACCGGTTCTGCCGCAGGCTCGGTTCGTCGGACTGTGCGAACGTGCCGATGAGCCCGTCGGTCAGGGCGATGCCGCGCACGAGGTCGGTGCCGAGGCTCCTCCGCAGCAGCCCGCCGAGCGGCGCGTCGACGATGCCGTCCCAGAGCTCGTCGTCGCCGAGCGCCGCCCGGACGGTGTCGGCGCGGGGCAGGGGGGTCGTCATCGTGGGGAAGACGGCGCGGGCGAGGGGGAGCAGCCGCTCGGTGAACCGGGCGTAGCGCGCCGCCTCGTCGGGGTCGCCGGTCGCGGACGAGATGCTGCGGGCGCTGGCCGCCGCATCCGTCGCGTCGATGAGGATCCCGCGGGACGGATCGGCGGGGTCGGGCGTGTACGACGAGATGCGGCGTCGGCGCAGCTCGATCCGCAGGCCGAGGTCGGCGATGATCTGCGGCGGGAGCAGGCTGACGAGGTAGGAGTAGCGGGACAGTCGCGCGGCGACGCCGGCCCACGGACTCTCGGAGACCGCCGCCCCACCCACGTCCCCGGCGCGTTCGAGGACGAGCGTCTTCTTGCCGGCGCGGGCGAGGTACGCGGCGGCGACCAGACCGTTGTGTCCACCGCCGACGATCACGGCGTCGTAGGTGCTGCTCGGGAGGGTCATGCGCTTCACGCTAGCCGCCGGCGGGTCGTGCCCGCGAGGTAGCGTGGAGAGCATGATCTCCCCGCTCGAGTTGCAGTCGCTCGCCGTCGACATCGCCCGGGAGGCCGGGGCGCTCGCCGCGCGGCGCCGCCGCGAGGGAGTGCACATCGCTGCGACGAAGTCCGCGCTCGCCGACATCGTCACCGACGCCGACCGCGAGGTCGAGGGGCTGATCCGCGAGCGGCTGCGCACCGCCCGCCCGGACGACGGGTTCCTGGGCGAGGAGTCCGGCGCGGGAACTTCTGCGAGCGGCATCACCTGGGTCGTCGACCCGATCGACGGCACGGTCAACTACGCGTACGGGATCCCTGCCTACGCCGTGAGCATCGCCGCGGTCGAGGGGCCGGCCGATCCGGCGGAGTGGACGGCGCTCGCCGGGGCGGTCTTCAACCCCGCCGTCGACGAGCTCTTCGTCGCCGCGCGCGGAGAGGGGGCGCACCTGCGGTCGGCGATCGAGGGGGAGCGGCGTCTCGCCGTCGCCGAGCCCTCCCCGGCGGGCGCACTCATCGCCACGGGATTCGGCTACGACCCGGCGACGCACGCGGGCGATCTCGCCCGGCTCGCGACGGTCATGCCCCTCGCCCGCGACATCCGCCGCATCGGTGCCGCATCGCTCGATCTCACGGGTGTCGCCGCAGGCCGGCTCGACGCGTACTTCGAACGCGGACTGCATCCGTGGGACATGGCCGCCGGAGGGCTGATCGTCGAGGAGGCCGGCGGGCGGGTCGGCGGCTACGCCGGGCACCCTGCGGGCCGCGCGATGACGGTCGCCGCAGCCCCCGCGTTCTTCGAGCGACTCACGGCCGTCATCTCGATTTAATGCGCGTGCATGGCATTCTCAGACTGCCCGGGATAGTGTTTACCTATTCGTTATCTTCGTCGCCCGAGACGAGGGTGAGCACCTGTTCGTGATGATCCCGTCGCTTCCCGTGCGACCAGACCGAGGCTTTTTTACGCGTTGACTTCCGAGAACTCTCAGGCTGACCTCGCGCCCACCCGGCGTTCCAGCCGGCGGCAGGCCGCGCCCGCGGAGACCCCGCAGGCGGTCGAGCCTCGGCTCGAGAAGCGCACGCGTCTGACGTCCTCCCGCCCGGCGACGGTGTGGGGCACGGAGCGCACGGACGCGACGACGGCGTCGGAGCCTCGCACTCCCGCAACGGCCCCGGTGGCGGATGCGCCGGCAGCGGCGCTCACCCGCAAAGAGCTGCGCGCCCTCGCGCTCGCACAGGCCGCGACCGCTCCGAAGAGCGACGAGCCGGTCGTTCCGGCCGCCCGTGAGACTCCCGTCGATGTCGCGCTGAGCGCCATCGACGATGCTGCGCCGGTCACGGCCGCTGTCGACGTCGTGGCGGTGTCCGCCGCGAGCCCCGCCGAGCTGGACGCACCTGCGGGGATCCCCGTGACGGATGCGGCCGACCCGGACGATGTCGCCTTCGCCGCAGCGGTCCTCGTCGATGACGAGCAGGCGCACGCGATCGTCGATGAGTTCGAGGCCGCCGCCCGACTGTTCGCCTTCACCGGCGAGACGCCGATTCAGGTGGCGGCTGCAGCGATTCCCGAGCAGGAGTCGGTCGAGGGGGAGCCGGAAGCGGTCGCCCCTCGTCGGCGTCGGTTCACGGGAGCGTCCTTCAAGCGTGCGACGGCCGCATCCGCATCCGTCGGCGCGATGGGCATCGTCGGGTTGCTCGCGATCGGTCTGACCACACCCGCACAGGCGGTGGCGGCCGCAGACACCGCGTCGGCGGCGACGTCGCTCACCGCGAGCAGCACGACCACGGCGATCCCGGATGACGAGATCCAGGCGTACATCGCGCCCGCCGACGCGCAGAGCGTCGCCCTCGACCGCAGTGACTACACGACGGCATCGACGGCGCAGATCGCCGCGGAGTCGGGCATCAGCCACTACTCGAACTTCTTCACCAACAACGCGAACTCGGCGATCCAGTGGCCGTTCGCGGTGGGGGTGTCGATCAGCTACGGCTTCGGCATGCGCAGCGGCACGATGCACGAGGGTCTGGACTTCACGCCCGGCGAGGGTGCGCAGATCCAGGCGGTGGCCGACGGCACCGTGCGCACCGCCACCGAGAGCGGCGGCGGCTACGGCGTCATGATCATCATCGACCACGTCGTCGATGGCGAGCTCGTGTCGACCCGATACGGGCACATGCAGCACGGATCGCTCCGGGTCAAGGCGGGCGACACCGTCAAGGTCGGTCAGATCATCGGGCTCGTGGGCAACACCGGCCATTCGTTTGGAGCCCACCTGCACTTCGAGGTGTTGAAGAACGGCACCACGGCGATCGATCCGCTGTCGTGGTTGCGCGAGCACGCGGGCGGCTGAACCCTCGCGGGTTCTGCGGTGCGCGTCCGCTCTGATATTCTTTTCTGGTTGCCCGGATTCCGATCCGGGGATCGCCCCGATAGCTCAGTGGCAGAGCACTTCCATGGTAAGGAAGGGGTCGTCAGTTCAATCCTGACTCGGGGCTCGCAGCATCCGCTCACGCGAATGTCACGCGGCAGGGTAGCTCAGTTGGTGAGAGCGCACGACTCATAATCGTGAGGTCGCGGGTTCAAGCCCCGCTCCTGCTACAGGATCAAAACCCCCGGTTCGCCGGGGGTTTTCGCGTTCCGGGAGCGGCCGGTCGGTGCGGCGCGGATGGTCTTGACGCCGCACTTGCATTTTGCAAGTGTTGGCGCATGAGCCTCTTCATCACCTGCCCCGTCGAGAGCGTCGAGCGCGCCACCGCGTTCTACAGCGCGCTCGGCTGGACCCTCAACGCCGAGATGTCCGATCACAACGTGTCGTGCTTCGCGATCGCCCCCGAGCAGTACGTCATGCTCGGCAGCCGCGAGATGTATGCGAGCGTCGGGGGATCGGAAGACCTGATCGGCGGACCCGACACCCCCTCGAAAATCACGGTCTCGTTCGACCTCGACAGTCGCGAGGCGGTCGATGCGCTCATCGACCGTGCCGCGGCCGCCGGCGGGCGGATCGGCGACACCGACGACTACCCCTTCATGTACCAGCGCCAGTTCGACGATCCCGACGGCTACCACTATTCGCCGTTCTGGATGAAGCCGGACGCCGATCCGGCCGCGTGAGCGGCCTCGTCGCGGCCCTCGACATCGTCGGTGCCCGGTGGGCCCTACTCATCGTGCAGCGGCTGCTCGACGGACCGCAGCGCTACGGCGATCTGCAGCGCGACCTCGGCGTGCCGACCAACATGCTCGCCACCCGGCTGCGCGAGCTCGAAGCGGCCGGTGTGCTCGCCCGACTGCCGCTGCACCACAACACCCGGGCGTACGCGCTGACCGACCGCGGGCAGGCTCTGCGCGAGGCGATCGCCGCGCTCGAGCGCTGGGGCGACGGGGTCGGAGCGAAGCCCTGACACGACCGTCTCCGTGTCGCTTCCTTCGCCGTGGTTCGGGGCGAGCGGTGCCCGCACGAGCCGAGGCCGCATTGACGACATGATGGGGTTGTGGAAACGCTCGGGATCGTCCTTTCGGCTCTCTGGGCCGCGTTCCAGCCAAGCCTGTGGTGGCTGGTTCCCGTCGTGGTGCTCGTCGCCGTCGCAGCATTCCCGATGCCCGGTCGTGGTCCGAGTTCGTCGCGTCGAGACGTGTGGCGAGGATTCAGGTTCGAGGCGCGCAGCACGGCCCTTGCGCGAGCAGGCGGGCGCTGCGAAGCGGCGGGCTTTCTCTTGTGGGGGCGCTGCGCTGACGCGGCAGTCGAAGTCGATCACGTGATGCCGTGGTCGCGAGGCGGTCCGACGGTCGTGAGTAACGCGCAGGCCCTCTGTGCGCCGCACAATCGGAGCAAAGGCGCGCTCGTTCCGCCATGGTGGTATGTCCTCCGATTGGAACGGCGGCGGCGCATGTACTTCCCGGCCGAGGCCGACGTGCGGGTGCTCGCCGTCTACTCGCCCGAGGAGCGTTCGGCGCGGGAGCAGTGGGAGCGCCGAAAGGCAGCGCGCCGGTAGCGGATGCGGTGCGTCGGACGCGACATCCTGCTTCGAATTGGGCGCGGCCCCGCCGCCCCCTGGGCTCTGCCGCTCCGTAGGCTGGTGGCATGAGCGCGCACGCCGTCGACCCGCGCGTCTGCCCGACGTGCGGCGACGCGCTCCGGTTCGAGATCCTCGACGACGAGCGATTCCTCGTCGCGTGGTCGTGCGTGAGCTGCGGACTCGTCCGCACCACCGAGCCGGTCTGACGGTCCTGCGGCCGATCAGCCGAGCTCGCCCGGGTGGGTGAGGCGCCACCACGCGGTCGGCGGCGCGATGTCGCCCTCGATGACCACGGGGACCGTGGTCGTGTTCGGCCCGGCCGTCCAGGTGACGCTCCCGATCACTTCGCCGTCGGCGTAGGTCTCGGGCGTGCTCGTGTCCATCGTCACGAGGATGGGGGTGTCCGACCAGGTGAAGATCGACGCCCGTTCGCCGAGGACCATCCGGGCGGTGGCGCCCCACGGCGTCGAGAACTCGCCCACCGCGGTGTCCGCGTCGGCGAGCCAGGTGTCGTGGAAACCCGCGTCGAGGCTCTCCAGCATCCCGACGACGCTCTCATTGACGGACTGATGCGTCATGCCGCCGAGAACGACCCCGGTCACGGCGAGCGGTGTGCCGGTTCCGACATCGAGGGATGCGGTGAACAACAGGTTGTAGCTGCCCGCGCCGAGGTTGCCCGTCTTGAGCCCGGTGATGCCCGCGGTGCCGAGCAGATCGTTGGTGTTCCCCATCGGGCCGGGACCCGGCAGCGACAAGGACCGGGTCGCCGCGATCTGCGCGAGCACCGGATCAGCAGCGGCGATCTTGCCGATGGCAATCAGGTCGGCGGGGGTGCTCGTGTTGCGTGGGTCGATGCCGGTCGGTTCGACGATCGTCGTGCCGGCGAGCCCGTGCGCCCCGAGCCAGTCGCGGGTCGCCCGCACGAATCCGCTCTGCGAGCCGAACGCCCACGTCGCGACCGCCTCGGCGTAGTTGCTGGCCGAGGGGATCAGCATCGTCGCGAGCGCGTCGTGCAGCGACAGGCTGCTGCCGGTCGGCATCGCGGCGATCGTCGCGCCCCGCACGTAGTAGGCGTCGTAGAGGTCGTGGTCGGCCTTGTCGAAGGTGATCGTGGGGCCGGCGTCGTCCGGGCCGCCCAACGGATGCGCATCGAGCACGACGAGGGCCGTGACGAGCTTGCTGATGCTGCCGATCGAGCGGGCCTCGTCGGTGCCGCTCGTCGCCCAGATGCCGCTCGCCGCCTCGCCCAGATACTCGTCGGCGCCGGAGACGCTGAGGGCCGCGGAACCCTGTGACGGGAACGCGACGACGGCGGCGCCCGGCGCCACCACATCCGGTGCCTGCGAGGTGACCGTCGGTGCGGCGAGCGGGGCGTTCAGTGCCCAGCCGACGTAGCCGCCGGTGATCGCGAGGAGGATCGCGAGGATGAGGGCCGTGATCAGCAGACCACGTCGTCGGCGGGTGCGGCGTACGGCAGGGTCGATCGGGACGGCGACCGACCGCTCGTCGCTCATCAGCTCGGCGAGGCCGGACAGTCCGTCCGGCCGGTGTTGTGTCGTCATCGCGGCCCCCCGAACCGTCGTGCCGAGCCTCAGCATCCCGGATTGATTGCGCAGACGCAATTATCCCGACGCCGATCGGTCCTTCCCTCGCCGCCGACGGATCGCGAGAGTGGATTCATGTACTCCGGAAACCCCGACGTCGCCGACGACGTCTTCGCCGATGTCCTCACCGAAGTGCGCGGCTTCGTGCGCAACCGCGTCGTGCCGCGCGAGCTCGAGATCATGGAAGGCGACGCCATCCCCGACGACCTGCGCCGCCAGGCCGCGGAGATGGGACTGTTCGGGTACGCGATCCCGCAGGACTGGGGCGGGCTCGGGCTCGACCTCGTGCAGGACGTCGAACTCGCCATGGAGCTCGGCTACACGTCCCTCGCCGTGCGATCCATGTTCGGCACCAACAACGGCATCGCCGGTCAAGTGCTCGTCGGCTTCGGCACGGACGAGCAGAAGCAGCGATGGCTGCCGGAACTCGCCGAGGGTGCGGTCGCATCGTTCGCCCTGACCGAACCGGATGCGGGATCCGACCCCGCGGGACTCCGCACCACCGCCACCCGCGACGGCGACGGCTGGGTCATCTCGGGCAACAAGCGCTACATCACCAACGCTCCGGATGCGGACCTGTTCGTGACGTTCGCAAAGCTCCGGCCCGCGCCCGAGACCGGCGTCGGCATCGGCGTCTTCCTCGTTCCCGCCGATGCGCCCGGCATCGAGGTCGGCGTCAAGGACGCGAAGATGGGGCAGGAGGGCTCGCGGACCGCCGAGGTCACCTTCACCGACGTGCGGGTCGACGCCGACGCGCTCGTCGGAGGCGACGAGACCACGGGGTTCCGGGCGGCGATGACCTCGCTCGCGCGCGGCCGCATCCACATCGCGGCGCTCTCGGTCGGTACGGCGCAGCGGGCGCTCGACGAGTCCGTCGCCTACGCGGCCACGGCCACGCAGGGCGGCACGCCGATCGGCGACTTCCAGCTCGTGCAGGCCATGCTCGCCGACCAGCAGGCCGGCGTCATGGCCGGGCGTGCCATGGTGCGGGAGGCGGCGCGCCTCTACGTGACGGGCGAGGACCGGCGCATCGCACCGTCGGCCGTGAAGCTCTTCTGCACCGAGATGGTCGGCCGAGTGGCCGACCTGGCCGTCCAGGTCCACGGGGGTGCCGGATACATGCGCGGGGTGGCGGTGGAGCGCATCTACCGCGACGTGCGGCTCCTCCGACTCTACGAGGGCACGAGCGAGATCCAGCGGCTCATCATCGGCGGCGGTCTCGTGCGGGCCGCGAAGAAGAACCTCTGAGTCGACCTCAGGCCGCGGTGTCTGCCGGCGCGGCGAGCGCCGCGTCGATCAGCACCTCGGCGGCCGCGCGGGCGTGAGCCGCGGCGTCCGGCTGCCCGCTGATCGCCGCCGTGGTCTGCGCGCCTTCGGCCAGCAGCGCGAGCTGGGCGGCGAGTGCGGGCGGGGCGCCGAGCTCGGCGACGAGCCCGGCGATGTATCGCTGGAAGGATTCCTTCTGCGCGCGCGCCACCTCCGCCACAGCGGGAGACACCGCGCCCATCTCGCCGAACGCGTTGATGAACCCGCACCCGCGGAAGTCGTCGTCCCGGAACCAGCCGTCGAGGAAGTCGTACACGGCGAGCAGTTTGTCGCGCGCCGTGGGGGCGCGCCCGGCGGCGTCGTCGATGCCCGCATCCCAGATGCCGGAGCGGTGCTCGAGAACGGCGACCATGAGTGCGTCCTTCGAGGGGAACTCGGCGTACAGCCGCTTGAGCGGCAGGCCGGCAGCCGTACGGACCGCGTCCATCCCGACGGACTGGATGCCGCGTGCGTAGAACAGCCGGTCCGCCGCTGCCACGATGCGATCGCGATCCGTTGCGAGGTCGGTCATGGATTGGTCACCTCCTGGGATTTGCGCTGAGAACGCTCGTTCTCTAGTGTAGCCAGTACATCGGCGAGAACGATCGTTCTCGCTCCCCGGAGAAGGAGACATCATGGGCTACATCACCGTCGGCGACGAGAACACCACACCGATCGAGCTGTACTACGAGGACCACGGGACGGGTCAGCCCGTCGTCCTCATCCATGGCTACCCGCTGGACGGCTCCTCGTGGGAGCGTCAGTCTCGCGAACTGCGCGCAGCCGGCTATCGCGTCATCACCTACGACCGTCGCGGGTTCGGCAAGTCCTCCCAGGTCGAGATCGGCTACGACTACGACACGTTCGCGAGCGACCTGAACGCTGTGCTCACGACGCTCGACCTGAGCGACGTCGTCCTCGTCGGCTTCTCCATGGGCACCGGCGAACTGGCGCGATACGCGTCGCTGTTCGGCACCGATCGCATCGCCAAGTTCGCCTTCCTCGCCTCGCTCGAGCCCGGCATGCTCGGCCAGGGCGTGCCGCAGTCGCTCTTCGACGGCATCGCCGCCTCGGCGAAGGCCGACCGCTTCGCGTGGTTCACGCAGTTCTACAAGGACTTCTACAACCTCGACGAGAACCTCGGCTCGCGCATCTCGCAGGAGGCCGTCACGGCCAGCTGGAACACCGCGACCGGGAGCGCCCCCATCGCCGCGTACGCGGTGGTGCCGACCTGGATCGAGGACTTCACCGCCGATGTCGCCGCGGTGCGGGCGAGCGGCAAGCCCGTACTCATCGCGCACGGCACGTCCGACAACATCCTGCCGATCGATGCGACCGGCCGGCCCTTCCACGCCGCGCTCCCCGAGGCGGAGTACGTCGAGATCGAGGGGGCCCCGCACGGCATGCTGTGGACGCACGCCGACGAGGTCAACGCGGTGCTCCTGCCGTTCGTCCAGAAGTGATCCGTCCGCCGCTCTGACACGAGCGGCACCGCGCAGGCCCGGTGCTCTTCGTCGAGAGCCCGGGCCTCTCGCCGTGCCCGCGGTGGCGCGTGACATCGCGGCATCCGGGCGGAACCGGGAGAATCGATGGCGGGCGCACCTGTCGCCCGCTCCGAAGGGATCTCTCATGACGACGCCGCCCACCGTCCTGTTCGTCTGCGTGCACAATGCCGGGCGCTCGCAGATGGCCGCCGGATACCTCCAGACGCTCGCGGGCGACCGCATCGATGTGCGCTCCGCCGGGTCGGAGCCGCGGGATCAGATCAATCAGGTCGCCGTCGCGGCGATGGCCGAGGAGGGCATCGACATCGCGGCCAACGAGCCCCGGCTGCTCACCGTCGACGCGGTGCGCGAGGCGGACGTGGTGATCACGATGGGATGCGGCGACGCCTGCCCGATCTTCCCGGGCAAGCGGTACGAGGACTGGGAGCTCGAGGACCCCGCCGGGCAGCCGCTGGAGCGGGTGCGCCCGATTCGCGACGACATCAAGGACCGCGTCCTCGCCCTGATCGCCTCGTTGGACCACGCGCCGGAGTGACCCGCCGCGGACGGCGCACGGACCGATGGGAGGGGACCGCCGTGCGGCGATCCCCTCCCATCGTCGGTCCGCCTCAGGCGGCGGCTTCCACGAGTCTTCGGCCGCGTACCCGTTGCCGATGGTCGGCGTAGCGGGCGAGGAAGTACTCGGCGAGCACGACCGCCAGCAGGAAGATGCCGATGTACAGCTGGGACACGAATCCCTTGGCGCCCATACCGGCGAGGCCCGACGAGAGCACCGAGATGATCGCGAACCCGAGGAAGACGTTCACCATCGTGCCGCGGCCCCCGGAGATGCTGATGCCGCCCACGAGCGCCGCGGCGATGCCGATCACGAGCATCGACTCGAGCGCGTCCGGGGCCGCAGACCCCGACAGGGCGCTGGTGAGTGC
>JAVBUN010000167.1:0-3591 GCA_031555335.1 Microbacterium sp.
TGATGTCGATGTACTCGCGCACGAAGTCGCCGAGGATGGGCACGTAACCGAGCAGGTAGCCAGCGAACGTGAGGCCGGCACCCCAGATGAGCGCGCCGATGAGGTTGTAGAGCGAGTACTTGCGGTAGTCCATGTGGCCGACGCCCGCCGCGACCGGCGCGAACGTGCGGACGATCGGGACGAAGCGGGCAAGGATGATCGTGAGTCCGCCGAAGCGCTCGAAGAACGCGTTCGTGCGCTCGACGTTCTTGACGCTGAACAGGCCGGATTCCTTGCGCTCGAAGATCGCCGGCCCCGCCTTGTGACCGATCAGGTACCCGACCTCGCCGCCGACGAAGGCGGACAGCCCGATGAGGAGGGCGACCCACCACACGCTGATCCCGAAGATGCCGTCGGGGATCGCGGTCGTGGAGTGCGAGAGGAGCCCGGCGATGATGAGCAGCGTGTCACCCGGCAGCAGGAACCCGATGAGTAGTCCCGTCTCGGCGAACACGATGAAGCAGACGACGAGCAGGGCCCACGGCCGCGAGCCCTCGATGATCGCAACCGGATCGAGCCAGGGGATGAGAGCAGTCGGCGCGGGCAGGGCGAGTTCTAACACGAGTGGTTCCCGTCGGTCTTGTGCGGTCGGCGGTCGATGGCGAAACGGCGGTTCGCGTGCGGAAGGTGGGACTTGAACCCACACGCCCGAAGGCACAGGAACCTAAATCCTGCGTGTCTGCCGATTTCACCACTCCCGCTGGTGGGTTCAGTCTAGCCAGCGCCCCCCGCGCGGTCCGGTGGCCGCGGTCGTCGGATGCGTGGGGCTGCTGCGTACGCGTGGGGCAGGTGTGACGGCGGGTTCACGCCTCATCCGACGACTCCGGATCGCCCGCGGCGAGCTCCTGTGGATAACTCCGGTGCGATCAGGGGGTTCTTGCGAGGATGCTGCGCATGTCGTCGCCCGCCGTCTCCCGCCTCGCCGCGCCGCTTCCCGCGCAGGTCGCGGAGCGGGTGCGGGAGCGACTGCGCGCGGACGGCATCGATCCGACGCACGACCGCGACGCGGGGGAGCGGTTCGCCCGGGTCGAGGTGCGCCGCCACAACGACGCCGCCCCGGCCCGAGGGCTCGCCACGATCGAGGACGAGGACGCCTGCGTCCGCGAGGTGCTGGCGACCGTCGCGGGGTACGGCCCGCTGCAGCCGTACCTCGACGACCCGGCGGTCGAGGAGGTCTGGCTGAACGCGCCGGACCGGGTGTTCGTCGCCCGCGGCGGCCGGGCGGAGCGGGTGCCGCTCGTGCTGACCGAATCGGCGGTGCACGATCTCGTCGAGCGGATGCTGCACGCCACGGGGCGCCGGGTCGATCTGAGTCAGCCGTTCGTGGACGCGTCGCTCCCGGACGGCAGCCGCCTGCACGTGGTCATCGGCGGGATCACCCGGCGGTTCTGGGCGGTGAACATCCGCAAGTTCCTGCCGACGTATCGCCGACTCGCGCAGCTTGTCGAGGCCGGGATGCTGCCGCCGCCGGTCGCGCAGCGTCTCGGCGAGGCGATGCGGGCGGGGCGCAGCATCCTGATCTCGGGCGCCACCCACGCGGGGAAGACGACGATGCTCGCGGCGCTCCTCGCGGAGTGCGGGCCCCGCCAGCGCATCATCACCGTGGAGGAGACGTTCGAACTCGCCGTCGACGCCCACGACATCGTCGCGCTGCAGGGACGTCAGCCGAGTCTCGAGGGCACCGGCGAGATCACCCTGCGGCGTCTCGTGAAGGAGGCGCTGCGCATGCGTCCGGAGCGGCTCGTGGTCGGGGAGGTACGGGACGCCGAGGCGCTCGACCTGCTGCTCGCGCTCAACACGGGCGTGCCCGGTGCCGCGACCATCCATGCCAACTCGGCCCGGGACGCGCTGGTCAAGCTCTCGGCGCTGCCGCTGCTGGCCGGTCGCAACATCGACCGGGGGTTCGTGGTGCCGGCGATCGCGGGGAGCGTGCACCTCGTCGTGCACTGCGCGCAGGATGCGACCGGGACGCGGCACGTGAACGAGGTCGTGGAGACGACGGGGCGCGTCGTCGACGGGCTGGTCGAGGCGCAGACCGTGTATCGGCGGGCGTCATGACGCTGCTGCTCGGAGCGCTTCTGGGCGCTGGTGTGCTGCTGATGCTGGCGCCGCGGTTGTGGCCCGCCCGTGACGGCGCGGGGTCCCGGGCACGTGCCGGGGCCGCGACGCGTCTGCTCGCGGGAGCGGGCTTCGCTCATGTCAGCGCGGGCGCCCTCGCGCCGGCGTGCATCGTCGCGGGGCTGGTGGCGGCGGCCGTCGCCTGGCTGCCGACCCAGGTGCCCGCGTTCGCCGTGCTCGTCGGGCTCGCGGGGGCCGCCGCGCCCGTGATGTGGCTGCGGGGCAGGGCGCGGCGCCTGTTGCGCGCCCGGCGCGGACTCTGGCCCGACGTGTGCGATCTGCTGGTCGCCTCGGTGCGCGCGGGGCTGGCGCTGCCGGAGGCGGTGGCGACGCTCCGCAGCTCGGCGCCCGCCCCGCTGCGCCCGGCGTTCGCCGGGTTCGCCGGGGACCTGGCCGCCTCGGGGCATTTCGACGCCAGCATCGACCGGCTGAAGGCGACCCTCGCCGACCCGGTCGCCGACCGCATCCTGGAGACGCTGCGGATGGCGCGTCAGGTCGGTGGCACCGAGCTCGTGCCGGTGCTGCGCTCGCTGTCGGGCGCGGTGCGGGCGGACGCGGCGGTGCGTGCGGAGGTGGAGGCGCGGCAGTCGTGGGTGCGCGGTGCCGCGGTGCTCGGCGTGATCGCGCCGTGGGTGATCCTCGTGCTGCTCGCGCTTCGCCCCGAGGGCTCGCGCGCCTACAGCAGTCCCGAGGGCGTGGCGCTCGTCGTCGTGGGCGCGGTGGTCTCCGTCGTCGCCTTCCGACTCATGCTGCGCATCGGTCGGCTGCCCGAGCCCCGCAGGTGGTTCGGATGATGACCAGCATCCTCACTCCGCTGGCCTTCGCCGTCGTCCTCGGCGGCGCGTTCGGGGTGGGGGTCGCCCTGATCCTCTGGGCGACGCCCCGGTGGAGCGCGGCGTCGCTGTCGCGTCGCGTGGCGCCGTACCTGCGGGACATCGGCGATCCGCGCGGGCTCACGCCGCTGGCGGGCCCGGTGCGCGCCGACATCGGCGTTCTCGTGGCGCGCGCGGCCGAGCGGTTCGGCGGCACGGATGCGGTGACCTCTCGGCTGCAGCGAGCCGGGTGGGCGATGGATGCCGGAACGTTCCGGGCATGGCAGCTGGCCGTGGGGGTGGCCGCACTCGTCGCGGGTGCGATTCTCGCGGTGGTCGTCTTCCTGGCCGGAGCGGGCTCGCCCGCCGTGACCCTGCTCCCGCCGCTCGCCGCGGCAGCCGGAGTGGCCGGGTACGACCTGCGGCTGAGCCGCGCCGCACGGGCGCGGGCGATGCGGGCGTCGGAGGAGCTTCCGACGATCCTGGAGTTCCTCGCGTTGTGCCTGGCGGCGGGGGAGGGCGTGTACGACGCGATCCGACGGGTTGCGGCGATCGGGTCGGGCGAGATCGTCGGGGAGCTGCGGGCGGCCGTCGTCGCCGTGGGTACCGGCTCGTCGCTCAC
>JAVBUN010000109.1:0-5422 GCA_031555335.1 Microbacterium sp.
GGTCCCAAGGGTTGGGCTGTTCGCCCATTAAAGCGGTACGCGAGCTGGGTTTAGAACGTCGTGAGACAGTTCGGTCCCTATCCTCTGCGCGCGCAGGAAATTTGAGAAGATCTATCCCTAGTACGAGAGGACCGGGATGGACGAACCTCTGGTGTGTCAGTTGTTCCGCCAGGAGCACCGCTGATTAGCTACGTTCGGAACGGATAACCGCTGAAAGCATCTAAGCGGGAAGCCAGCTTCAAGATGAGATTTCCATGACTTCGGTCGAGAGGCTCCCAGCTAGACTACTGGGTTGATAGGCGGGATGTGGAAGCGAGGACTAAAGACTCGTGGAGCTGACCCGTACTAATAAGCCGATAAATTGATAACACTCCACCACGTGCTGTTTGACAGCATCAAGGTGAATGAGTTGTGCTTGCGTCCACTTTGTGGTTCCTGATCTACGGTCGGGAACCGCTGACAGAACTAACGTTTTGTCCGCGAACTTGATTGATAAATCAATAGTGTTTCGGCGGCCATAGCGAGAGGGAAACGCCCGGTCACATTCCGAACCCGGAAGCTAAGGCTCTCAGCGCCGATGGTACTGCAGGGGGGACCCTGTGGGAGAGTAGGACACCGCCGGACTTCTTTTCACAACAGTAATGGCCACCCAACGACGGGTGGCCATTACTGCGTTACGGGCAGTTGATCCCAGGAGACGAGATGTCGGACAACGATCGCGATAAGCGGAACGACGACGACCGCCGGCCCTCGGGTGATTCCGGCCGCTCTTCGGGGAGCGCGTCGCGTGGCGGCCGCTCGGGCTCTCGGGACGGTCGAGCCGGCGAATCCTCCCGTCAGGATCGCCCGCGCCGCGAGGGTGATCGGCCGTACCTGCCTCGTCAGGATCGTCCTTCGTCCGGCGATCGCTCCACGCGCTCCGACGACCGTTCGGGTTCGGGCGACCGCCCGTACCGGCCACGGCAAGACGGTCCCGCGTCGGGTGACCGTGCGTATCGTCCCCGGCAGGACCGTCCGGCATCGGGCGACCGCCCGTATCGACCGCGCGAGGACCGCCCGGGTTCCGGCGACCGCCCGTACCGCCCGCGCGATGATCGTCCGGGCTCGGGTGACCGCCCGTACCGCGGTCGCGATGATCGTCCGGCGCGTTCCGGCGGCGACCGTTCGGGTTCGGGTGACCGCCCGTATCGTCCCCGGCAGGACCGCCCGGCATCGGGCGACCGCCCCTATCGACCGCGCGAGGACCGCGCGGGCTCGGGGGACCGCCCGTACCGCCCGCGCGAAGGCGGATATCGCGGCGGTGATGCGCGCGGGTCGCGTCCGCCCCAGAACGCCGACGTGCGCTCCGCCAAGTCGAACGATCCTGAGATCCCCGAGGAGATCACGGCGCGCGATCTGCACCCGAGCGCACGCAACGAGCTGAAGACGCTCAGCAAAGAGAACGCCGAGTCGGTTGCGCGTCATCTCGCGATGGCCGCGCGGTCGATCGACGACGATCCCGAGCGTGCGCACGCGCACGCGCTTGCGGCCTCGCGGCGCGCAGGACGCATCGCGGTCGTTCGTGAGACGGTCGCCATCACCGCCTACGCCCTCGGCGACTACGCGTTGGCGCTGCGAGAACTGCGCACGTACCGGCGCATCTCGGGCCGTGACGACCAGATCGCCCTCATGGTGGACAGCGAGCGCGGGGTCGGTCGCCCCGACCGTGCCGTCGAGGTGGGCCGCGCCGTCGACCGGGCCGAGCTGCCGACGCACGCGCGCGTGGAGCTGGCGATCGCGCTGTCGGGTGCACGGCTGGATCTCGGCGAGCCCGAACGCGCGCTGTCCGAGCTCGACATTCCCGAACTCGACCCGGAGCACGCTTTCGAATGGAGCCCGGCTCTGTTCCAGGCCCGTGCGACCGTACTCGAGGAGCTGGGGCGCGCGGACGAGGCCGCCGAGTGGCACCGCCGCGCCGTCATCGCCGCCGATGCGCTCGATGAGGCTGCCGGCGGTACCGATGAGGAGATCATCGTCGTGGAAGAATTCGACGATCCCGACGACCACACTCTCGACGTCTCCGACGACGAGACTCTTGACGAGTCGCTCTCCCCGGATGCGGACGGTGCCCTCTCGACACCCGTGAGCGACGACGTCGCGACCGACGAGCCCGGAACGGACGAGACGAACAGCTCGGAGACCAACCAGCGGGATGACGCCTGATGGCTCTCTTCTCTCGCGGGGCGACACCGCTCGACGGCGTCGACGCGGTGCTCGCGGACCTCGACGGCGTCGTGTACGCGGGCGCGGAAGCCCTTCCGCATGCGGTGGACAGCCTCAACGCGGCCGGGCAGACCCGACGACTGGGCTACATCACGAACAACGCATCGCGCACCGACGCGAGCGTCGCGGCGCACCTGACCGAGCTGGGCCTCCACGTGGCGCCCGACGACGTCGTCACGAGTCCGCAGGCCGCCATGCGGCTCCTGAAGACGCGGGTCGAGCCCGGTGCGACGATCCTGGTCGTCGGCGGCGAGGGGCTCGTCGTCGAGCTCGAGAAGTCCGGCTACACGGTGACCCGCAGTGCCGATGATTCGCCCGCCGCCGTCGTGCAGGGATTCGCACCGCACGTGGGCTGGAGCGACCTCGCCGAAGCGGCCTATGCGCTGAAGCTCCCCGAGGACGAGGGCGGCATCCCCTGGATCGCCACGAACACCGACTGGACCATCCCGCAGGCACGCGGGATCGCGCCGGGTAACGGCACTCTCGTCTCGGCCGTCCACACCGCCGTCGGCCGTCTCGCGACCGTCGCCGGCAAGCCCGAGACGCCGATCTTCGAGGAGGCTGTCGCACGCTTCGGCGCCCGCAGCCCCCTGTTCATCGGGGACCGTCTGGACACCGACATCGCGGGGGCGCAAGCCGCCGGCATCCGCTCCGCGCTCGTGCTCACCGGGATCGATCGGCCGAAGCACCTGCTCGCCGCTCCTGCGCACTCCCGTCCCGACTTCATCCTCGGCGACCTGCGTGAGCTGCACGAGCCGTACCCGGTCACCAAGGTGAAGGGCGATGTGACGATCGTCCGCGACGCGCGGGTGGCGATCGACGGCGCGGACGTCCGCATCCTCGAGGCGGGAGAGCGGCCGATCGACCTCGTCCGCGCCGGCTGCGCCGCGATCTGGGCGACCGGCCGGGCGATCTTCGGGTTCCGGGTGCCCGACGCGTTGTACGCGGATTCGTTCCACCGGCCCTGACCTCCCGTCGACGGCGCGTGTCGACCGTATCCTGGAGAGATGGACAGCCCGACGGATGCGTCCGAGACCGCCGATGACCTGCTGCCGGCTCTCGAGGTGATCGAGCAGCAGCCGCTCGCCGCCCGTGCGGGGGCGTACGCGGCCGTGCTCGACGACCTGGCCCGTCGGCTCGAGTCCGGTCCCGCGTCGGCATGACGGCACGCCTGGACGCAGAACTCGCCGCCCGCGGCCTCGCCCGATCCCGGACGCACGCCGCGGGGCTCATCGCCGACGGGCTGGTGCGGGTCGACGGAATCGCCGTGGTCAAGCCCTCGCACCGCGTCGACGCCGACAGCCGCATCGACGTCGCCGGCGTCGACCACTACGTCAGTCGCGCGGCCCACAAGCTCATCGCCGCCCTGGACGCGTTCGCGGTCGAGGTGGCGGGCCGGCCCGCGCTCGACATGGGCGCCTCGACGGGCGGGTTCACTCAGGTGCTCCGCGAACGGGGCGCCGATCCCGTCGTCGCGCTCGATGTGGGCCACGGGCAGCTCGCAGAGGTGGTCGCGGCCGACGCCGGCGTCATCGCCGTAGAGGGCTTCAACGTGCGATACATGACGCCGGAGACACTCGCCGAGGTCGTCGGGCGGGCGTATCGGCCGGCCGTCATCACCGGCGATCTGTCGTTCATCTCGCTCGGGCACGTGCTGCCGGCGGTCCGCGCCGTCGTCGAGGAGGCGACGGATGTCGTCCTCCTCGTGAAGCCGCAGTTCGAGGTGGGGCGGACCGCGGTCCGCGGCGGACTCGTGACGGATGCGGCGCTGCGCGCCGACGCGGTGTCGCAGGTGCTGTGGCAGGCGTGGGACCTGGGGCTCGGAACCCGCGGTCTCATCGCCTCGCCCATCGTGGGCACGCACGGCAACAGCGAGTACATCGTGCGGCTCGGTCTTCGGGGCGGGAGCATTCCGACAGAATGGGAGAGCACCGTGATCGACCTGACAGGAGCGCGATGACCGGCGAACGCCACATTCTCGTCGTTGCGCATGCCCGGCGCGACGAAACCGTGGAAGCGGCGGATCGGGTGATCACCGCGCTCCGGGCGGCCGGGGCGGTGCCGGTGCTCGCTCCCGACGATCGCGCCGAGCTCGCCGAGGTGCTCCCCGTCTGCGCGGACGTCCCGGCGCTCGGCACGGACGTGCCCCTCGCCGACATCGAGCTCGCCATCGTCCTCGGGGGCGACGGCACGATCCTGCGCGCCGCGGAGCTCGTGCGCGGCGGGACGGCGCCCGTCCTGGGCGTCAACCTCGGTCACGTGGGGTTCCTCGCCGAGAGCGAGCGCGACGACATGGACGAAGCGGTGGCGCGCGTGATCGCCCGCGACTACCGGGTCGAGGAGCGCATGGCGCTGTCGGTGCGCGTCGAGGATGCGGCCGGCGCGGTCATCTACGAGACCTGGGCGCTCAACGAGGCGACGGTCGAGAAGGCGAGCCGGGAACGGTTGCTGGAGGTCGTGGTCGAGGTGGACGGCCGCCCGCTGTCGAGCTTCGGCTGCGACGGCATCGTGGTGTCGACGCCGACGGGCTCGACGGCCTACAACTTCTCGGCCGGGGGCCCGGTCATCTGGCCCACCGTCGAGGCGATCGCCGTGGTGCCGCTCTCGGCGCACGCGCTGTTCGCGAAGCCGCTCGTCGTCGGGCCGGAGGCGACGATCGCGGTCGAACTGCTCACGCGGACGAACGTGACCGGCATCCTCTGGTGCGACGGACGTCGCTCCCACGACCTGCCTCCCGGCGCCCGGGTCGTCGTGCGACGCTCCTCGCACCCCGTACGGTTGGCCCGGCTGCATCCGCCCGCCTTCACCGATCGGCTCGTGCGGAAGTTCCGACTGCCCGTCGCCGGATGGCGCGGTCCGGACCCCCTCCCGTTGCTCGGTCCCGAGGACGAGCAGCCGTGATCGAGGAGATGCGGCTGCGCGGCCTCGGCGTGATCGCGGACGCCACCCTGCCCGTCGGCGCGGGGTTCACCGCCATCACGGGCGAGACCGGCGCCGGAAAGACGATGGTGGTGACGGGCCTCGGGCTGCTGCTCGGCCAGCGCGCCGATTCGGGCGCGGTACGCGCCGGATCCGCCGCGGCATCGGTCGACGGCGTGTGGCTCGTCGACGAGGAGGGCCCCGTCGCCGATCGGGTGCGCGACGCGGGCGGTGACGTGGA
>JAVBUN010000044.1:0-4126 GCA_031555335.1 Microbacterium sp.
TTCGTGATGAACACGACCTCGCACATCGTGCAGGGCACGTGGCGGCGCCCGAGCGCCCGGCAGGTGGACTTCAACGACCTCGACTACTGGGTGAACCTCGCCAAGACCCTCGAGCGGGGCCGGTTCGACGCGATCTTCTTCGCCGACGTCGTCGGCGTCTACCCGCCGCACCGCGGCGACCAGCGCAAGTTCTTCGAAGCCGGCATCCAGGTGCCGAGCAACGACCCGTCGGCCCTCGTGAGCGCACTCGCCTACGTCACCGAGAACCTGGGTTTCGCCTTCACCTCCTCGGTGCTGCAGGACCACCCGTTCCACTTCGCGCGCCGCATCTCGACCCTCGACCACCTCACCAAGGGCCGCGTCGCGTGGAACATCGTCACGAACTACCTGCCGAACGCATCCCGCAACTTCGGGCTCGAGGGCCTCACCGCCCACGACGACCGGTACGCCTGGGCCGATGAGTACGTCGACGTCACCTACAAGCTCTGGGAGGGCTCGTGGGAGGACGACGCGCTCGTGCAGGACCGCGAGAGCGGGCTGCACACCGACTTCGACAAGGTGCACACCATCGACCACGTCGGCCCGCGCTACTCGGTCGAGGGCCCGCACCTGGTCGCCCCCTCGCCGCAGCGCACCCCGCTGCTCTTCCAGGCCGGCGCGTCCGAGGCCGGCCGCACCTTCGCGGCGACGAACGCCGAAGCCGTGTTCCTGCAGTCCGGCACCGTCGAGGCCGCGGCCCGCGACACGGCCGACATCCGCGCCCGCGCGGTGCGGCACGGCCGGAGCGCGGACGACCTGAAGTTCTTCCTCGGGCGCTCGGTCGTGCCGGCCTCCACCGAGGAGGAGGCCAAGCGCAAGGCCGCCGAGATCGACGAGTGGATCGACTACGAGGGGCACCTCGCGCACTTCGCCGGATCGATCGGGGTGGACGTCGGCGACGCCGACCTCGACACGCCCATCGGCGAGCTCGAGACCGAGGGGCTGCAGTCCGCCCTCGGCTGGATCAAGGACATGGTGCCCGACCGCCCCGCCACGCTCCGGGATGCGGCGCACCTGCTCTCGACCAACGGCCGCATCGTCGGCACCCCCGAGCAGATCGCCGACACGTTCGAGAAGTTCCAGGCCGCGGGCATCGACGGCTTCAACCTGATGAACGTCGAGATCCCCGGGTCCTACGAGGACTTCATCGACCACGTCACCCCGGTGCTGCAGGAGCGCGGACTCGCGCAGCGCGAGTACACCCCCGGCACGCTCCGCAACAAGCTCTTCGGGCGCGGCGACCGCCTGCCCGACACCCACCCGGCCGCCCGCTACCGCGGCGCCTTCGGCTCGACGAAAGACTGACCCGATGTCCCACACCCAGATCACCGCCGCGCCGACGCTCCGCGACCTGCGCGCCCGGTTCGCCCCGATCATCGCGACCATCGCCGCGAACACGCGCCGGCACGAGGCCGAGCGCAGCCATCCCTTCGACGAGGTGCGCGCCCTCAAGGACGCCGGGTTCGGCGCGCTGCGGCTCGACGTCGCGGACGGCGGCAGCGGCGTCAGCCTCGAGGACTTCTTCAGCCTGCTCATCGACCTCGCCGCGGCCGATTCGAACGTGCCGCAGATCTGGCGCCTGCACATCGCCACAGTCGAGGATCAGCGGCGCGGCGACGACGCGGCGCGCTGGCGCGCCGAGACCGCCGACGGGGCGTTCTACGGCGGCGCCTGGTCCGAGACGGGCGGCGCCACCTTCGTGCACCTCGGCACGACCGTCACCCGCGCCGCCGACGGCGGATATGTGCTCAACGGCACCAAGCACTACAGCACGGGGAGCCTCTTCTCCGACTGGATCAGTGTGCTCGCCACCCTCGACGACCCGTCGAACTTCGTGACTGCCATGGTCCGCCGCGACGCCCCCGGGGTCGAGCTGCAGGACAACTGGTTCGGCATCGGCCAGCGCCTCACCGGCAGCGGCACCACGGTCTTCACCGATGTCGCCGTCGCGGCCGAGGACGTGGCGCCCTTCACCGACCGCGTGCCGTACGCCGAGGCGCTCGTACAGCTCGTGCACCTCGCCACGCTCGCCGGCATCGCCCGCGCGGCGCACACCGACGCCGTCGACGCGCTCCGTGCGCGCACCCGCACCTACCCGCAGGGGCTCACCGACGTCGCCCGCAACGATCCGCAGTACCTGGAGACGATCGGTCGGCTCGGCGCGCTGGCCTCGGCCACCGAGGCATCCGTCGTCTGGTCCGCGCGCAAGCTCGACGAGATCGTCGACGCGATCGATGAGGGCGTCGACGCCGCCGAGATCGGCGACCTCGTCGCGCGAGCGACCGTGGCGGTGTTCGAGGCGCAGGTGACCATCACCGAGCAGACCCTCGAGGCGGCGACACTCGTCTTCGACGTGCTCGGGTCGTCGGCGCTGGATCGGTCCGCGCTGCTCGACCGCCACTGGCGCAACGCCCGCACGCTCGCCTCGCACAACCCGCGCGCCTACAAGGCCCGCATCGCGGGGGACTGGCACGTGAACGGAGCGGACCCGAACCTGGCCCTGCTCGGCAGGATGCTGGAGAAGTGACCCCGGGCGACGACGTGGGTGAGGGGGCCGAGCCGGCGGGCGCCCACCCGCCGCACTACGACTGGGACGGCTTCGGCTTCGAGACCCGCCAGGTGCACGCCGGCGAGCTACCCGAGCCGGGGTTCGGCGCCCGGATCACCCCGATTCACATGGCGAACGCGTTCCGGTTCGACTCGTTCGACCAGACGCGCGACCGCTTCGCCGGCGACGAGGCGGGCCAGCTCTACTCGCGGCACCAGAACCCGACGAACGACGTCGCCGCGCGCCGCATCACCTCGCTCGAGGGCGGCGCGGGCACGGTGCTTGTGGGCTCGGGTGCGGCCGCGATCAGCTCGACGCTGTTCGCGCTGCTGGATGCGGGCGAGCACTTCGTGTCGACCGCCAGCATCTACAGCGGCACGCAGCTGCTCTTCGACCGCGCCTTCACCCGCATCGGGTACCGCGTCGGGTACGTGTGGGACTGGCGCGACGAGGACGAGTGGGAGGCGGCGATCCGCCCGGACACGAAGGCGATCTTCACCGAGTCCATCCCGAACCCGAAGAACGACATCGTCGACATCGCCGTGGTGGCACGGGTCGCCCGGCGCCACGGCATCCCCCTGGTCGTCGACAACACCGTCGCCACCCCGTATCTGCTGCGCCCGCTCGAACACGGCGCCGACATCGTCGTGCACTCCTCGACCAAGTTCCTGAGCGGTCACGGCGCCGGCATCTCCGGCGCGATCGTCGACGGCGGCACGTTCGACTGGGCGGCGGGTCCGCGGCGGTGGCCGGGCATCACGGATGCGTCCGCATCCGGCGCCCCGTCGTTCCTCGAGCGCCTCGGCAACCGCCACGCCTTCGAGGGCTATCTGCGTCTCGCGGTCGTCAACGACATCGGCCCCGCCCTGTCGCCCTTCAACGGCTTCTTGCTGCAGCAGGGCATGGAGACGCTGTCGCTGCGGATGGATCGTCACCTCGACAGCGCCGTGACGATCGCGCGCTGGCTCGCCGCGCAGCCCGAGGTCGAGTCCGTCGACTTCGCCGGCCTCGACGGGCACCCCGACAAGGAGCTCGCCGACCGGCTGTACGACGGCCGTTCCGGCTCGGTCTTCGCGTTCACCGTCGCCGGCGGGCAGGACGGCGCCCGCGCGCTGATCGACCGGCTGCAGGTCTTCTCGCGCATGACGAACATCGGCGACACCCGCTCGATGATCATCCATCCCGCGACGACGACGCATCTCGCCTTCGACGATGACCGCAAGGCGCGCCTCGGGATCCACCCCGGGCTCGTGCGGGTGTCGATCGGTCTCGAGTCCGTCGACGACCTGATCGCGGACCTCCGGAACGGCCTGGCGGCGGTGGCGGCGCAGCGGAATGCCGACGCGCGCGGCTGAGCGCGAACATTACGCCCGGTATCCCGCGCGGATCCCGCCCCCTCGCCGGTCCTTTAGCATCGCGGTATGAGTGAGGCATCCTCCGCGCCCGCGGTCTACATCCTGCACGAGAACCCGGAGTGGATCCCGCCGCTCGCGGCGGCGTTCGACGCCGCCGGGGTGACGTATCGCGAATGGTCGCTCG
>JAVBUN010000214.1:0-2640 GCA_031555335.1 Microbacterium sp.
ATCTGCGGGTCCGACGCGATGCGCATCAACGGCCGCAACCGTCTCGCGTGCAAGACCCTGATCAAGGACCTCGACATCTCGAAGCCGATCTACGTCGAGGCCATCAAGGGCCTGCCGCTCGAGAAGGACCTCATCGTCGACATGGACCCGTTCTTCGCGTCCTTCCGCGAGGTGCAGCCGTTCCTGATCTCGAAGTCCACGCCCGAGCCGGGCAAGGAGCGCATCCAGTCGATCACCGATCGCGAGCGCTTCGACGACACCACCAAGTGCATCCTGTGCGCCGCGTGCACCTCGTCCTGCCCCGTGTTCTGGACCGACGGACAGTACTTCGGTCCGGCCGCGATCGTGAACGCGCACCGCTTCATCTTCGACTCGCGCGACGACGCGGGCGATGTGCGCTTGGACATCCTCAACGACAAGGAGGGCGTGTGGCGGTGCCGCACGACCTTCAACTGCACCGAGGCGTGCCCCCGCGGCATCCAGGTGACGAAGGCCATCGCCGAGGTCAAGCAGGCCGTCCTGCGCGGCTGAACGCCGAACCGAGCGGGGGATGCGGCGGATGCGGCATCCCCCGCTCGATACCCTGGCAGCGTGAGCGATAAGCGGCAGAAGCCGGGCAACGGGTCCGCCCCGCTGCCGATCCCTGCACCGGAGGACACCCTGCGGGCACGGTGGGAGGCCGGCCAGGCGTCGCTTCGCGAACGCTTCGACGAGCCGATCGAGCGCGCGACCCGCCTCACCCGCCGGACGCTGGCCTGGTTCCCGGTGCGGGTGTGGCGCCACTTCCTGCAGCACAACGGTTTTCTGCTCGCCGCCGGCATCAGCTACCAGTCGCTGTTCACGATCTTCGCGGCCATCTACCTGAGCTTCGCGATCGTCGGCGGCTGGCTGGGCGGCGATCCGGATGCGGTCGACCAGCTGATCGCCATCATCAACAGCTACATCCCGAACCTCATCAGCGACAGCGGCCTGGTGAAGCCGGAACAGGTCCAGGAGATCGCGGCGAGCTCCGGGAGCCTGCTGACCATCACCGGTCTCGTCGCCCTCGTCGTCATCATCTGGACCGCGATCGGGTTCGTCACCTACGCCCGCCGGGCCGTGCGCGACACGTTCGGGCTCCCCTACGACGGCCGGAGCTACGTGCTGCTCAAGGCGCGGGATCTGCTCGCGGCTCTCATCTTCGGCATCGCCCTCCTCGCCGGCTCGCTGCTCGTGCAGATGACGATCTGGGCGATGGAGGTCATCCTCTCGGTCTTCGGCTGGAGCGCGGACTCCGGCTGGTCGAGCGCCGTCGTGCGGGTGCTGACACTCCTGGTCGCATTCGGCATCAACGCCGTCGCACTCGCGCTGCTGTTCCGCTTCCTGACCGGAACGTCGCTGCGGTGGCGCCGCATCTGGCCCGGTTCGCTGCTGGGCGGTGCCGCGCTCGCGGTCATGCAGTTCGGCGCCGGCCTGCTGCTGCTCTACACGCCGTCCAATCCCCTCCTGGCGACGTTCGCGGTGTTCATCGGATTCCTGCTGTGGTTCCGCATCAACGGCATCGTCATCCTCGTCGCGGCCGCCTGGATCGCCGTCGCGACCGGCGACCGCGACCTGCCCCTCGTCGAACTCTCGGCCGAGGAGCGGGCGCGGCGCGAGCACGAAGCGCTCCGCGTCGCCGCGCAGGTGCGGGTGCGCGAGGCGGAGTCCGCCGCCGTCTCGGCCCCCTGGTGGCGGCGTCCGCTCACCGCACGGGAGCTCCGGCGCGCCCGCACCGAGCTCGGCGCACTCCGCGCCGAGGAGGACGCCGCGCGTTCCCGCATGCGAGACCTGCTCGACTGAGCCCCCGCCGTGCGGCACGGACGGCTCCCTCCGTACGTCCACCCGCGCGCCGCATCCGCACGCCCGCCCGTGCCCGCATCCCACGCGCCCGCCCGCACCACCGGCGCCCCCGGTGCCGCCGCCCGCACCCGCAGTCGTCGGACCGAATCACCAGCACACGCCTCACCAGCCCCACCCCCCCCCACCCGCCCCACCGATCCGCCGACTGCGGCCGGCACCACCCACCTCCGCCGGCCCGCCCGCGCCACCATCCGCCGCGCCGCCTCCGCCTGCCAGCCCGCCCGCACGTGCCGCCCGTGCACCCGCAGTCGTCGGACTCAGTTACCCGCACGCACCTCACCAGCCCCATACCACCCCACCCGCCCCACCGATCCGACGACTGCGGGTGACGCCGGCCCCACGAACGCCGTGTCTGCACCCCGGGATACGCTGAAAGGCGTGCCCCGAACGATCCGTATCGCCTCCGTCAATGTCAACGGCATCCGCGCCGCCGTCCGCAACGGCATGGCCGGGTGGCTCGACCGGGCCGAAGTCGACATCCTGACCCTGCAGGAGGTGCGCGCCGAGCGCGTGCACCTCGACGACGCGCTGCCCGGCTGGCACATCGTCCACGACGAGTCGCTGGCGAAGGGGCGTTCGGGGGTCGCGGTCGCGAGCCGTCTGCCGATCGCCGCGTCGCGCATCGAGCTCGGCGACGAGGACGTCGACTCGCGCGGCCGCTGGATCGAGGCCGATCTCGACATCGACGGCGAGCAGGTCACCGCGGTCAGCGCGTACGTGCACTCCGGCGAGGCCGGCACCCCCCGGCAGGACGCCAAG
>JAVBUN010000230.1:0-3556 GCA_031555335.1 Microbacterium sp.
CGCGGCGGCCACACCGATCGACAGCCGCTCCAGCGGCAGGTTGCGCATGAGCTGCACGAAGCCGTGACCCGGCTCGCCGCCGATGAGGTTCTCGTCGGGGATGAACACGTCGACGAACGACAGCTCGGCGGTGTCGTGCCCGGCGAACCCGACCTTGTGCAGCTTCTTGCCGTGCTCGAAGCCCGGCATCCCGTTCTCGACGAGCACGAGACTGAAGGCGTCGGGCCGGTTGCCCTCACCCGTCTTCACGAACGTGACGAGCAGGTCCGCCGTCTTACCCGACGAGATGAACGTCTTCGCGCCGTTGAGGATCCAGCCGCCGTCGACCTTCTTCGCCACGCTCTTGATGCCGCGCAGGTCGCTGCCGGTGCCGGGCTCGGTCATCGCGAGGGCGCCGATCACCTCGCCGGTCGCCATCCCGGGCAGCCACTTCTCCTTCTGCGTCTGCGTGCCGAAGTGCGCGAGGTACGGCACGGCCAGGTCGTCCTGGATGCCGAACGCCCCGGCGAGAGACCCGAGACCCGCCTTGATGGTCTCCTCGTTGACGACCGCCCGGAACCGGTAGTCCTGCAGCATCCCGGCACCGCCGAACTCCTCGGGGACCGAGAGCCCGATGATCCCCGCCTCGCCCGCCGCGAGCATGGTGGCGCGATCGATCTCGCCGTCCGCGTCCCACTGCTCGCGCTTCTCGTTCGTGCCGTAGCGCTTGATGAACTCCGTGACGACGTCACGGAACGCCTCGTGGTCCTCGTCGTAGATCTCGCGTTCCATGGCGCGCAGTCCTCCCTCTCGGCGACAGGTGTCCGGGCGGCGGCCCTGGCGCGGGAAGCGCGGGGGCGACGTCGCCACTCGGCGCGATTCTAGGCGAACGGATGCGGCGCACGAAGCGCGATGTGGAATCGCATGCCGCGCAGGACGGAACTGAGTTCCGTGGTTGTGGGATGCCTCCAGGGCGGCCTTCCCCGCGTGCCGGCGGTCGCTCAGCCGGGGTAGCCGGGCGCGGCCGGCAGTCCGAAGAACTCCTCGAGAGTGTGCCAGCCACCCTCGTGGTAGGCGCGGGCGAGCTCGGGCCCGAGGTAGCGCAGGTGCCAGGGCTCGGCCTCGTACCCGGTGATCGGCGTGTAGCCCTCCTCATAGCGCACGACGAAGCCGAACTGCCACGCATTCTCCGCCACCCACTGCCCCTCGGGCGACGCACCGAAGTCGTCGAGGGTGCCGCATCCGGATGAGCACGGCATGAGGTCCATCGTGATCCCGAGCTGATGCTCGCTGTATCCCGGGCGCGCGCTCGAGATGTCGGCCTCCGCCTGCCCGCCCTTCGCCACGTTCTCGGCGTAGGTGCGCACCTGCACGTCGTACGAGCGGTAGCCGCTCAGCTGCCCGATCTCGCCGACGCCGGACTGCTCGACGGCCGCCGCCATCGCCTGCAGCGCCTCCGCCGCATCCTGCCGCACGATGCCCGCGTTCAGGGTGCGCATGCCCTGCAGCGTCACGAGCCCCTGCGGCTCGTACGAGACGGGATCGAGCGGGCGCTGCTTGTTGACCACGACCCAGAGCCGCGCGGGGTCCGAGAGCGACACGCACGCGGATGCGGCGCCGGACACCACGGCCTCGCGGAACGCCGTGCCGCCGCCCGCCGCCGTCACCACCGCCTCGTCGTCGCCGGCGGCGACCGCGGCGGCGACAGCGGGATCGTCGCAGATCGAGGGGGCGGGCGCCACGGTGGTGAACCGCGGCGCGGGAATGGCCTCGGCGGGCGCGGGCCGCTCGGCGACCGGCTCCGGCGACGACGTCGACCCGGACCCGGCGATCACGGCGATCAGGACGACCACGGCGAGTACGGCGACCACCAGCGCGCCGGCGATGAGTCGACGGCGGCGCAGGGCGACGGCGGTTGCGCGCGCGGCGCGGCGGGTGGGGGCCGCCGCGGGTTCGGCGGGGTGGGGCACCGGTCCATTGTCCTCCACTGCGCACCGGATCCCGTGCGCGGAGGTCGCGTTCTGCGAATCTCCGCGATCGGTGATTGACGTATCTTCGTATTTTTGTTCTACTCGGAGGATGCGATGGCAGGGGCAGGAAGTCGGGGCGACGGATGCGGCCGCCCTCCCGGGCATGGAGCGACTCGAGGGTCTCGTCCGCTCGGTGACGACCCCCGAGTTCGCCGGCATGACCTTCCACGAGGTCGCCGCCCGTTCGGCGCTCAACCACGTGCCGAGTTCGTCGGCGATGCCCTTCGACTGGACAGTGAACCCCTACCGTGGCTGTTCGCATGCGTGCGTATATTGCTTCGCCCGCGGGACGCACACCTACCTCGACCTCGACACCGGGCGCGACTTCGACTCGCAGGTGATCGTCAAGGTGAACGTCGCCGAGGTGCTGGCGCGCGAGCTGCGCCGCGGATCCTGGCAGCACGAGCAGGTCGCGCTCGGCACCAACACCGATCCGTATCAGCGGGCCGAGGGCAAGTACCGGCTCATGCCGGGCATCATCGAGACGCTCGCAGACTCCGGCACCCCGTTCTCGATCCTGACCAAGGGCACGCTGCTGCGCCGGGATCTGCCGCTGCTGCAGGAGGCCCGTACCCGGGTGCCGGTGTCGATCGCGATGTCGATCGCCGTCTACGACGACGAACTGCAGAAGCAGATCGAGCCCGGAACGCCCAGCGCGCAGGCGCGACTCGACACGGTGCGGGCGGCGACCGACGCGGGGTTCCGCGTCACGGTGTTCCTGATGCCGATCCTCCCCCACCTCACCGACTCGCTGCCGGCGCTCGACGACGCGCTGCGCCGCATCCGCGAGGCGGGGGCCGTGCGGGTCATCTACGGCGCGCTGCATCTGCGTCCGGGCGTGAAGTCCTGGTTCATGCAGTGGCTGGGACGAACGCATCCCGAGCTCGTCTCGAGCTACCTCGGGCTCTATCCGGGGGCGTCGGCGGCGGCGCCCAAGACCTACCGGCAGTGGTTGTCACGGCGCGTGCGACCCCTGTTGCGGGCGCACGGCCTCGACGGCCAGGACGACGACGAGCCGTTCCGCGCCCGGCCGGTCAGTTCGATGGCGGCGCACTCCGGCGCGGTGACGGATGCGGCGGCGGTCGCCGCATCCGTTCGCACCACGGGTCGCGCACGCCCCGCCGCCACCGAGGCGCCGCGCCTCTTCTGACGGTCGGGACGAGCGCGGGAGCTCAGCTCGCGACGTCGGCGAGCTGACGGCCCGACACCTCTTCGATCACGTCGTCGCCGAGGCGCACCTCGTCGAACGGCGCGTCGATCTCGGCGCGGTCGAGCAGCTCGGTCATCCGGCGACGACGCTGGCGGGTGATCAGGGTGACGACCGTGCCCGAGCGTCCCGCACGACCGGTGCGACCGGAGCGGTGCAGGTAGGTCTTGAACTCGTCCGGCGCGTCGGCCTGCACGACGAGGTCGATGTCGTCGACGTGGATGCCCCGGGCGGCGACGTCCGTGGCGACGAGCACGTTCACCTTTCCGTCGGTGAGCCGCTGCAGGTTGCGCGTGCGCTTGGCCTGGTTCAGATCGCCGTGCAGCGCGACCGCGGCGAT
>JAVBUN010000099.1:0-4094 GCA_031555335.1 Microbacterium sp.
GAACATGATGACCCAGCCCACCCGCTGCCCGATCTTCGCGCCCACCATGACCAGCGCCGCGACGACGAGGCCGTAGGTCACTATCGCCGTGCTCACCTCGGTCGGCGAGACGCCGAACGTCTCGACCATCCCGCCGAGCGACACGGGCAGTGCCGAGACGTTGTACGACATCAGGATCTGTGCCAGGAACAGTCCGATCATCGGCACCCACGATCTCCGGGGGGCGGACGCGCCGGGAGTGGTGTGCGGGTCGGTGCTCATGCGGGGTCTCCTCCGGTGCGGTGGGGGTCAGACGCGAAGATGTTGAGCCCGAGAGCGCGCGAGAGGTAGGCCGTCGCGATCTGTCCGCGCACACTGTTGCCGGCGCTGTCCAGGCGCGGCGCGTAGGCACCGATTCCGGCTTTGCCCGGCGCGACGGTGACGAGCCCGCCGGCGACGCCGGACTTGCCCGGAATGCCGACCTCGAACAGCCACTCCCCCGACCGCTCGTAGAGCCCGCTGGCGGCGAGCACGGCGAGCGTGTCGCGGCAGACGGTGGCGGAGACGACGCGTTCGCCGGTGAGCGGGTTCACCCCGCCGTCCGCGAGCGTCGCACCCATGACGGAAAGGTCGCGGGCATCGACGAGCAGCGCGCACTGTCGCGTGTACACGTCGACCACGTCCGCCGGGTCGCTGCGGATGCGGCCGTAGCTCTCGAGCAGCTGCGCGATCGCGCGGTTGCGGTGGTTGGTCTCGCTCTCGGACCGAAAGACCTCCTCGTCGAGCACGAGCTCGCGTCCGGCGAAACGCGAGAGTCCGGCGTGGAGCACACCCCACTTCTCTCCCGCGGTCGCGCCGGGCAGGAGCGCCGTCGTCGCGAGCGCCCCGGCGTTCACCATCGGATTCATGGGGTGACCGTCGTTCAGCTCGATCGCCACCACCGAATTGAACGGGAGTCCGGTGTTGTTGACGCCGACGATCTCATGCACCGCTTCATGACCAAGGTGCTCGCACAGGAGCGCGTACACGAATGCCTTCGAGATCGACTGGATGGAGAACGGCGTGCGGGTGTCCCCCACTTCGTGGAGTCCGCCTCCGACGTCCGCGACGCAGACCCCGAAGGCCTCCGGGTCCGCGTCGGCGAGGATCGGGATGTAGTCCGCGACCGCGCCCTCCCCGTGGCCGAGCGCCCGCGCGTGGGCGGCCGCGACCAGTTCGTCGATCCGCTCGGCGGCCGGGAGGGCGCCGGTGGCGACGGCCTGCGGCACACCTTCGACGTCGAGGTCTTTCTCGCGCATGGGCCCAGAGTAGGGCCCATCGCGTGTCCGCCGCTCGCCTTTCTCGGCCGACGCATCCCCGGGGGCGGGCCCGGGACGGCCGCGTGCCGCAGCAGCGTCGACCCCGGTAGTCTCGCGCTCATGCGCATCGTCGTGTCGGGCACCCACGCCAGCGGCAAGAGCACGCTGATCTCGGATTTCGTCCTCCGCCATCCGGAATTCACCGTGCTCCCCGACCCGTTCGAGCTCATCGACGAGGCCTGGGACGCTCCAGGGGCGGCGATGTTCGCCGCCCAGCTGCGCGTCGCCGCCGGTCGCCTGACGGCCGAGGACCACGGGAGGTGGGTCATCGCGGAGCGAGGCCCGCTCGACTTCCTCGCCTACCTGATGGCGGTCACCGATCTCGGGGACGACCACGGCGACGCCCTCATCGAGACGGCGCGAGCGATGACCGCCCACGCCCTGCGTTCCGTGGACCTCCTCGTGGTGCTTCCGCTCACGTCCCGCGATGCGATCGAGGTCGGCGCGGAGGAGCATCCCGCCCTACGAGCGACCGTCGACGGGCTCATCCTCGAGCTCGTCGACGACCCCGATCTCATTCCCGCCTCCGTCGCGGTGGTCGAGATCACCGGCGACCCGTCGGCCCGGCTGACGACGCTCGAGGCGGCCGCGGGAGTGCCCGCCGCGAGTCGGTAGCGTCGTCGCGGAGCGGACGCCGGCGCGAGCGCACAGCGGTGCAGCACAGACAGAAGGGCCCCGAATCGAGGTCATCGACTCGGGGCCCTTCCAGAAAGTGGTGGACCTGAGGGGACTCGAACCCCTGACCCCCTGCATGCCATGCAGGTGCGCTACCAGCTGCGCCACAGGCCCTTCTTCACCCCTCGCGGGGCAACCCCCCTAGCGTACTACATCCGCGAACCCGGCTCGAAACCATGGCCGACGCTCGCGCGTGTCGGAGGGGGCGGTTACCGTGACCGGCAACGACGAAAGGCAGTGGAGCATGGTCGGACTCGGCAACATCACCTTCTACGCGGACGATCCGCGTCGACTGTCGCACTTCTGGGCCGACGTGTTCGGCTATCCGCGGCTGGACTGGACGGGCGGCATCCGGCAGCAGCAGCTCGACGCCGGCCTCACCGACGACGACCTCGCGCTCCGCGGGCTCGCCGAGGACCCCGAGGGAAAGGGCCCGCGGTTCTATTTCCACCACGCCGATACGCCCAAGTCCGGTCGCAATCGGCTGCACATCGACGTCAACGCCACCCCCGGCCGAGAACCTTCCCGCGCCGAACTCGATGCCGAACGCGATCGGATCGTCGCGCTGGGCGCCACCGTCGTGCGTCTCGTCGATCAGACGTGGGGCGCCTGGCCCGAGTACTACTACCAGATGCAGGATCCCGAAGGGAACGAGTTCTGCCTGCAGTGAGGCGTCTCGCGATCAGTCGGTCGCCGCCCGCTCGGGCAGCTCGATCGGCACCGTCGGGCAGTCCTTCCAGAGCCGCTCGAGCCCGTAGAAGACCCGCTCCTCCTCGTGGAAGACGTGCACCACGACGTCTCCGAAATCGAGCAGCACCCATCGGGACTCCTGACGGCCTTCGCGCCGCAGTCGCTTGATGCCGGCCTCGAGCAGCTGGTCCTCGATCTCGTCGGCGATCGCGGCCACGTTGCGCTCGCTGCGCCCCGTGACGAGCAGGAACACGTCGACCAGGGGAAGCGGCTCGGAGACATCGAGCGCGACCAGGTCCTCTCCGCCCTTGGCATCGGCCGCGCGTGCGGCGATCTGCAGGGCAGCGATGCCCGCGCTCGAGGCCGTCATGAGAACACTCCTGTCGCCACGGCGATGATCAGTACGCTCACCAGGGCCAGGGCCAGAGCGCCTGCCGTGATCGCCAGGGCGAGCATGAGACGGCTGCCCTTTTCGGGCGCCGGGGGTCGGATGATCTCGTCGGCGCTGCGCACCGTGCTGATCGCCGCGCTCGCGGCGATGGGCGTGGGCGACGAGGAGGCGGGAAGCTCGCCATCGACGAGCACGGCATCGGCTTCCTTGCCGTCGGTCGTGCCCGGCGCGTGACCGCGGGATCCCAGGCCCTCGGGAAGGTCGAACACACCGGTGATGATGACCTCTCCGGTGGCGGCGACGGGAGAGGTGAACGAGCCGGTGGTCGGCGTCTGCGAGAGGATCAGCGCATTGGGCGTCACGACCGAACCGGTCGGCGCGCTCTCGCGGGTCAGCAGGTGGTCGAACGACGGCGGCAGCTCGACGCGCGGGGCGGGGCCGTCCAGCAGCGCCGACCCGAGTTGCGGCGACACGGTGGCTGCGGGTTCTGCGGGCGCCTCGGCCTCATCGAGCGCGGCTTCCGCGGTGAGAAGCGGCGTGCGATCCGCCGACTGGTCGTCCTCGGGTGCGGCGAACAGTTCGGCCACATCGGCCTCGGCCGAGTCATCGCTGCGCTCTTCGGGCGCCGGCTGTGACGCAGCGGGTGCGGGCGAGGCAGACGCCGGGGCATCCGGGGTGATCACCGGAATCGATGCGGTGCGGATGCGCTCCTGCTCTCGCGCCTGACGGCGGGTGAGCGCCGAGACGCCGAGGTCGACGCTCGCGTCGGGTCCGGGTGCCGGCGGAAGCACGACGGGCGCGGCCGCATGGGCGAGCGGCGCCGGGGCGGCCGCGGGCGTGGGCTCCGGCTCATCGGGCTGCGCGTCCGCGTTCACGATCGGCGTGGATCCGGTGTTGCGGATCTCGCGCAGCTGGCGCCGGGTCAGCGGCGGCGTGCTGGGCTGGTCGGGGTTGCTCATGCCTTGCTCCGGTAGAGGTGGTGCTTCGCAATGTACTGGACG
>JAVBUN010000260.1:0-14291 GCA_031555335.1 Microbacterium sp.
AAGAACACCCTCCGCGAAGCCGTCGCCGCCCGCATCCCCGACCTCGAAGTCCGCTCCGGCGGCTCCACCTCCGTCGACATCACCCACCGCGGCATCGACAAGGCCTACGGCATGCAGAAACTCACCGAACAGACCGGCATCCCCCTCGACGACATGCTCTTCATCGGCGACCGCCTCGACCCCGACGGCAACGACTACCCCGTCCTCGCCATGGGCGTCACCTGCCACGCCGTCGACGGCTGGGAAGACACCGCCGCATACCTCGAGCAGCTCCTCCCCACCCTCCCCACCCGACGGCTCTGATGCACCGCATTGCACTTACTCTCGCGCTGCCGGCGCGCTCCCGACCATTACCATCCGACGCTTACGTGGCGCGAGTCATTCGACCAATCGTCACCACCCAGGGGGACACCCATCTATGGACTTCATAACGCTGGAACGACATCGAGACGCCAATCTGGAGTCACGACTCGCACAGGTGGCCGCGGCGAACGATCTGACCAATGTGTTCAATCCGAGTACGATTCAGCACGAGAACGACGTAGTCATCGCTTTCCGTGCGGAGAGCTTTCCGGGGGAGCGGCCGTTCAGAGCCTTCGTCGCCCGTCTCGGCTCCGGCGGCGAAGACACGCTCGTCGATCTGAGCGCCGTGAACTCTGCACGAGGGATCCCGAAAACGGCTGATCCCAAGCTGGTGAAGCTCTCTGGGCAGGTGTACGCCACGTTCAACACGGGTAACGTGCACTCCGGCGAGAACTCCATTTACCTGCAGCGGGTAACACCCTCGCTCGGACACCCCCAGCGCTGCGTGCTCGCACCCCGTCGCATGGTCGAGAAGAACTGGGCGTTCTTCGAAGCATCCGACGGCTCTCTCCAGATGATCTACTCACTGGCACCCCTCACGGTTTGGAGGCTCAGTTCCGGCGAGCTGGGCTCGTCCGACCACCTCAACTTCGAAGTGGAATTGACAGCGCCGATGCCGCAGCAGTTCCCTCGCCTGCACATCGGGTCTCAACCATTGATCACCAGCGACGGATCCGCCGTCGTCGTCGGCAACCAGCAGCGGCCGATTCCAGGGCTTCCACGGAAGATCTACTTCGGCCGTCTAGTTTTGATCGATCTCCACGCTGGTCGGCTCGCACGACTTAGCCGTCGAGGACTCCTGCACTCGTGGCGGAGTATGCTGCCGCGCCTCAAGCCGATCAATCCTGGGCTGTTTTCCGCGACGTACTTCTCCGGGCTGACACGCATAGAGAACGAGATCGTCTTGAGCTACGGCGTCAACGATACGGGGGCGGGCATCGCTCGAGTACCGGAGCACGTGCTTTGGAAATCGTGATCTCGCGTGACTGACGGGCTTGGACGCAAATTTGTAGGCTCCGCGGGTTGGGTTTTCGTCGAACAGTGGTCCACGAAAGTCGTCTCCCTGGTCCTCTTCGCGATCCTGGCCCGCCTGTTGGGTCCAGCAGACTTCGGATTGGTCGCATTGGCGACCTCGTTCATCGCGATCCTGCAGGTCTTCGTGAATTCGGGATTCTCGAAAGCTCTGATACAGAAGCGTGAACTCGCTCCGAAGGACGCCTCGACAGCGTTCTGGACCTCTGTCGCAATTTCGGTAGTGATTTACGGAGCATTATGGGTGGCGGCACCCTGGATTGCCACGATCCTCGATCAACCACAGCTTGGGCCCGTGCTCGTCGCGTTGGGAGCGATCATCCCGCTCTCCGCTCTCTCACGCACCCCCGCGGCGCTGCTTGCTCGCGAGTTTGCCTTCCGGAAACTGTCCGTCCGCACTATTGGTGCAACGTTGGCTGGGGCAGTCGTGGCACTCCCCCTGGCGTTGCTCGGAGCGGGCGCCTGGGCGCTGGTGGCGCAGGCGATCGCAGAAACTGCCGCTGCGGTGATCGTCCTGTGGACGTCGACCAGTTGGCGCCCCACGTTCACCTACTCGCTCGACTCCCTGAAGTCTCTCTGGCGGACGGGCGTCAGCTTGCTCGGAATCGAACTGCTCGACGCGATTCAGTCGCAGATTGACAAGCTCGTCGTGGGAGTGCTTTTCTCCACCACCGATTTGGGCATCTACGCTCTCGCGCAACGTCTCGGCGTCATGCTCCAGGAACTCGTGAGCGCCGTGATCACCCGCGTTTCGCTCACGACCTTCTCACGAGCTCAGGACGATCTGGGGCGCGTCAGTCGCATTTTCCGGCAGCTGACGTTTGCGACCGCCACCCTGAGCTTTCCAGTCTTCGCCATCGTGGCGGCGCTCTCCACACAGATCGTCCCGTTCATGTTCGGCAGCGGGTGGGATGCCGCGATTCCGCTCATTTGGATCATGGCTGGCGGCTGGGCCTTTGCGGCCGTCGCGATGTTTGACCGCGGGGCCTTGGTCGGCACCGGCCACGCTGGAGCAGCATTCTGGCTGGCCTTGGTTCAGAACATCATCTCGATCGCCTTGGTGTTCGTTTTCGCACCTCTCGGACTCATCGGTATTGCAATCTCACGCTTTGCCCGGATATGCACCTGGCCGATCCGACTATTTGCGCTTCACCGATACATCACCTTGCCGGCTTGGCGGTATGTCTGGCAGGTACTCAAGTGTGCATTCGCCGTCGCGCCAGCGGTGCTTGTGATTGCGTGGCTCCAGACGACCGCATGGGCGTCCGCCCCATTCGCATTCTGGACATTCGCCTTGCCGGTAGGCGCTGTGGCGCTCCTCGTCTGCGTTGTGCTCAATATGCTCATTGCCGACCGTGAAAGCCGCGTAGCGATGCAGACCCAGATCCGACTCCTCATCACCCGAAAGAAGGGCAAGCGTGCCTGAAGTAGTCCACTGGAATCCGAAGCGTTGGGGCCGTTTGGGGAAGGGGCCGGTCACCCGATGGGTGCCTGCGCGCCGAGGTTTCAACAACTTCGGAGATCTCCTCGGTCCTCTCATCGTCGACCGCCTCCGCACACAGCACGGCCTCGGGCGATCACTGGATCGCTCACGTCGGCTTCTTGCCGTCGGCTCGATCATGCGCCTCGGACACGAGGGAGATGTTGTGTGGGGGGCGGGCATCAACGGCAAGTCGGTGGACGATTCCGTCTTTCCGAAGTTCGACGTCAGAGCGATCCGCGGGCCTCGGACAGCACAGGTCCTCAGAACCTTCGGCAATGTGGTTCCTGAGGTATTCGGAGATCCAGCCCTCCTGATCCCGGAGCTCTGGTCGGACGAAGAGATCGGAGTGAGGCGCAAGACAGGCGGCGTCGTCCTGATGCCCAACTACAACGACATCAGGCTGTGGCCATCAAACGCCATCGACCCACGCGGCGATCCTTTCGATCGAATTCGGACCATCGCGTCCGCGAACCTCGTGGTCGCAAGCTCGCTCCATGCGATCGTCATTGCCGAGGCCTACGGAGTGCCCGCCGTTCTCGTGACATCCTCCAAGGAGCGGCCATTCAAGTACGAGGACTACTACCTCGGCACCGGCCGTGAGATGCCGAATCCCGCAGACTCCTGGGAGTCGGGGCTCACCGCAACTCCGGCACCGCCGCTGGAGTGGGACTCGAGCCCTCTCCTCGCATCATTCCCCGCCGAGCTTTGGAAGCGGCGAAGCTAATCAGTCCGCGTATTGCCACCGGAAAGCACACTCTTAGATGCACACGTCACAAGCCCAGCCTCTCCCTCCGGCCGTGTTCTCCTGGACGACGGGGGAGAACACGAACGTCGGGGACTCGCTGCTTCGACGGCCCTACCTGAGGACGCAGGGACAGATCGGTCCTCTCAACGTCTGGATTCGGCGAAGCACTCCCGACTTCCTCGCGGGGCTGCAAGTTGAGAGCACTTCGCAGCTCACCAGGAGCTTCGTTCGCTGGTATGCACAACTCCTCGCGAGCGCGGCGCGCAGACGCACCCTTCTGATCATGAACGCCGGCGAGTTCCGAGTGCGTCCAAGCGGGGCATTGCTCTTGATTCCGCTCGTCGTCGCCGCGACCATCGTTCGCTTCCGCGGCGGATCATCACTGTGGCTCGGCGTGTCTGTTCCTCAGTCGAGTCGCCGCGTATTGAGGCGTTGGTACCGACTCGCGTTCGACCGATTCGACTACGTCCAGTGGCGCGAGCCGGGCACTCTTGCGTCGATCGGAGTTCGTCCGGTCGGGCCGGACTGGGCGTTCTCCGAGCTTGGAGACAATCCACAGCTTGGGACATCCACCCAGCGGACCGAGATTGCCTTCGTTCTTCGAGGAGATCGGCCCGTCCCGTCGGAGGCATGGATGGAATGGGCACGTCGGTTGAGTTCACGCCTCGGCCTCAAGCCGACCGTCGTCGTGCAAGTCAGGCAGGACCAAGATCGCGCAAGCGAGATCGCCCGCTCGCTTGGAGCTGAGATTCTCGATTGGCCTTCCAGCTACTCGCACGCTGAACAGGAGGGCCGATTGCGAGCCCTGTACTCTAAATGCGCTGTTGTGGTGGGCGATCGCCTTCACGGGCTCGTCATCGCTGCGACCGAAGGCGCGTTGCCGCTCGGCTGGGTGGAGTCTTCCGGGGGAAAGATCCGTCGGCACTTCGAAGCGATCGGGCTGAGCGGACCTGGCCTGTTCGAGGGGAAACCAACGTCTGAACTACCCGAGTTGAGCCAGGAAGACGTGAATCGAGAGCAGCACGCGACGAGAGCCGCAGTCGGAGACGCGAAGAAAGCGATCGACTGGCTGAGCGAGCTGGTATCCCAGCTCCGTCACGACTCGCGGCCCGCAGCGTTGAGCTACCTCAGACGACCCCGCCGGGGAGCGCGCTCCCGAGCAACCCGGAACGCCTCCGAATAGCGACGACCGACAACGCCCCAGTCTCGCTCAGAAAGCGTCGGGCGTGGGGCGCGCTCGGGATTGCTGACCTCCCTGAGCGCGCGATCAAGGTCGTTCGAGGTGACCTCCCCCTCGAACATCACGATCCAGCCGGGCCCCACCTCGGAGGCCATCGCCTCGGTCGTCGGCGTCCTGGGCACTAGCACGGGCCGGTTCAATGAGAGCGCCACCAGAAGAATCCCGGAGTTCTCCAGCTCGCGATACGGAAGACATACCAACTGGGCGGCACTCACCTCCGCGACAAGCTGCTCGTCCGGGACGAACTCCAAGATCGCCGAGATCCGAGGATCAGCATCTACCGCGTGCTCGATGTATGACCTCAGTTCGTCTGTCGGCTTGCCCACGATCCGAAGCTGCGTACCGTCTGGCTCCCGACCCGCGAACGCTCCGACAAGGGACTCCACGCCCTTGTAGGGGCGGATGAGCCCCGCGTAAAGGATCCGACCGGGCACCGACGCTGGATGATCGTGACTTTCGAAGCGGTCACGATAGTGCCCGTGAAGGATCACGACGCCGGATTCGTCCAGCGGGGTGACGGGATTCAGGGCGACCTGCACGTCGATCATCGAGTCCAGCCGTCTCAGTGCGGCCTGCACTCGCGGTCGCACCGACTCATGAGGAGTTGCGTTGTGCAGAGTGCGGACAAACCCCACCCCGCGCCGTCGCAGGCGACGTATCCAGAGATCGAAGGCCGTTGCCTTGGCTCTCTCCACGATGCCGCTCCGGTGTTTGATCAGCATCTCCGGCCAGTGAAAGTGGATCACGTCGTAGTCAACGACAAGGAAACGCCGGAGTGAGATGAAGGAGAACTCAATGTCTGGATCAGGGTGCGCAACGACTTGGTCGACGAACCGCGTCGTACCGTCGGGCGGTCGGACGGCTTCCAGGACCCGGACAATCTGTCTAGCCATTAGGCAATCTCCTTTCAGCGCTGCCCAACGAGAAGCCGATCCGAACGACTGCCATCCACGCTGAGCCGCCGTGATCGTTCGGCACCCCCACGGGCCTGAGCCTCGAGGCGAACCCCCGCGGCTAGATACCCGAGAGCGAAGAAGAGCAGAATCAGATACTGCTCCCGGAGGATGCCCCACCCTGTCGATGCGATGAAGTAGACGCCCGGGGCCGCTGCGAGCAGCAGCACGGAGTATGTCCCGCGACGCTTTCCAGAAAGCAACGAGCGCGCAGCAAGAACCAACACCCAGACCAGCGGCAGCGCGAGCAGCAGGACACTCACGAAGCCGAGTTCAGCGAGGGCGAGCAGCAGCGCAGAGTGCACAGGCAGCCCTCCGGCGGCGAACGGATCATACTGGCCGACGATGTTGAGGTAGTTGTTCGGTCCCACACCGAACCAGAATGTCTGCCCAATCTGGTGCACTGCGGTTTCGAGCAGCACAGGACGCAGACCGCCCTCCGGGTCGAACTGATTTCTCTGAATCAGGACATCCAGGATGGGAATCGACAACACCAGAGCCACGGCGGGGATCAGCAGGCGCTTCGACAGCGAGAGCCCGGGTCCGAGCAGTAGCCAGAGCCCCACCAAGACGAATACGGCGAGGGTATTCGCTCTGCTGAAGCTGACACCGGTCAGGGCGACGGCCACCACGACCGAACCCGTGGCAAGACGCCGAGCGACACGGTCGCTCGAACGAGTCAGCGGCAGGAGGAAGAGGACCAGACAGAACATGATCTTCCCGAGATTTCCCGAGTGACCCGCCAGTCCGCTGACGCGCGTGAGCTCGCCGTCTCCGGACTCGATTGCACTCACTGCACGCACTCCGATCGCCTGGAGCAGTGCCGTTACCCCATGCCATCCGACCACGATCGCGAAGACGACGGACATCGACCGATCAGAAGGTCCCGAGCCCGACAATCTACCGAGCGCGAGGGCTCCCCCGATCCCCCATGCGAAAACAACGGTGGCCCATTGCAGCGCTCCGCTCCACACATGAGGCGCCGACAAGCCACCAGCAATGACACCGATGACGACCGACAGGATGAAAAACCACCACGCGATCGGGACGCTGCGCATCGTCGCGAAGGGCATGGCGAGAAATGCGCCGAGCAGCGCGAGGTTGAACGTTGCGAATGTGACGTCGGGATCCGCCATGGCGGTCAGTGCGCCATCCCCGCCGAACGAGAACAATGTGGTCGTGGTCAAACTGCATGCCGCGATGACAGCGATGAACCCGGCAAGTTGACCACTGCGAAAATGCCAGATCAGCAGAAAGACCACGGTCCCGATCAGGCTCACCGCGAGTGCTGTCATGCTGGTGTCCGATCTGCTCCGGTCGCCGCGCCGTGGCCGGACCGGGCGCCGCGTAAGCCGGTCATCAAACGTTCCAGTTCTCTCCGTGGAATCGCACCTGCCAACCCCACGATAACTGGCCCCAGACCGGGTACAACTCGCCGGCTTGCTACTTCGCTCAGTACCGCTCTCACTCCTGCAGCTGAACGTGCGTTCAACGCGTACCGGAGAGTTTGCGCGACCAAGAAATCGGTATACGAGGGGTCGTTCGACAAGGTGTCATCTGCCCAAGCTTTGGACGACCGCCAATCGGCACTGGCAGATATCGAGCGACTGGACCCCGTCTGGATTCGAGCGACGACCTGTTCCACCTGCGCGAACGTGGTTCCCTGAACTCGTTGCAGGCGAACGAGCCAGTCCCAGTCCTGATGACGACTCAGGTCTTCGCGCCACGGCACCTCGCGTGCGAGATTCTTCGAAGTCAGGAGCGTGGAGGTATACATGGATGCCCGACCGACCTGAGGCCTGCGTCGCCGGAAGAGATAGTCAGAGACCGATTGCCCTGGCGCGATGAGCACGTCCGGGCCGGGCTTGGACGTGGCGCTAGATGACTCACGAACGTGGATGTGTCGACCACCCATGACCACGGAATCGGGGTCAGCGAAGCTGCGCACCGCAGCTATCTGCCGCGCGAGCTTGTCGGGCATCCACTCGTCGTCGTCATCGAGGAACGCGATGAAGGATCCGCTGCTCGCTTCCACACCACGGTTACGACTGAATCCCCCTCGCCGCCCCCCGCCGGTCCAGACCAGCTTGTCGGGAGCATGTGGCGTCGGTAACGCCGCATCCATGCCGTCGTTGACGACGACAACCTCGATCTCGAAGTCAGCCACCTGGGCTCGCACGCTTTCAATCGCGCGCGACAGCTCAAGCCTGCCTATCGTCGGAATCACCGCCGACACTAGAGGTCTACTCAGGTCTTCATCCCTCTCGAGACTCATGATCGATTGTCCGCTGGGGATTTGCGCATCGACATGGCGTGAAAGTCGCGCGGCCGGGAAGCCCTGATCCGGGGCGTCATGCCTGTGCCCATGGCGTTCCTCCTGCAAGGCTAACTGGACAGCGACCTCGGCAGGAACATAGCAGCGTCATGTGTCCGAGCCGTGACACGCGGGAAATGATCCTCTGATGCCGGCGCGGTTCCCGCGAGATGCGGACACAGTCAACGACAAGCGGCACGTCAATGGCGTCGTGCCAGACAGCTTGCACCGTCAGGTCCGTCGCTCGGCCGAAACACCGATCTGCTAGTAAATGCTGAGTCAGTATGCTCGACACCGCTCACCTATCGAGGAGATTCATGCGCCTGTCCGTCATCGGTTGCGGGTACCTAGGAGCCGTCCACGCGGCGGCCATGGCATCCATCGGCCACCAGGTAGTCGGCATCGATGTCGATCATCGGAAGATCGAATCACTGTCGCGCGGGGAAGCGCCCTTCTTCGAACCTGGCCTCGCGGAGATCCTCGTCGCAGGTGTGGAGTCGGGGCGTCTCCGCTTCAGCACTGAAATGCGCGAAGCGGAGGGATCGCAGATTCACTTCATCGGCGTCGGGACCCCGCAGAAGAAGGATGGATACGCGGCCGATCTGACATATGTTGACGCCGCTGTAGATGCGCTGATCCCATTCCTCTCCGCGGGCGACATCGTGGCGGGAAAGTCGACAGTTCCTGTTGGCACCGCAGCGCGGCTGGCCCCGCGGGTCGCTGGGGCGGGCGCGACCCTGGTGTGGAATCCCGAGTTCCTACGGGAAGGATGGGCCGTTCAGGACACCGTCGATCCCGATCGCCTCGTCGCGGGTGTTCCGGCAGGGGAGGAGGGGGATCGCGCCGCCGCGCTCCTTCGAGAGGTGTACCACCCGTCGATCGCGAAAGGGACGCCCTTCATCGTCACGGATTACGCAACGGCGGAACTCGTGAAGGTTTCGGCGAATGCCTTCCTAGCAACGAAGATCTCTTTCATCAACGCCATGGCGGAGATCGCTGAAGTCACCGGCGCTGATGTCACGCAGCTGGCCGAAGCCATCGGCCATGATGAGCGAATCGGGCGAAAGTTTCTAGGGGCTGGCATCGGGTTCGGCGGTGGTTGCCTCCCGAAAGACATCCGTGCTTTTTCTGCTCGGGCCGAAGAGCTCGGGCGGGGCGAATCGGTCGCCTTCCTGCGCGAAGTGGACGAGATCAACCTGCGCCGACGGGAGCGCGCGGCCCAGCTCGTTGTCGAGGGGCTCGGGGGTCCGATCCACGGGAAGAAGGTCACAGTGCTCGGTGCAGCATTCAAGCCGCACTCAGACGACATCCGAGACTCCCCCGCCCTAGACGTTGCCGTCCGACTGCACGGACTCGGCGCCCGTGTCACGATCACGGACCCCGCGGCGATCGAGAACGCCCGTCGCATCCACCCGCAGCTCGATTACGTCGAAGACCGGGATGCCGCACTCCGTGATGCCGACGCCGTGATTGTTGTCACCGAGTGGGACGAGTACCGCAAGGACCTCACCCCAGAACACGCCTCGTCACTGACCTCAGGCCGCGTAATCATCGACGGCAGGAACTGCCTCGACGCGACCAAGTGGAGAGAGGCGGGCTGGCAGTACCTGGGCATGGGGCGCCCCTGAATCTCACCCTTCCGCCGCGAAGCGCCGCATACGATCCGCTGACTCTTCATCGAGCAGCCACCGCGTCCCTGGAAGGTGTGGAAATAGATCCGGCCGACTTCGCATAATCTCGCGCACCTTCCTTCCTCCGTCGGAATGTCCGAATTCGCCAGCGAGAAAGCGAGGCGTAACGGGGTACATGCGGTGAGCATATAGGTGCACTTGCTCGGCGACGATCTGATCGAAGCGCGAGATGACCTGCTGTGACCGAACCGGGCAAGGGCGGCGAGATCCAGCTCACCGACGCGCTCGAAGCCCTCGCCGACGACGAGTCGATCGCCGGCCCCGTGCTCGGAGTGATCTTCCGCGGACGGCGCTACGACACCGGCGACCGGCTCGACTACCTGAAGACGGGCATCCAGTTCGCGCTCGATCGGGACGACCTGCGGGATGACCTGAGCTCGTGGATCAAGGAGCTCGCGGCGGGGTTGTAACGGTTTGTCGTTGCGCAGGCCCGCGGGCGCGCCGCTATGCTCAGCGTCATCCACGTCGTCATCCGTAGGGGGAGCGATACGGCGATGTTCTGCCATCACGGGTGCGCTGCGTGAGCGCGACTCCAGCACACGCGATCCCAGTCGACGCCAATCGCGAATCAGTGCACGCGTTCGAGCGTGCGTTGGTAGACAATCCCGACGTCGTGCTGGTCTGGACACAGCCCGCCCGCTACTCGAATGCGCTGGATCGCGTCACGCTCGTGCAGGCGCTGGTGACATGGGCCCGCACGGCGCAGCATCCGACGATGCGTTTCGGCGGCGAGACAATCACCAAACGGCAGCTCATCGGCGCACTCCGCGCCGACGAACTGGTCATCACTGCGACCCTCGCGGCGTCGGTGCAGCGGGCGGACGGGTCCGACGCCACTGACGCGATACGCCAGGTGCTCCGCACGGAGCTGGCGACGCGACGCGCGATCGCCGACGACGACGGGCACCGCACCCTCATACTGAGCACGCTCGAGCACCGGCTGGCTTACTCCCCTGACGTTATGACGCGCTCGCCCGCCGGTGACACCACCGACTGGACCACCCGCACCATGTTCCACCGGGTCGACATTGAAGGGCTGTCTCCCGACGAGCGTTCGTTGCTTGTCGGAGCGGGCGAAGATATCGAACACGGCGCCCGTCGCGGCACCTGGCTCCGCCGGACCGCCTGGCCGATCGACCACCCGCTCGCCGCAACCGACCCGGTCACCACCGTCGGGCAGCGGTTGCTGCGCCCCACTTCCGAGATGCTCGCCGAGTGGCAGCGCGGATTTCCGCTCGACACCACACCGGCCGACCGCCTCGGACAGGCGCTGTGGGAGATATTCCAGAACACGGAGCACCATGCGCTGACCTCAAAGGATCAGCCCATCCCCCGCGCCATCCGTGCCCTCATCGCTACCCCCATGCGCACGAACGACTTCGCCGACGCCGACATGTCACCGGTCGCGATCTATGCCCGCGACAACCCCCACGACACGTTCGTGGCCATCTCGATCATCGACAGCGGTGATGGGCTCGCCTTCACCGCAGCCGCACGCCACGACATCCTCGAACTCGACCCCGCCGCCGAGCTGCGCTACTTCCAACGGGCCGGGAGCGGCGACGCACGCTCGCCCGAGCGACCGTTGCATGGGTTCGGCATGCCGATCGTCGGACACCTCCTCACCGAGATGGGCGGTCTCATCCAGATCCGCAGCGGCTCGATCGTGCTGTATCGCGACTTTCGCGAGGCCCCCTTCACCGCACGCAAACGAGACCTCACCACCGACTGGAGCTTCGACCTCGACGATGCGACAGACCAGCATCGGCGGTGGGGCTCCGTTGTGACGATCGTGCTGCCCCGGCATGGAGGTACTCAATGATCGGCGAGACGCAGTCCACAGTCAGTGAGAATCTCTACATCTACACGGCGCGGATCGACGACTCACCACACCCGACCCGCGCCGCAACGATCGTCTTCATGCCGCACGCGAATACCTCAGCCGAGATCGTGCGTCCGGCTCTCATCACGTATCTCGACAACGACCCGACCGCTCACGAGGTGTGGTTCGTCACCCATCATCCTTATCGGGCGCAGCTGTCGAGCATTCTCCACGATCACGAGTTGCACGCGCGAAGCGCCGGACGGCCGTTGCGTGGATTCGCTATTTCGTCCGCGGGATCGTGGACCGAGCACAATCCCTTCCCACAGGTGCGTCTCATCGACGCGGATGTAGACACCATCTCTGCCGTCATCGCCGCAGGGCTTCGTCGTCAGTTCTGCGACACCAAGTCCCTCCTCACGGCGTATGGGCAGTTCCATTTCGGCAAGCCCGGCGGCGCGCACTCGAAGAATTTCCTGCGCGCGCAACCCGCCGTCGCGCGGGACGCCCACGCCCACTTTGTAGCGGCTGCTTTGCTAAGCCACCTCGACGTCGAACACGTGAGGCGCGTGTGGATCGACACCGGCGGCATCACTTCGGTCGCCGGAGCTCTCGGCGCCGTGCGCGCGGCGCACTTCGCGAAAGCACCGCAGCTGCTCGTCGACAGCTTCGGCGGGTACGACGGCCTTGCGAGCGTGTCATCGTCGATGGCGGCATCGGATGCGGTGATCATCTCGAGCAGCACCTCCGGATCGCTCGCGCGCCGCATCCGGGATCGCACATCGGTGCCAGAACACCAGATCGCGACGCTCTACTTTGTGGCGGGCCGGACTTCCGACACCGCCAACGTCGCGACATCGCCGCCGGCGGCTCCTCCCGGCATCGTCTGCGATCTCACCCTGCGCAGCACCGACCGCGATGACTCTTATGTCGCGCCGTTCGTGACCTACCCGAACGGGCACTGCGTGTACTGCGCGGGCAGCGAGCCCGCCGTGCCGCTCGAAGGCGACGGGTTCTTGCCCGTCACGGGCACACTCACTCCGCGCCCCATCGTCATCACCGACGGCACCGCCGAGTTGAATGATTTCGTCAGGATCGCCATGCCGCACGGCGCGCTGCGGGTACGCCACGCGGCCCACGGCCGCGGCGTGCGCACCGTTGGCACGGCCCTCACACCTCTCCTCGCGGTGCCCGCGTTCGCGGAGAGGATGACTGCCATGCTCACGGATCTCGCGCGTCACTCGCCGAGGCGACCGCACATCGATCACGTGCTGCACACTGACGGCGACGACTCCGCGGCCCTTGCCGAGCACCTCCGAACCGAGCTGCCGCACGTGAAGACGGAACCTGTCAGCGCCACCGCCGGAATCCCCGCGCTCGAAAACGCGGGGGCCGCCCTGCCCCGCCACATCCTGATCGTCTGCGCCGTGGCGTCCAGCGGCCGCACCCTGCTCGACATCAGTCGGCGCCTTCGGTTCCTTCCCGAGACCACGGCGCTCAGTTACCTCATCGCCGTCGCGCACCCGGAGTCCGAGTACGCGTGGAAAACCGCGACCGGCAGTCTGAAGAAACGTGCAGCCAAGATCGACAACGGGTACGTCGAAGGATGGAAGGTCTACCGAGAGACCCTGCGCACCGCCGTCGGTGGGCGGTCGCTGAAGAACGCGGATCACGATCGCGAGAGCGACACCCGCTGGTCATCGAGTGATCCGTGGGACAAGGAGTCGGCACTCATCGATGAGCTCATCGCGCAGCTGTACGGCGACGCGACCCACCGGACGTTCCTCATCGAGCGCGCCGCGGAACTGGTCGGGATGCCGCAGCAGCAGAGCCCGAAGCGGCTATTTCTCGGCAGCCGGATCGGCGCCAACCACGACGGGCTTCCCTCTCTCAACAACAACTTCGTGTACTGGAACTTTCCGTGGCACCGCGGCGGCGCCACCGAGGAGCTCGTGTACTGGACGATCACGAGCGTGCTCCAGCACAACCGGTGGCGCAACTCGACCGCGTCGCAACCGGGGCAGTATCTTCACGTGTCGACAGGTGGTCACTTCTTCGTCATCGAGCCGATGATGTTCGATCGTTTCAACGATCCCGTGATCCAGGCCAGCATCCTGCGCGCTGCCGCCAGTGGCGAACTTGACTACACGACCGACGGCCCACGCAGCCGATTCATGCGAGACCTCATCGTCGATGCCGCGCGAAACGCCCGGACGGAGCGCGGAGCCGCCATCAACGAGTACCTCCTATCTCTCGCGATGGGCATGTATGCGCGCGATGGACGGCACCTGCGGCTGAAGCCTGCCGAACTGCAAGGGCTCGTCGCGGACCTGAACGGACTCCCGCTGGGCACGCTCGGCACGCTCTCCATGCATCTCATCAGCCTGCTGGCCCCGCCGCTGGCGGCGTTGCCGACGCCGGTGTTCGAGGACCTCGACCAACCGTTCTGACCGCGGAGCGCTCAGGTCTACCGGTCTTCGGCGCTCGGCACCGCCGATAATGAGGAGATGACCTCCTCTTCCATGGAACGCCGCAGCAACCCCAGCGCCTGGGCCGCCTTCTGGCTCGGCCTGGCCGGCCTCGTCCTGATGCCCATCCCGCTGTTCATCGGCCTGATCCTCGGCGGCGGACTCTCGGTCATCGCCGCC
>JAVBUN010000329.1:0-7285 GCA_031555335.1 Microbacterium sp.
GGTGAACGGGGCGCATCATCGAGCCGCATCCAACCTAACCAACAGCTGTCGTTAATCCGACACATGTCGGTGAACTCTCAGGTGCGCCGCTCGACTGACAGAATCGGCGCATGGATCCCCGCGCATCGCGCACTCGCGCCAGCCTCCAGAACGCGCTCCTCGCGCTCGCGCGCGAGCGGGACCTCGACGAGATCACGATCGCCGACATCGTCGAGCGGGCGGAGGTCAACCGCAGCACCTTCTACCAGCACTATTCCGACAAGGAGACCCTGCTGGCCGAGGCGCTGGAGTCCACCGTGGCGAACCTCGCGCGCACTCTGCGGCCGAGTCCGCACAGCGGCGATCAGGCGATGCCCGAGGAGCTCTCGCTGTATCTCGCGCACATCGCCGAGAACGCGACGCTCTATCGCCGCGTGCTCGGCGACCACGGCTCGGCGCTCGTCGCGGCCCGGCTACGCGGACAGATCGAGCGGGCGGTGCGCGACGCGGTCGCCGCCGCGAAGCCCGATGCGTTCGCCGCACTGCCGCTGGACGTCGTGGCCGGCGGGATCGCCGGCACCGCGCTCGGGGTGATCACGGCCTGGCTCGCCCGCGACCCGGTGCCGCCGATAGACATCGCGGCGGACTGGCTGTGGGTGCTCCTCGTCGGCCCCGGGAAGGGCTGGGAGCGCTGACGCGCGGCGGCCCGGCACGCCCCGGGAAAGGCAAAAGCCCCGCGTACTGGCGAGAGTATGCGGGGCTTTCGTGCACCCCCTGGGACTTGAACCCAGAACCCACTGATTAAGAGTCAGTTGCTCTGCCGATTGAGCTAGAGGTGCGTTGATCCGGGCCTTTCACAGCACTTCCGAACCGAGGGTCAACGTTAGCATCCCGCAGCGGCCCGACGCCAATCGAGGCCTCCGGCGCCGGGTATCCTCATCTCATGACGCCCGACTCCCCCACCGCCGGCCAGGCTGCATCCGGTGGGGGCGGGTACGCCGAGGACCTCGCATTCGCGCTGCGACTGGCGGATGCGGCGGACGCGCACTCCATGGCCCGCTTCGACGCCGCGGACCTCGACATCCGCACCAAGGCCGACTCCTCGCACGTCACCGAGGCCGATCTCGCCACCGAGCGCGCCATCCGCGACCTTCTCGGCGCCGAGCGTCCCGGCGACGCGATCTTCGGCGAGGAGTTCGGCCAGGAGGGCGACAGCCGCCGACAGTGGATCATCGACCCCATCGACGGTACGGCGAACTACCTCAGGGGCATCCCGATGTGGGCGACGCTCATCGCGCTCGCGGTCGACGGCGTCCCCCGCGTCGGTGTGGTGAGCCAGCCCGCGATCGGCCGCCGCTGGTGGGCAGCCGAGGGCGACGGCGCGTGGACGAACACGGATGACGGGCCCCGCCGGCTGCACGTGTCCGACGTCGCGACGCTCGCGGACGCGAGCGTCAGCTTCCAGAGCATCGCGCAGTGGGACGAGGTGGGCCGCACCGACGATCTCCTCCGCCTGTCACGGGCCGTCTGGCGCGACCGCGGCTACGGCGACGCGTGGCCCTACATGCTGTTGGCGGAGGGGCGCCTCGAGATGGTCGCGGAGTTCGACGTCAAGGAGTACGACATCGCCGCGCACCATCCGATCGTCACCGAGGCGGGCGGGCGCCTCACCGCCTTCGACGGCCGCGAATCGCTGTCCGAACGCTCGGTCCTCGCGACCAACGGCGTCCTCCACGACCGCTTCCTCGATTTCCTCTCGCCGCACGACTCGACCCGCCCGACGGAGCCCCCCGCATGACGTCACCCCTTCTCCGCGCGTCGCGCGCCGCCGCGCTGGTCGCCGCATCCGCCCTCCTCCTCGCCGGGTGCGCCGGCGGCGACTCCGAACCGGCAGTATCGACGCCCGCACCCGTCGCGAGCGGCGACGCGGAGGCCACCCCGACGGCGACCACGACCCCCACTCCCGAGGCGGCGGCACCGACGTGCGAGACGCTGATCCCGCAGTCGGTGATCGACGAGTTCACGGCGAACAACTGGACGTACGAGCAGGACGTCTTCCGCATCGCGGAGATGACCCTGGACGACGGCATCGAGTGCGTCTGGGGCGACTACACGGTCGCCAGCGACCACGTGCAGATCTTCGGTTGGGCGCCCATCTCATCCTCGGACGCGGACACCGCGCGCGCCGACCTGCTCGCGGCCGGCTGGCAGGTCGTCGACGACCCGTCGGGCGATTTCATCACGGAGAACCCCGACACCGCGGTGGCCCGGGACGAGGACGGGTTCGGCCTCACCTACGAGTTCGGCGAAGGCTGGGTCACGCTCGCCGACACCAAGCAGGGGCTGCTGCTGATCGAGCACCCGGGCTCCTGAGCCCGGGCGCCGCCTCAGTCGGTGGGGTCGCTCGGACGCACCGGCGCGTCCTCTGCGATGTCGATGCGCGTGTGGCCGTCGTGCTCGCTGACCACGATGCGGGGCTTCGCGTCATCCTCGGTGGCGTTCGGCGCGGCGGTCAGCTGGTCGCGACGCTTCTCGTCGTCGGTCATCTCATCCGTGGTGTCCATACCGCCACGGTAAGCCGCGGGCATCCCGGCCCGACCGGGCTTGACGGCGTGCGACGATGGGCTTCGTCCCCCGCCCCATCTCGAAGAGGAACTCGATGAAAGCCACGTTCATGTACGGCGCCGGTGACGTCCGCGTCGAGGAGGTCCCGGATCCCACCATCCAGAACCCGACCGATGCGATCGTCCGCGCCGTCCGCGCCTGCGTGTGCGGCTCGGACCTGCATCCGTACCACTCGAAGCCGCACGGCGAGCACGGCCAGCCCATGGGGCACGAGCTCATCGGCGTCGTCGAAGAGACGGGGTCGTCGGTGTCGACAGTCTCCGCGGGCGACTTCGTCATCGTGCCGTTCGCCTACAGCGACAACACCTGCGCGTTCTGCCGCGACGGGTTCCAGACCTCGTGCGTGCACGGCGGCTTCTACGGCAGCCGCGGCGTCGGCGGCCTGCAGGCCGAGTACGCCCGCATCCCGCAGGCCGACGGCACGCTCGTCGTCGTGCCCGGCGTCGACGAGTCGAGCGAGCTGCTCCCCTCGCTGCTGACCCTTTCGGACGTGTATCTGACCGGCTACCACGCCGCGCACATGGGCCGGGTCTCGCCCGGCCAGACCGTCACGGTCATCGGCGACGGCGCGGTCGGCCTGTCGGCCGTGCTCGCCGCCAGGCAGCTCGGCGCGGAGCGCATCATCCTGATGGGCCGGCACACGAGCCGCACCGACCTCGGCATCGAGTTCGGTGCGACCGACGTCGTCGCCGAGCGCGGCAAAGAGGGCATCGCGAAGGTCATGGACCTCACCGGCGGCGAAGGCAGCCACGTCGTGCTCGAGGCCGTCGGCCACATGCCCGCCTACGAGCAGTCGTACGGCATCGTGCGCCCGGGCGGCGTCATCTCCCGCGTCGGCGTGCCGCAGTACGAGGAGGCGCCCGTCGGGTTCGGGTCGCTGTTCGGAAAGAACATCACGCTCACCGGCGGCCCGGCACCCGTCCGCGCCTACCTCGAGCCCGCCATCCAGCAGGTGCTCGCCGGCGAGATCGACCCCGGCCGCGTGTTCGACCGGACCGTGGCGATCGACGACGTGCCGTCGGGCTACGCCGCCATGGACGCCCGCGAGGCACTCAAGGTGATGGTCTCGTTCTGATCGTCCGCTCGCCGCGTCCCCGGGGGCTCGCTCGCTCCCGGGGACGCGGCTAGCACACCGTCCCCTGCGGGGAAAGGCCCTACGCGCCGCGCGACACCGGACGGATGCTGCCCCTGCGGAGGTCCTCATGCACGAGCGCGCACACCGGCTGATCGTGATCGCGCTGGTCGCCGCCGTCGCGACGCTCCTCGGCGGATGCGGTCCGCGCACGGACACGGATCGCACCAAGCTCGTCGAGTCCCCCGAGCGGAACGTCTCGGCGTGGGTGACGTCGGCCGACGGGGAGTCCCGACTGGCGGATCTCGCGCCGGACGACGCCATCGACCCGGGCGTGATCGTCACGGCGGACCGGGACAGCGCCCGGCAGACGATCGACGGCTTCGGCGCCGCGGTCACCCACTCCTCCGCCGCCCTCCTCATGGCCATGTCCGCCGCTGAGCGCGACGCGCTGCTCCGCGAGCTCTTCGACTCCGACGGCGACGTGCGGCTGAACGTCGTCCGCGTGCCGTTCGGGGGGTCCGACTTCGTCGCCGAACCCGCCTACACCTTCAACGACCTCCCGCCCGGCGAGGAGGACTGGAACCTGGACCGGTTCAGCACGGCCGCGGATGAGGCGGCGCTCCGGCCCGTGCTGCGCGAGATCCTCGCCATCTCGCCCGAGGTGCGGGTGATCGCGTCGCCGTGGAGCCCGCCGGCGTGGATGAAGGACAGCGGCTCGCTCGAGGGCGGTCGGCTCCGCGACGAGGACCGCGTGTTCGAGACCTACGCGTCCTACTTGCACCGCGCCGTCGAGGAGTACGCGGCGGCCGGTGTGCCCGTCCACGCGCTCACGGTGCAGAACGAGCCGCAGGCCGCGTATCCCGACGGATACCCCGGCACAGATATGCCCGTCGCCGACCAGGTCCGCCTCATCCGCACCCTCGGTCCGATGCTCGAGGGCGGCGGGACCGGGATCCTCGCCTACGACCACAACTGGTCGCTGCATCCGAGCGATGCCGCGGCGAGCGCCGACCCCGAGCCGGAGTACCCGACGGCGGTGCTCACGAGCGACGCGGCGCCGTGGGTGTCCGGCGTCGCGTTCCACTGCTACTCGGGCGATGCGACACGGCAGTCGGCGCTGCACGAGCAGTTCCCCGGCACGCCCATCCACGTCACCGAGTGCTCCGGCTCCCACGCCCCCGACGAGACCCCGGAGCAGATCTTCGCCGGCACGCTGTCGTGGCAGGCGCGCAACCTGCTGGTCGCGTCGCTCGGCAACTGGGCGAGCAGCGTGCTGACCTGGAATCTCGTCCTCGACCCCGACGGCGGCCCGCACATCGGCGGATGCGGCACCTGCACGGGCGTCGTGACCGTCGCCCCCGACGGGGCCGTGACGCGCAACGCCGAGTACTACGTGCTCGCGCACGCCGCCCGCTGGGTCCCGCGGGGATCGACGACCCTGAACACCGCGACCGAGGGAGATTCGGCGCTCAGTCACACCGGCTTCCGCACCCCGTCCGGATCGGTCGTCATCCTGGTCTACAACGACTCGGACGAGTCCGTCGACACGGCGGTGCAGGTCGGTGAGGTGCGGAGCGCCGTCACGATCCCCGGCCGCTCGCTCGTCACCGTACAGGTCCGGTCGGCGGCCTTCCTGCCCGCCCCCTGACGCGCAGACTCGCGCCCCGGGAGATCGCTCCCCCGGGGCGCGAGCGCCGGCATCCGGATGTCACCTCGTGATGAGGAAGGACGTTCCGTTCGCCGGTGCCACGGCACCGCTGCCCGAATACGAGACGCGGATCACGTGGAACCCACGGTCCTGCGTTCCGATCGGCACATCGACCCGACCGTCCGAGAGCGTTCCCTCGAAGGTCTCGCCCTCGACCTCGACCGTCACCGTCCCTTCCGGGGTGGTGCCGCGATCGAGCGTCCGCACGCGCACCTGCACCGAGTACTCGGTCGAGGTCGTGCCCACGAACGGCGTCGGCCGCACCGACACGAACGCGCGCGTCTGCACGGTCACGGGTTCGCTCACCGCGACCCCGGCGGGACCGGTGGCGGGCTGCGCCGTGACCTGAACGGTCAGCTGCGACCCCTGGTCGGCACGCCGCACCCGGTAGTCCTCGCTCGTCGCACCGCGGATCGGCTCGCCGTCGCGCAGCCACTGGTAGGAGAACTCCAGCCCCTCCTCGCTCCAGGTGCCGGGCTCCGCCGTCAGACGGGACCCGACGCGCGGCTCACCGGAGATCGTCGGCAGCACCGTGTTCACGGGCGGGTCGACGTCGACCGTCTCGACCGTGAGCTCGCCCGTGAGGCGCTCATCGGCCGACGACGATCCGACGAAGATCGGCACCTGCCCCGCCGGCAGCACCCAGGCGTCCTGATCGACGTCCCAGTAGGAGAACGACTGCGGATCGAGGACGACCTCGACCTTCTTGCGTTCCCCGGGCTGCAGGTCGACCTGCGTCCACCCGGCGAGCGACTTCTCGGCCGTGGCGACCGCGGTCGTCGGGAGCTCCCCGGCGTACACCTGCACGGTCTCCCGGCCGGCGACGGATCCGGTGTTCTTCACCGTCACCTGCACGCGGAACTCCTGACCCGCATCGGTCACGTCCGTCCGCGCCCGGAGATCCGAGTACTCGTAGTCCGTGTACGAGAGCCCGAAGCCGAACGGATACTGCGGGGCGATGTCGAACTCGTCGTATCCGCGGTAGCCGACGAAGATGCCTTCGCTGAACTGCTGGTCGAGGCCGTCACCGGGGAACTGCGACGGCGAACTCGTCGGGGTCTGGTCGTCGTCCACGGGGACGGTGATCGGAAGCCGACCGGACGGGTTGACGTCGCCGTACAGGATGCGGGCGACGGCGTTGCCCTGCTCCTGACCGCCGTACCAGGACTGCAGCACGCCGGCGACGTTCTCCTCCCAGTCGCTCGTCTGGATCGCGGCTCCCGACTCGAGCACGACGATCGTGCGGGGGTTGGCGGCGGCGACCTGGCGGATCAGCTCCTGCTGCCCGTTCGGCAGATCGATGCTGGCGCGGTCCGAGCCCTCCGAGGCGTAGTCGCGGGCGAACACGACGGCGACATCTGCCGACGCGGCCTGCTCGGCGGCGGCGGCCGCCTGGGGGGCGACGATGCTCTCCGGCGGCACCCAGGCGAGCTTGACCGCGGGAGCACCGCCGACACCTGCCTCGCCGATCTCGATGTCCGTGACGTACTCGACCCGCAGGTCGCGCGCTTCACCGGCCGTGAGCGGCACATCCACCGTGTACTCGCGCGGCGTCGTGTCCGGGCTCGTGGTGAGCACGGGCGCGTCGTCGAGGTACACCGTCGTCGTTCCCGTCGCGACCACCACCAGCTGATAGGTGCCGGTGACCGGTGCGGTCAGAGAACCCGACCAGCGGACCGAGAGCTCGTCGCTGTTCAGGCTCGGCGGCTGGAACGGGAAGTGCGGCGAGGATGCGTTGAACCCCTGGTAGATCAGGAACCCGCCGTTGAGCCCGACGTACGGCTCGGTGCGATCGAGTCCCGGGTCGCCCGCGAACGTGTCGTTGAAGAAGTACTCCGCACGCAGCCCCTGCTCGTCGCCGCTCGGCGTCGTCAGGAAGTCCGAGGGGATCGGCTGAG
>JAVBUN010000112.1:0-10244 GCA_031555335.1 Microbacterium sp.
CAACCAGCGGCGGCAGTTCGATTCGGGTGCCGGCACGCCCGAGGTCGTGCTGCTCGACTACGGCCGCCACCAGCGGCGCCTCCTGCCTCGCCTCGCGACCGTGTACGCGCAGGCGTTCGCGCACGACGAGTTCCTGAAGAAGTTCGACGGGGTGTTCTCGGGTCGCACCGACACCGCCGAGGAGCGCGAGGACCTGGAGACCCTCGCCGCCGCATTGAAGCCCCTCAGCACCTGGAACGCGCTCGACACCATCCAGGAAGCCCGTGAGGCGTGCGGCGGCGCCGGGTTCCTCGCTGAGAACCGCCTCGTGGGGCTCCATCACGACCTCGACGTCTACGCGACGTTCGAGGGCGACAACAACGTGCTGCTGCAGCTGGTCGGCAAGCGACTGCTGGCGGACTTCGCGAAGCAGTTCACGGGCAAGGATGCCGCAGCCCTCGCCCGCTACGCGGTCGGCCACACGGCGGGCAAGGTGTTCCACACGGCGGGGCTGCGGCAGCTCGGCCAGTCGGTCGCCGACCTCGGGTCGACGGCGCGGTCGGTCGAGCTGGGGTTGCGTGAGGACCAGCAGCGGGACCTGCTGACCGGACGGGTGCACCAGATGGTGGCGGATGTGGCGGGCCGGCTGCGCCCGGCGAGGAAGCTCGACCCCGCCGCGGCCGCCGCCCTCTTCAACGAGAACCAGTCGGACCTCATCGAGGCGGCCCGCGCGCACGGCGAGCTGCTGCAGTGGGAGGCCTTCACCGACGCCATCCACCGCGTCGGCGACGACGGCACGCTGCAGGTGCTCACGTGGCTGCGCGACCTGTTCGGTCTCGCGCTCATCGAGAAGCACCTCTCCTGGTACCTGATGACCGGACGCCTGTCCGCGCAGCGGGCGGCGTCGGTCTCGCGCTACATCGGCCGGCTCTGCGTACGGCTGCGTCCGCACGCGCAGGATCTCGTGGATGCCTGGGGCTTCGCTCCCGAGCACGTGCGCGCACCCATCGCCTCCGGCGCCGAGCAGGAGCGGCAGGACGAGGCGGCCGCGTACCTGCGGGCGCAGCGGGAATCGGGTGAGGCGCCGGTGTCGGAGAAGTCGCTGAAGAAGAAGTAGCCGCATCCGCGCCGCAGCCGCCGCATCCGCGCCCCCGCTTCGCGTGCACAACGGCGGAGATCTCGTGCGACACCCCGCCGGAACGGCCGCCGGGCCGGGGTGTCGGCGAGATTCTCCGCCGTTGTGCATCTGGGGCGGGTCACTGCACGGGTCGGACCACGGGCACGGTCGGCACGGCACGGGCACCGGGTGTCGGAGGCCGGGACTACGGTGAGACGGTGGCAGACCTCATCACCGGACCCGACGATCGCGCGCGGTGCGCGTGGGTCGGGGTCGATCCCGAGTACCTGCGGTATCACGACGAGGAGTGGGGCCGTCCCCTCCACGGCGATCGCGCGCTCTTCGAGAAGATGAGCCTCGAGGGATTCCAGGCCGGGCTCAGCTGGATCACGATCCTGCGCAAGCGCCCCCGATTCCGCGAGGTGTTCCACGACTTCGTTCCCGAGGCCGTCGCCGCGTTCGACGAGCACGACGTCGAACGGCTGATGGCGGATGCGGGGATCGTCCGCAACCGCGCCAAGATCGAGGCCGTGATCGGCAACGCCCGGCGGCTGCGCGAGATGGCGGCCGGCGAGTTCGACGCGCTCATGTGGTCGTTCGCGCCGGCGGCATCCGGGCACCGGCCCGCGACGTTCGCCGAGGTGCCGGCGACGGTCCCCGCGTCGGTGGCGCTCAGCAAGGAGCTGCGTCGTCGGGGCTTCCGTTTCGTCGGCCCCACCACGATGTACGCCCTCATGCAGTCGGCGGGCATGGTCGACGACCACGTCGCCGGATGCTGGCGGGCCGCGCCGTAGCGGCTCGCCGCTAGCGTCCGGCGTCGAACAGGTGCCGGCCGCCGTGACCGAGCACCTTCACCACGACGCCGCGGCGGTGGAGCTCTGCGACCGTGCGCGTCTCCTCGTCGATGTCCCGGCCGAGCGCGTGCACGGTCGTGACGACGAGGACGTCGCCGCTGTCGAGGCGTCCGAACAGCCGCCCCAGGCGCGACTCCCAGCCCTCCATCGTTTCGGGCGCCGGATGCCGGAATCCCTCGATGGGCACGCCGAACCTCAGCAGCTCGTCGCGCTGCGCGACGACGGACGGCATGTCGTCACGATTGACGACGAGCCCCACGAGCCGGGAGCCCGCGGGCCGGGCGCGCCACCAGTTGCGATCCTGCTGCAGCTCGGTGAAGCACTTCGGGCAGTCGGCCGCCACATGCGGCAGGTGGACCGGGCTCGTGAGCGCGTCCGTCGTCTCGTGCGCCGTCGTGTCGCTCGTGCTCATCCCGCTCACCTCCCGCATCCTCCTGCCATTCTCCCCCGTGCGGGGCCGTCCGCGGGACCGATCAGTCGCCGTCCCCGTCGCTCAACCGCAGTTCCAGGCTCAGCTGGTCGGCGTCGAGTTCGGCGAGGGCGTGCCGCAGGGCCGCCGTGCTGAAGGTGCCTGAGGACCCGACGTCCACGAGCCGGCGCCGCATCGCGTCGATGAGCACGAGGCGAAGCTCCAGCACCTCGCGTGCCTTGGCGGTCGTGTCGTCGTCGGGCGGGTCGACGAGGCGGGAGCCCACGGTCGTCACCATCCGCTCCGAGAACGCCCCGCCGTCGCGCCGCGCGAGAGCGGGATTCGCGAGCGCCTCCGCAGCGGCCGACCGCAGTTCCGCGTCGAGACGGCTCTGCTCCTCGGGCGTCGGCCCGGTGGGGGCGGGCGGGATGCGGAGCAGCCGGACGACCAGCGGCAGCGTGAAGCCCTGCAGCAGCAGGCTGACCACGGCCACCATGAACGCGATGAAGATGAGCAGCGACCGGTGCTGCGTGTCGGTCGGCAGCGTCTGCGCCGCCGCGAGGGTGACGACGCCCCGCATCCCCGCCCACACGATGATCGTGCCGTGCTTCCAGCCGAGCGGCGACGCGCGGTAGTAGTCGAGGTCCGTCGTCATCCGCGCCACGCGCCGGCGGATGCTGCCGACCCGCCTGTTCAGGCGTTCCGGATCGGTCGGCCCGCCGCGCGGGGCGACGCGTCCGGCCGCGACGTCGTCGAGACGCGCGTCGATGTGGGCGAAGTCCACCCGCTCGAAGCGTCGGGCGCGCATGCCCTGCGTCCAGATCAGGATCGAGACGTAGACGGCGCGTGCCAGGATGACGATCATCAGGGCCGAGAGCGCTAGCCACGTGCCGTGCCAGAGGCCGTCATGCTCTTCGAGGTTCTGCGTCACGACGTCCGACAGTTCGAGCCCCATCACGAGGAAGACCCCGCCCTCGAGGACCAGTTCGATCGTGCGCCAGTTGATCTCGTCCGACAGGCGCTGGTCGGGCGTGAACCACCGGGCGCTGCCCTGGCCCGTGACGATCCCCGCGACGACGGCGGCGACCAGCCCCGATCCGCCGAGCTCCTCCGTCGGCAGGTAGGCGATGAACGGCACGACGAAGCTCAGCGCGGTGTTGGCGGCGGAGTTGCCGATCCACGCCCGCACCCGCAGGTTGACGACGCCGATCAGGCCGCCGATCACGATGGCGATGAGCACGCCCCAGAAGAAGGTGCCCACTGCGGCGCCGAACGAGAACCCGCTCGCGATCGCGACGGTCGCGGTGCGCAGCAGCACCAGCGCCGTCGCGTCGTTGAGCAGACTCTCCCCCTCGAGCATCGTCACGACGCGGGGAGAGATGCCCATGCGTTTCACGATGGAGGTGGCGACCGCATCCGTCGGCGAGAGGATGGCGCCGAGCGCGATGCCGACCGGCAGGCTGAGCCCGGGAATCACCCACGTGAAGAAGAAGCCGAGCAGCACGGCGCTGCCGACCACGAGCAGCACCGAGAGGCCCGCGATCGGGCGGAAGTCGCGACGGAACTCGATGGCGGGCAGCTGCACCGCCGACGAGTACAGCAGCGGCGGCAGCACCCCGACGAGGATCCACTCCGGATCGATCGGCTCGATGTTGGGCACGAACGGCAGGATGGCCAGCAGCAGCCCGATCGCCACGAGCACGAGCGGGCCGGCGATGTTGAGGCGTCGGCCGAGCGCGGTGACGACCGCCACGATGACCACGCCGAGGACGACGATCAGCAGAGTGCTCATGTCAGAGGGCCCCCAGTGCCTGCACCGCGTCGCGTTCCTCGGCGAGCTCGGCGACGGATGCGGCGATGCGCGTCCGGGCGCGATCGTCGAGGTCGAGTCCCTCCACGATCCGATACCCGGCGCCGTCCGAGACGACGGGGAATGAGGAGTACAGCCCGACCGGCACCCCGTACTCGCCGTGCGAGACGACGGCCGCGGAGGTCCAGCCGCGCGCCGGATCGATGCCGAGCACGTCGTCGCGCACATGGGCGATCGCGGCGTTGGCGGCGGATGCCACCGACGACGAACCGCGCACCTCGATGATCTCCGCGCCGCGCCCGGCGACCCGGGGGATGAAGTCATGGTCGATCCAGCGCGCCGCCGCATCCGCGCCGCCGAGACGTTCTTCGAGGGCGCGGAGGGCGGGGACGCCGTCGACCGTCGCGTGGGAGATGTCGGGGAACTGCGTCGCGGAGTGGTTGCCCCAGATCGCGACGTCGCGCACCGTGCCGACCGGTGCGCCGAGCGCGGCGGCCAGCTGCGCCGCCGCGCGATGGTGGTCGAGGCGGGTGAGCGCGCTGAAGCGCTCGGCGGGAACGTCGGGGGCGGCGGCGGCCGCGATGAGCGCGTTCGTGTTCGCCGGGTTCCCGACGACCACCGCCCGCACGTCGTCGGCCGCATGCGCGCCGATCGCGGCGCCCTGGGGGCCGAAGATGCCGGCATTCGCGGCGAGCAGGTCGCGGCGCTCCATCCCGGGTCCGCGGGGGCGTGCGCCGACGAGCAGGGCGATGTTGCAGCCGTCGAAGGCCACCGCCGGATCCTCCGTCACCTCGACGTCGTGCAGCAGATCGAAGGCGCCGTCGGCCAGCTCGAGGGCCGCGCCCTCGGCCGCCCGCAGGCCCTGCCGGATCTCGAGCAGGCGCAGGCGCACGGGCCGGTCGGGGCCGAGCATGTCGCCCGCGGCGATACGGAACAGCAGCGCGTACCCGATCTGGCCGCCGGCGCCGGTGAGGGTGATCGTCGTGACCGCAGCAGTCATACGCCCGAGCATATTGCGCACCCCGGCGACTCGCTGTTCCCGGGACCGGCGCGAGCGGCGGGGTACCGTGAGGTCATGACCGTGAGCGACCTCGACGACGTGCTGTACCCGCCGATCGAGCCCTACGAGACCGGTGAGCTGCTCGCCGGCGACGGTCAGCGCGTGTACTGGGAGCAGTCCGGAAACCCCGAGGGCAAGCCCGTGGTGTTCCTGCACGGCGGACCCGGCGGCGGCACGTCCCCCTGGCAGCGGCGGTTCTTCGATCCGGAGCGGTACCGGATCGTGCTGTTCGACCAGCGCGGATGCGGACGCTCGACGCCCCACGCGAGCGACCCCGCGGCGGATCTGCGCTACAACACGACCTGGCACCTCGTGGCCGACATGGAGCTGCTGCGGCGGAACCTCGGCATCGCGCGGTGGCAGGTGTTCGGCGGTTCCTGGGGCAGCGCGCTCGCCCTGGCGTACGCCCAGTCGCATCCGGATGCGGTGACGGAGATCGTGCTGCGCGGCATCTTCACGCTGCGGCGTCACGAGCTGGAGTGGTTCTACGAAGGCGGCGCGTCGGCGCTGTTCCCGGACCTGTGGGAGGGGTATCTGGCCGAGATCCCGGTGCTCGAACGCAACCGGCTGATCGAGGCGTACCACCGACGGCTGTTCGATCCCGACCCCGACGTGCACCGGCCCGCGGCGCTCGCGTGGACGCGGTGGGAGGCGTCGACGCTGACCCTGCGCCCCGATCCCGCGCTCGTCGAGTCGATGACGGATGCGGACACCGCCACCGCGTTCGCGCGGATCGAGAACCACTACTTCGTGAACGCCGGCTGGTTCCGCGAAGGCCAGCTGATCGAGGACGTCGACCGCATCCGTCACCTGCCCGGGGTGATCGTGCAGGGCCGTTACGACGTCTGCACGCCGATCATGACGGCGTGGGACCTGCATCGCTCCTGGCCGGAGGCGGACCTCGTGGTCGTGCCGGATGCCTCGCACTCGGCGACGGAGCCGGGCATCGCTGCGGCGCTGCGCGCGGCGACGGATCGGTTCGCGGACGCGCCGTACTGACCGCGCGTCAGGCCCCGAGCGCCCGCCAGAGCGTCGCGATCAGTCGCATCGCACCGCCGCCGATCCGGTGGCGGGTGAGGCCTTCGCTGACGACCGCGCCCGTGCGGGCGGTGACGAACCAGGGCGGCTTCGGCAGGATGCTGAACCGGGCCCGGCCGAGCGACCGCGGGAACGGGCGGAAGGGACCGCGCAGGACGGCGCGCTCCACCCCGTCGAGCAGCAGGGTGTTGTGCACGACCCCGATCCCGCTGCCGACGTTCGCGAGCGTTCCGCCCGGGAACGCGCCCCAGCTGAGCACGGGGGTCGCGAAGACGACGCCGGTCCACGCGTTGATCGCGATGCCGCCGTACCGCAGATCGGCGACGGCGCGCTCGAGGCGGCTGCCGAGCAGACGCTCGGTGGCCGGGTCGATCAGGATGTTCGCCCCGAGAGTGCCGGCGAGCCGGTCGTTCGCGTACGCGACGGCGGTGTCGAGGAAGGCGGCGCCGGTGCCGTCCAGCTCGACGACGCCGAGCACGGGCGCGAAGTACTCGGTCGTCTCGAGGTCGGGGGCACTGTCCTGTGGAGACGGCGGCACGAGCAGCCGGGTGCCGTGGGCGCTCTGCTGCGCGTGCGGATGCGCGGCCGCCGCGTCCCGCATCCGGTCGGCGGCGTGCGGGTACCAGACCGGGCGTTCCGGGGCAGCGGCGTACGCGATGCGGAGGGCCCGGAGGAACACGTCCCGCTGCGGCCAGTCCCGGCTGACGAGGACGACCTGCCCGGCGATGCAGTTGTGCCCGCTGTTGTGCAGCCGCATGGTGGCGATGTGCTCGGCCTGGAAGGCCAGGTCCGCGTCGGTCCAGGGCCCCGGCACCACGATGATCGGTGAAACCCCGCCGAGCTCCGCCGTGATGGGGGTGGTCAGGAGCGGCTCCGCCGCCGCGCGGCGGGCCTCGGCATCCGCACCGGTGCCCCACACGATCGCCTCGAACGTGGCACGCGACCCGGTGATGTGCACGTGCCCGATGGACGGATGCTGCGCAAGATACGCGCCCGCTTCGCCCCCGCCGCGCACGATACGCACGAATCCGCGTGCGATGAGCGGAGAGAGCGCGCGCTCGAAGACCGGGACCAGGGCGTCCTGGGTCGGGTTGACCTTCAGCACGGCGACCCGGTTCGCCGCCAGCAGCTCGTACAGCACGTCGAGCACCGGGATCGCCGTGACGTTGCCCGCCCCGAGCACGAGGCCGATCCCCGCGGGCGCGTGGGGATGCAGCTGCGCGAGTCCGGCGGTGCGCACGGCCGTCGCGACGTCCGTCCCGGGCTGCAACCAGATCTCGCCGGTGAACCCCGACAGCAGCACCCGGTCGAGCGGGGTGGCGGGGAACGCGTGCACCCGCACGCGACCGCCCGGCGCCGCATCCGTCCGCACCCCGTCGAGGGGGCTCGCGCCGCGGACGAGTCGCCGGAGTGTCGCGATGTACCCGTCCAGCGCGCCCAGGACGGCATAGGGTCCCGCGAGCCACTCCTCGCCGCGCAGCGGATCCGCGAGGGGGACGCCCTTCGACGTCGACGCCGTGACCGCCCATTCCTCGGCGACGAGGCCGACGGCGTGACGCACCCGCTCGAGCAGCGTCGCCCGCTCGGCGAGGGTCGACGCCGTCCACGCCGGCGCGCCGTCGACGAGCGCGGCGACGGCCTCGTCGAGCCGGGCGCGCGCCTGCGCCGTGAGCCCGGCGGGCACCGGTGCGGACGTCGCGGATGTCGACACGGCGCTCTCCTTCGGGCAGGTGCCGCCCAGCCTAGGTCAGAGCAAACCCTGCGCGGCGAACGCCCAGCGGATGACGGGGGCGATGTGCTCGGCGTAGGCGACGGTGAGGTGCGTCTGGTCGTACTTCGTCGGCATGCCGCCTGCGAAGGCGGGGCAGACGTCCTGCCAGCAGCTGAACGGGAGTGAGCTCACGGCGTGATCCCCAGATGCGGCGGCCGCGACCTCGGCGGCGACCTCCATGTCGCGCCAGGTCGAATCGACCGCGCTGAGGCAGTTGGCCGGGCTCGCGAGGGGCGAGTAGCAGGTGCCGAGGTCCGCACCCAGCGGCGGGGGTGCGAGGTACACGATGCGCCCTGCCGTGCCGTACGTCGACATCTCCGCCTGCGTCGAGGCGAGCAGGGCGCTCGCCGAGAGGTCGGTGCCGTCGACCGTGTGACCGAGCGTGTATGCGTTCGCGACGACGACCAGCTGCGGCGGGTCCGCGGCGATCATCGCCCGGACATCGAGTTTGCGCTGCGGGCAGGCAGCCATCACTCCCGCGCCGTCGTTCTGCACCAGCACGTCGGTGAAGCGGCATCCGTACATGCCGACGGTCGTGATCCGCCAGCTCCCGCCGCTGTCCTCGGCGATCTTCTTGAACGCCGGGGCGTAGGCCATCGCGGTCGAGTCGCCCACGAGATACATGTGGTTCGGAGCATCCGCGCTGCCCCAGGTGCATCGCCCCGCGTCGATCGGCGCGTCGGGCGAGAAGCAGTCGCGCGCGGGATTGGTGCTCGACGATCGGACGATCGCCTCGTCGAGCGATGGGCTGAGCGCGGGCCACGAGGTGGCCGCGGTGGCCGCCGCGAGCTCGTCCTGCAGGGCGGGCGTCGGATCCGTCGGGGCACTGTCCGCCGCGGGTGGTGGCGGGGTGAGGGGGCCGAGCACGGGTCCGCCGACCGTGGTCTGCAGCACGAGCACGAGGGCGCCGACCCCGACCGCGAGCCCGGTCGCCGCGAGGCCGATCTGCGCGCCGAAACGGCCGCGCCACGCGGCCCAGGCCGCCTTCCGCGCCGCGCGCCGCTCGGCGGCGGTGAGCGGGATGTCCGCGACGGCGGATGCGGGGGCCGGTTGCGTGTCGGCGGGCACGGATGCGGCCGCGGGGGTCTCGATGCGCGGGGCCGCCTCGCTCGGCGCGGGCTCGGGGTCGGTGCCCGCGCCTGCCGGTGTGTGTTCGGCCAGCGCCGGCAGGGGCGACGCCGTCTGCTCGCCTCCCGCGGTCAGACTGAGCGGCGCTCCACCCGCCGGGGCTGCCGGCCGGGGAGCACCCGGGTAGTACCGTAATCCCGGTGTCCAGCCCGCGGGGCGACTCGGCAGCTCGCGCCGCGGGGCGGCGGAGGTCGCCGGCGCGACGGAGCCCGCGACGGAGGGCGCGGGCTCCGTGGCGGGGGTGACGCGGCGGGTGGGACGGGTGAGCCAGGGCGAGCGGTGCAGCGGCTGCTCGAGCATGAAGTAGCTGCCGAGCGACAGCACCGCGATCGCTCCCAGCACGATCGGCGTGGCGGGCGCACCGGCCGGCAGCAGCACGGCGGCGAACACGATCACCGGGAAGTGCCAGAGATACAGCGAGTACGACACGTCGCCGACGAACCCGCTCACCGGGTTCGAGAGCGGGAACAGGTGCCGCGCGAGCGGGTCGCCGCCGATCCCGCCGATCACGACGAGCGCCGTCGCGGCGACCGGGACGGCCGCCCACGGCCCCGGGAAGGCGCTCGCCGGGTCGATCGCGACGAACGACCACAGCACGCCGGCGAGGCCTGCCCAGCCGAGCAGCATCCGGAAAGCGGCGGGCAGGCGCGCGAGGAGCGGGCTCGCGGCGGCGATCAGGCCGCCGAGGGCGAGCTCCCACACGCGGGTCGCGGTGGAGAAGTACGCGACGGTCGGCTCGGCGGAGGTCTGCAGCAGCGCCCACCCGAACGACGCGGCGACGAGCGCCGCCGAGACCGTTCCGACCAGGATCCGCGTCCGGCGACCGCGCCGGAGGGCGGCGGGGAGCAGCAGGAGGAGGACGAGGATCAACCCCGGCCACACGAGGTAGAACTGCTCCTCGACGGACAGCGACCAGAAGTGCTGCAGCGGCGAGACCGCATCCGTCGCGTGGAAGTAGTCGGTCCCCTCGATCGCGAAGCGCCAGTTGGAGACGAGGAGGAGGGCGGCGATCGCGTCGCCGAGCGTCTGATCGGCCCGTGCGCGGTTGAAGACGAAGAACGCGGCGACCCCGACCGCG
>JAVBUN010000161.1:0-5492 GCA_031555335.1 Microbacterium sp.
CTGTACGGGGTGATCGATCCCCGGACCCGCACCCGGCTGGTCGGACGAAAGGCGGTCGCCCGATGAGCATCCTCCGAAAGCCCGGGCTGCTGCTGGCGATCCTCGTCCTGCTGGTCACGGTGGTCGCGATGATCGCCCCCCAGCTGCTGGCGCCCTACGACCCGTACGCGTCGGTGGGGTCCGCGCGCCTCGAGCCGCCGAGCCTCGAGCACCTGTTCGGCACCGACCACCTCGCGCGCGACGTCTTCTCCCGTGTGATCTACGGCGCGGCGCTCTCGCTCTCGGCCGCCGGGCTGGCGGTGATCGGCGGAGTGATCATCGGCTCGATCATCGGGCTCGTGTGCGGCTACGTCGGCGGACCGCTGGATTTCACGGCCATGCGCTTCGTCGACGTGCTGATCGCCATCCCCGGGATCCTGCTCGCGCTCATCGTCGTCGCCTCGCTCGGCTTCGGGCCGCTCTCGATCGCCCTGGGCGTCGGGCTCGGCACGGCCGGCTCGTTCGCGCGCGTCATGCGGGCACAGGTGCTGCGGGTGCGCGGCGAGGAGTACGTCGAGGCCGCGCGCACGCTCGGCGCACGTGGCCCCGCCATCCTCGTGCAGCACGTGCTGCCGAACGCCGCCCGCCCGATCATCGCGATGGCCTCGCTCGAGCTCGCGCTCGCGATCCTGTCGGTGTCGGCGCTCAGCTTCCTCGGGTTCGGTGCGCAGCCGCCCGCGCCCGAGTGGGGTGCGCTCGTCTCGGCGGGGCGCGACTTCGTCGCCACCGCGCCCTGGCTCAGTCTTCTTCCCGGTGCCGTGATCCTCGCGGTGGTGCTGTCGGTCAACCGGGTCGCCCGCTACATCGGAGGTGACCGATGACCGCTCTGCTGAACGTCTCAGGGCTCCGCGTCGACTACGGCACGGGACGCACCGCTCACGCGGCCGTCCGGGGCATCGACCTCGAGGTCGCCCGGGGCGAGATCGTGGCCGTCGTCGGCGAGTCCGGGTCCGGCAAGAGCACGATCGCGCACGCGCTCGTGCGGCTGTTGCCGGTGGAGGCCCGCATCCGGGGCGGGGCGATCGTCTTCGACGGCACGGACCTGCGAAAGACCCCGGCCTCGGCGCTCCGCCGCATCCGGGGCGGTCGCATCGGCTTCGTGCCGCAGGACCCCTCGCACAGCCTCAACCCGCTCATGCGGGTGGGTGAGCAGATCGCCGAGACGCTGCGGCGGCACCGGGGGCTCTCGCGGGCGGACGCGGCCGCACGCGCGGTCGAGATCATCGCCGAGGTGGGGGTGCCCGAGCCGGAGCTGCGATCCGGGCAATACCCGCACGAGCTGTCGGGCGGGCTGCGCCAGCGCATCCTGATCGGCATCGCGTGGGCGTGCGAGCCCGACCTCGTGATCGCGGACGAGCCCACGAGTGCGCTCGACGCGACCGTGCAGCGTCACGTGCTCGATCGGATGCAGGCGCTCGCTGCCGCGCACGGCACGGCCGTGCTGCTGGTCACCCACGATCTCGCGGTCGCCGCGGACCGCGCGGACCGCATCGTCGTCGTCGAGAAGGGCGAGATCGTCGAGAGCGGCGCAGCGGCGGACGTGCTCACCGCGCCGGCGCACCCCTACACGCGGCGGCTCGTCGCCGCGGCCCCCGGCCTGAACAGCCGGCGGCTCACGCCGTCGGCGAGTGTCGTCGACCGGGTGCCGATCGAGCCGGGCGCGGCGCCGCTGCTCGAGGTGTCGGGGCTCGGCAAGACCTACGGGTCGGGTTCGGCGGCGCTGCGCGCGGTGGATGCGGTCGAGTTCGCGATCCCGCGCGGCACCACCTTCTCGCTCGTCGGGGAGTCGGGGTCCGGCAAGAGCACGACGGCGCGGATGGTGGCGCGGATCATCGACACCGATGCCGGCAGCATCGTCTTCGACGGCTCCGACATCACCGCTCTCGGCGGGTCGTCGCTGCGACAGCTGCGCCGCCGCATCCAGGTCGTCTATCAGAACCCCTTCGGCTCGCTGGACCCGCGCATGTCCGTGGAACGGCTGATCGCGGAGCCGCTGCGGGCCTTCGGGGTGGCGCGCGCGGAGCGCACCGCGACCGTGCGCGAGCTGCTCGGTCAGGTGCGGCTCGCTCCCGAGCTGCTGACGCGCCGGCCGGCGCAGCTGTCGGGCGGTCAGCGCCAGCGCGTCGCGATCGCGCGGGCGCTCGCGCTGCGGCCCGACCTCGTCGTGCTGGACGAGCCGGTGTCGGCGCTCGACGTCTCGGTGCAGGAACAGGTGCTGCAGCTGCTCGTCGACCTGCAGGCCGAGCACGGGCTGACGTACCTGTTCATCTCGCACGACCTCGGCGTCATCCGGCAGATCTCCGACCGCGTCGCCGTCATGCGGAACGGCCGGATCCTCGAACAGGGCACCGCCGAGCGGATCTTCGCGAACCCGGGCGACCCCTACACGCGTGAGCTGATCGGCGCGATCCCGGGAGCGCGCGCGGTCTAGCCGAGCGCCGCGATCACCCGGCGCACGACCCGTTCGCTCTCGTCGACGACGTGCGCGAGGATGCGTTCGCCCTTCTCCGCCGTCGCGGGGCGCGGATCGCCGAAGACGCCCGTCGGTGAGAGCGGCGCCAGCGCCATCTGCCGCAGGCCGAAGTCCGCCGGCAGCTCGGGGTAGGCGGCCGCCATCCGGTCGCGGTGCACGAGCGCGGGGGCGGTGGCGAGGATCATCGAGGTCTCGATCTCGTCGGCGTGGCAGAGCCCGGGCGCCGCCCACGGCGTCTCCTTCACCGCGTCGCCGATCTCGGTCAGGCCGGGGTAGTCGAGGACCACCACCGGGATCCCGTCGCGTGCCGCGGCGTCCTCGGCGGCGCGGTGGAGCGGCAGCCGGTTGCCGAAGTCGCCGTTGACCACCACGAGAAGCGCGAAGCCCGCCCGCTCGACGGATGCCGCGACATCGGCGCAGACCGCCGTGACGGTGTCGGCGCCGATCGACACCGTGCCCGGCAGGGCGTCGTTGCTCCACGTGTTGCCGAGCGGGATCGCCGGGAGGAGGGCGGCGTCGAGCCGATCGGCGAGGCGGCGGGCGACCGCATCCGCCTGGATCGTGTCGGTCGACAGCGGCAGGTGCGGGCCGTGCTGCTCGAGCGCCCCGAACGGCAGCACGGCGACGCGGGGACCGGTGCGGAGGAACTCGGCGACGTCGGTCCAGCTGCTCCGCGCGTACTCGATCACGGTCAGCGCAGCGAGTCGGCGACCGCGCGCAACGACTCGGCGGAGTGCTGCAGGAGGGCGAACTCCCGCTCGTTGAAGGAGGTCTCGGGAATGGGGAACGCGCCGCGCGCGCTCACGATCGACGGGACCGACAGGGCGACCCCGTCGATGCCGTGGTAGCCGTGCAGCACCGTCGAGACCGGCATGACGGCGTGCTCGTCGCGGAGGATCGCCTCGACGATGCGCGCGCTCGACAGGCCGATCGCGTAGTTGGTCGCGCCCTTGCCCTGGATGACCTTGTAGGCCGCATCGCGCACGTCGACCGCGATGTCGTCGAGCTCCGCGACGCTCATCGGGGGGTGGCCGGCGGTCTGCCAGTCGAGGATCGGGACGGTGCCGATCGTGGTCGCCGACCACAGCGGGAACTCTGTGTCGCCGTGCTCGCCGACGATGTACGCATGCACGCTCGAGGGGGAGACCCCGGCGCGCTGCGCGAGCTTCCAGCGCAGGCGCGAGGTGTCGAGCACCGTGCCCGAGGCGAAGATGCGCTCGGGCGGCAGGCCCGTCGACTCCTGGGCCAGCACCGTCAACACGTCGCAGGGGTTCGTGACGATGACGTAGATCGCGTTCGGTGCGGCCTCCAGCAGCTCCGGCATCATGCGCTTCAGGATGCTCGCGTTGACGCCGGCGAGCTCGATGCGGGTCTGCCCGGGGTTCTGCTTCGCGCCCGCCGTGATGACCACCACATGCGAGCCCTCGACCACCGACAGATCGCTGCCGCCGGTGATGTCGCTGGATCCGGTGAACTGCGTGCCGTGCGCGAGGTCGAGCACCTCGGCCTCGACCTTCTCGGTCGCGATGTCGTAGAGGGCGATGTGACGCGCCGAGCCGCGGATGAGCGCCGCATACGCGACGCTCGAGCCGACGCTGCCGGCGCCGACGACGGTGAGTTTCGAGTTCTCGATGGCGGTCATGTCCTCCATTTTGGCAGGGCGGGGATGCGGTCGGCGACGCGCGCGGGCGCGGCGCCACGGCATCCCTTTCGCGGGGATGCGCGCGGGTCTAGCATGCGGAGTGCATCGCTCATCGGGGCAGGTGCGTTCTGTCGCCTCACTGGGGAGGTCACGACATGTGCCGATGGCTCGCGTACACCGGGGAGCCGCTGGTCCCCTCGACGCTGCTGCTCGATCCGCAGCATTCGATCGTGGCGATGTCGCTCGACTCGCCGCTCGGGGCCGAGACCGTCAACGGCGACGGTTTCGGGTTCGGGTGGTACCCGGAGGACGCGTCGCTGGGGACCGATCCGTTCGTCTTCCGCAGCATCGAGCCGGCGTGGAACGACGTGAACCTGCGGGAGATCAGCCATGCCGTGCGCAGTCCGCTCTTCTTCACGCATGTGAGGGCCGCCGCCGCGCCGCCCATCCAGCAGACCAACTGCCACCCGTTCCGCCACGACAACTGGCTGTTCATGCACAATGGCGCCATCGCCGGCTTCCCGCGCTTCAAGCGCGATCTCGTGCTGGACATCGACCCGGCGCTGTATCCCACCATCCAGGGCACGACCGATACCGAGGTGCTCTTCCATCTCGCGCTCACCTACGGACTGATGGACGATCCGGTGCGCGCGGTGGGCGACGCCATCCGCCGGATCGAGGAGGCCGGGCACGCGGCCGACGTGCCGTTTCCGATGCAGGGGACGATCGCGGTGTCCGACGGGGCGACGCTCTGGGCCTTCCGCTACTCCACGCAGGGGCGCTCGCGGTCGCTCTTCCACTCGACCGACATCCCCACGCTCCGCGCGATGTACCCGGATGCGGAACGGCTCGCGGACTTCGGTGACCACGCGCAGGTGGTGGTGTCCGAGCCGCTGACCGACGTGCCGGGCGCGTTCGTGGAGATGGGGGAGTCGACGGTGGCGGTGCTCGACGGCGCCGGGTTCCACCACCGGGAGTTCCTCGCGGCCTGAGCGCGCCGCGCCGCGCGCAGCATCCGGCGAGCGGAGGAGATTCGACGAGCGGAGGACCGAAACCCGCCCCCGCATCCTCCGCTCGTCGAATACCCTCCCGCCGTGCGGGCCGTGCGGGCCGTGCGGGCCGTGCGGGCCGTGCGGGCCGTGCCCGCCGTGCGGGCCGTGAGGGGCCGCGAGGCACGCTCGCTACGCGGCGTCCTCAATTGGCGGCCAGCCGCAACCTGACGTAAGCTTTCCGGCGGTGACGTGTCCGAGCGGCCGAAGGTGCAACTCTCGAAAAGTTGTGTAGGGTAACCCCCTACCGTGGGTTCAAATCCCACCGTCACCGCCATTTTCACCCAGA
>JAVBUN010000062.1:0-7374 GCA_031555335.1 Microbacterium sp.
CACTCCCAGCGAAAGCGAGCAGGACAATGGCATTCGACGACATCTCGGACTCCTTCAACGCCAGGGCGCGGGACTCCTTCAACACGACCACCACCAACACCGCCAACCTCAACGTCGGTCTCGAGAACGTCGGCAACACCGACGCGTCCACGAACGACAGTGGCAACACCGACCTCACCGTCGAGGGCTCCTTCAACCACGACTCGAACGACGTCGACATCGACGACTCGTTCAACGAGTGGACGGATGCGTCCACGAACGACTCGAACAACACCACTGACGTGTCGTTCACGGACGACCACTCGATCGAGGTCGGCGCCCGCAGCTACAACTCCGGCTTCGGCGACCTCTCGGTCGGCGCACTCGGCGGGGGTGCGGGCGATGCCGTGCTCGACGGGCGGGCGACGATCGTGGACCAGTCCGTCAATCAGAACGTCGACGCGTTCGCGGTGGATCAGTCCTTCGAGAGCGTCGCCGTCATCGGCTCCGGCGACGGGTCGATCGCGGCCGGCGACGACGTGGACATCTCGCAGTCGCTCGACGACTCCACGACGATCATCGGGGGCGGCGACGTCAACATCGACAACACCACGACGATCGACACCACGATGGGCTCCGGCAACTCGTACGAGGACAACTCGACCGAGACGGATGCCTCGCAGGACTGGGACATCGAGGACTCGTTCAACGACTATTCCGAGACCTACGAGTCGACGAATTCGTTCAACGACGAGATCGCGATCTCGAGCGAGAACGACTGGGACGTCGACGCGAACGTCATCTGGGAGAGTGACGATTCCGCCATCGTCGGCGACGTGGATGTGGAGCTGCCGCCAGTCTGATCCGCATCCGATGCGGCATCGCGAGCATGCGAGGGCCGCGGCCGATGGCTCTGACGGTCCACCCGCAGAGCCATCGGCGTCGTTCCGAACAATGCGCTGCGACGCGGCGCCGAAGGGGGAGATGGTGCCGAGTCGAGAAGACGCGCGCGTGAGGAACGCGCCGGGAGGGGCGACGGATGCGGCGGGGGACCCGGCCGCATCCGACGCCGGTGCCGAGCTCATCCCGATCATCACCCGCGTCCAGGCGATGTCGGGGGCGCTCGGCCGGGGAGACCTCGTGCGCCGACTCGAGCAGGCGCGGCTGCGTCTGCTCGATCCGCACGTCCGGGTCGTCGTCGTCGGCCAGTTCAAGCAGGGCAAGAGCAAGCTCGTCAACGCGCTCGTGAACGCCCCCGCGTGCCCCGTCGACGACGATGTTGCCACGAGCGTGCCGACCGCTGTCGGCTATGGCGAGGTGCCGTCGGCGGTGGTGATGGTGCGGGCGCGGGAGGGCGGCGACGCCGACGTCACCCGGGTGCCCGTGGACCTGGATCGGCTCGAGGAGTACGTCTGCGCCGAGGAGGAGCACGACCTCGACGGCGAGGTGGTCGGCGCCGAGGTGCTGCTGCCCCGCGAGATCCTCAAGGGCGGTCTGCGCCTGGTCGATTCGCCCGGGGTCGGCGGGCAGGAATCGACGCGATCGCTCAGCACGCTCGCCGCGCTGTCGACGGCGCACGCGGTGCTGCTCGTCTCCGACGCCTCTCAGGAGTACACGGAGGCGGAGATGCAGTTCCTCCGTCACGCGATGCGCATCTCGCCGAATGTCGCCGCCGTGCTCTCGAAGACCGACGTCTACCCGCAGTGGCAGCAGATCGAGCACATCGATCGGCGCCACCTCGGCGAGCTCGGCGATGTGCCGTTGTTCGCGGTCTCGAGCGACCTCCGCCTGCTGGCCGCCAAGGAGCAGGACCGCGAGCTGAACGAGGAGTCGGGGTTCCCGGCGCTCGTGAAGCACCTGCGCCGCGAGGTGCTCGGGCACGCCGAATCGTTGCACCAGCGCGGCACCGTGCACGACCTCGGATCAGTGCTCGACCAGCTGTCGCTCACGATCGACACCGAGCTGAATGCACTGCTGCATCCGGAACGCACGCCGGCGATGATCCTGCGGCTCGAGGACGCCAAGGCCCGCGCCGACGAGTTCCGCGGGCGATCGGCGCGCTGGCAGGTGACGCTCAGCGACGGGGTCGCCGACCTCATGTCCGACACCGAGCACGACCTGCGTGACCGACTGCGCAAGGTGCAGCGCGAGGCGGAATCCGCCATCGACGCCGGGGACCCGGGGCCGGTGTGGAGTCAGCTCGCGCACTGGCTCGACGAGCGGGTCGCGACCGTGGTCGCGGAGAACTTCGTCTGGACATCGGAACGTTCGCGGTGGCTGACCGAGCGCGTCGCCGAGGAGTTCCTGCACGATGACACGCTGATCCCGTACATCGACGTCGGCGCGACCGACGGCGTGCTCGATCCCGTGGAACCGCTGCAGATGCTCGACGAGGGGCGGATGTCGGCGACCGAGAAGATCTACGTGGGCGTTCGCGGCTCGTACGGCGGCGTCCTCATGGTTGGCCTCGCCACGAGCGTCGTGGGACTCAGCCTGTTGAATCCGCTCTCGCTCCTCGCGGGTGTCGTCGTGGGTCGCAAGGCGTACCGGGAGGACATGGCGACCCGCCTCGCCCGGCGCCAGGCGGAGGCGAAGAACCTCGTGCGTCGCCACATCGACGACGTGGTCTTCCAGACCGGCAAGCAGCTGAAGGACCGCCTGCGGATCGTGCAGCGCATCGCGCGCGACCACTTCGGCTCGATCGCCGACGAACTGCACCGGTCGTTGTCCGAATCGGTGCTGGCGGCCAAGCAGGCGGCTGCCAACTTCTCGAACGATCGCGAGGGCCGTGTCGCGCAGCTGCGCACCCAGCAGCAGCGGTGCCGCCAGCTGCGCGCCTCGCTGCCGAGCCTCGAGACCTGGACGAGCGGACAGCCCTCATGAGCGTGACGGCGGCGCTGCTCGCCGAGGTGCACGCGCTGTACGCGGACGACCCAGTGGCCGGCCGCATCCTGGCCGAGATCGACACCCGCGTGAACGAGCCCGTCCGCATCGCGGTGGCGGGCATGGTCAAAGCGGGAAAATCGACGCTGCTGAACGCGCTCATCGGTGAGCAGATCGCCCCGACGGATGCCGGGGAGTGCACGCGCACGGTCATCTGGTACCGGTTCGCCCACACCGCCCGCATCACCGCGTTCCTCCGGGAGGGAGGCACGCGGCGGCTGCCCGTCATCCGCACCGGCGGGCGCATCGAGTTCGACCTCGGCGCGCTGTCGGCCGATGACATCGAGCGGATCGAGGTGGGGTGGCCCGCGGACGCCCTCCGTGCCCACGTGCTCATCGACACCCCCGGCATCGGGTCGGTGTCGGCTGCGACCTCCGCGGTGTCGACGCAGTTCCTCACCTCGTCCGACGAGCCGTCCGAGGCGGATGCGGTCATCTACCTGCTCCGTCATCTGCACGCCGTCGATCTCGCGTTCCTGCAGTCGCTCCGCGGCGACGACCCGGGCGACATCCCCACGATCAACGCGATCGCCGTGCTCTCGCGTGCGGACGAGATCGGTTCCGGGCGGATCGACGCGCTGCTCTCCGCCGCCCGGGTGGTGGAACGCTACCGGCGAGAGGGCGTCCTGCAGGGACTCGCCCTCGGGATCGTGCCCGTCGCGGGGCTCCTCGCGGAGGCGGCACGGACGCTCCGGGAGGAGGAGTTCGCCGTCTTCCGGGGGCTCGCCGCCCTCGACCGCGCCCGGCGCGAGAAGCTCCTCGTCTCGGCCGATCGGTTCGTGCAGTCGCATCCCGCGCCTGTGCCGCCGGTCGCCGCGCGGCGGGCACTGCTCGAGAGGTTCGGCGTGTTCGGCGTGCGCCTCGGGGCGACGCTCGTCAGCGCCGGCGCCACGACGTCGTCGCAGCTCGCGTCGCGCATGATCGCGCAGAGCGGTCTGCTCGAACTCGAACGCCTCGTGGCCGATCAGTTCCGCGCCCGTGCCGCCGCGCTGAAGGCCCGTCGGATCCTGCGCGCTCTGGACGCGCTGCTGCGCGACCGGCCGCGGCCCGGTTCGGACGGCATCCGGCGGGGGCTCGAGCGTGCGGCCGCGAACGTGCACGACCTGCGAGAGCTGCACCTGCTGGCGCTCCTGCGCACGCGCGACGTGCCGCTCCCGCCCGACGAGCGTCTCGAGGCGGCGCGCATCATCGGTGGCGACGGGGTCTCCCGCGCGCGCCGTGTCGGGCTCGCCGAGGACGCCCCGGACGCCGACGTGCACTCGCGCGTGGCCGAGATCGTGACGCGCTGGCGCGGCCTCGCAGAAGCGCCGCTCGCGGCCCGCGAGACCGCCGCGATGTGCCGGCTCGTCGTCCGCAGCGCGGAGGGAGTGGGCGCGGGCGTCAGTCCCGACCGGTGACCGCGGCGGCGCCGTGAGGCACCACGTCGTGTCCGCGCGCGGTCCACCGCAGCGCGGGCGGCATCATCGCGAACAGGAAGCCCAGCGCCACGAGGCCGATCTGAACCGCCAGCATCACGGCGATCGGGCGGCCGCGATCCCCGAACGCGACCAGCTCCCGCGCGGCGAAGAACACGCCGATCTGCGCGACCAGCGTCCCCAGCATCCACCACCGGATGCCGCGGCGCCGGTTGGCGTACGAGACCTGCGCCGTGACCTGCACCAGCAGGATCGCCACGAGCACGCCGAACAGCGACCACGAGATGATGTCGGCGACCGTCGTATAGGTCTCCTCGGCCCGCGTTCCGTCGACCTCCCGCACGATGGCGACGATGTCGTCGAGGTGCGCCTTGCGGATGATGAAGAGGTAGACGACCGCGGCGGCGCCGACGAGCAGGCTCAGGATCCAGAAGAACTGGCTGACACGCACGGTGAACGGGGCAGGAAGCTTCGCGACGACCGGGGGCCCCTCTCGCCCGGTGAGGGCGGGGCGCTCCGGCGGGGTGCGAGACGCCCCCGACTGCGCCGCCGCTCGTTCCGCCGCGATCCGCTGGGCTTCCGCCCGGCGGATCGCGCTCAGCGTGATCGGCTTTCCGACGAGCGCGACGGTCGGGGTCTCGCTCTTGTCGTGCTGCTCAGAATTCGCCATCGGACGGGCCGTCCACGACGACCGTGTCGGTCGAGTCGTACACGACGGTCTCGTCGACGTCGCTGGTGCTCTCGGTGTAGGTCGTCGTCGCGCTGTCGTACGAGTCCGTCGCGGTCTCGGTGGTGGACGAGTCGTTGCCCGACTGCACGGCGGTCACGTCGGTGGAGGCATCCGTCGTCGTCGAGGCGTCCGTCGTGGTGTTGTTCGAATCGGTCGTCTCGGTCGTCGTCGTCTCGTTGCCCACGTTGGCATCGTCGCCGGCGATGATCGTCGTCGAATCGTCCTGCGTCTGGTCGATGTCGACGTCGTCGCCGGCCGCGATCGCATCGTCCCCCGAGGCGATGACGGCCTCCTGATCGAAGACCTGGGTGACGTCGCCGTCGGCCCAGATGTTCTGGTTCACCGACTGGTCGACGATCGTGTCCCGGTCATCGACCCACGCGAAGTTGCTCACGATGCTGCGGATCTCATTGATGACGGGGTCGGGGTGGGGCTCGGGCGGCGCGGGCTTGGGGACGGCCACGACCCCTGCCCGGTCGACGGCGACCGGGGCGACCGCGCACACGTCGTCGAATCGCGCATTGCTCACCCCGCGCGCCGACATCGCGCCTTCGGGGTCGGCATCGAACTCCGCGGCTGCGTCGGGATCGCGCAACAGGCTCAGGATGAACTCGATCAACGCATCGGCCATGGTTGCCAACGTGACGCTCATGCCTGCCTCCTTCATTAGCTACCGGTTTGACGTTAGGACTTCGTGGTCCCGGCCGCGTCGGGGATAGGCCCCCGCCCCCCGCGGCCGGACTAGGGAGCGTGCGGGGCCCTTACGGGGTTCCGGGACGGGGTTCGTCCGGCGGGAGCACGCCGACGCCCGGTTCGGACACCACCGGGTCCTCGACGATGGCGCGCAGCTTCGCGATGAGATCGGACCGCGAGGTCGCCCCGAGGCGGCGACGGATGCGGGCGATGTGGTGCTCCGCCGTGCGCGGCGAGATGTAGATCGTCTCGCCGATCTCGGCGTATGTCTTGCCGCTGATGACGAGCACGGCGACCTCGAGCTCGCGCGCGCTGAGCACACTGTGACTGCGTGCGGCGCGGGCGGGGAGCATGGGGCCGTCCGATGGCGCATCCAGGTTCGGGTGCAACTGGCGCGCCGTCGACAGCAGGCGCGCGACGATGCGTCGGTCCTCGGTGTGACCGGCGCCGTGCGAGGCGAGGCGGGCGCCGTCCCAGGCGAGACCCACCGCCGACAGCTGCGCCGCCGCCGCCTCGATCGCATCGACGTCGACCGTGCCGGTGAGGACCTCCGTCCACACCCGTCCCGCCACCGACATCGCGGCCGCGACCGGACTGTTCGGCGCCGCGGCCACGAGTGCCTTGGCGTGCGTCGCGAGGTCGTCGGGCCGCCCGCGCAGGATGCCCTGCTGCACCCCCGCCCAGTGCAGGTGCGCCGACCACGCCGGCGGATCGCCGAGGTGGTGCACGAGCGACATCGCCGCGGCGAACGCCGCCTCGAAGCGCGCGCTGTCGCCCTGCAGCGCCGCCGTCGTCACGAACTCGGTGAGCGGATGCAGGTTGTAGAGGTCGGGTTGCACGTGCAGGACGTCGTCGCGCACCCGCTGCCAGACGGTCGGCAGCGTCGAGGCGTCGCCGTAGCGCCGCGTGTGACCGAGGATCACGGCGTCGCGCAGCAGCCGGTCGCGGGCGCTGAGGGTGCCCGGGAGGGCTTGGACGTTCCCGAGCCGCAGCAGGGTCTCATCCGGATGCTGTCGGCGCAGCGCCACCCATGCGGTCCACAGCAGCAGTCGTGGCTTGGCCCACGCGCCGCCGTGGCCGCCGCGCAGGGCGTCGGTGAGCACCGTGTGGGCGACGTCGAGCTCGCCGAGATTGACGGCGGTCAGCGCTGCGAGCACCGCCGGCAGCTCCGGGATCGGGCCGTGTGCGGCCGACTCGGTGTAGGTCTCGGAGGCCTGCACCATGTCGTCCAGGGTGCCGCTGGCGGTCGAGGTGCGGCCGGCGGTGAGCCCCCGGCCGATCAGCCGCATCGCGACCGAGACCGAGGAGGGGAAGGCGCGCGCCGCCCGGGCGCGCTCGACGGCCGAGGCGACCGCCTCGCGATCGCCGGATCCGAGCGCGGTGATCGCGGCGTGGGCGAGGACGACGGGATCCGTGAGGTCAGCCGACGCGTACGCCGCCGCGCTCATGCCCATGAGCCCGCGCGCGGCCCAAATCGCTCCCGCGATATCGACCGCGGTGTCGTGGCACGGGTGGTCCGGGGGCAGCTGCGCGCCGTCGACGAGCACACCCGCACGGTCGATGTCGCCGCGCGCCCAGGCGGTGAGCGCGAGGCGCACCGTGACCTCGAGCGAG
>JAVBUN010000173.1:0-3306 GCA_031555335.1 Microbacterium sp.
GCCTCGGCGTCGAGTACACGTACGTCGACCTCGAAGCGGACCCGACCGCGGCCGACGTCGCCCGTGACATCTCGGGGCGCACGCAGATCCCGGTCGTCGTGTACCCGGACGCCAGCCACCACGTCGAGCCGTCGAACGCCGACGTCGAGTCGAAGCTGCGGGAGCTCTCGCTCATCTGACCGCGGCTTCCGCCTGTGACTGGCGGGGTTCCGTCGGCGTCACTACGGGATCCAGGTCTGTGTCTCGGGCACCGCGAGCTGTGAGCAGGAGACGTGCCGGCCCGGGTGCCGCTACCAGGGCACGGTGCCGTCGACGTCGAAGAAGGTGCCGGTCGGCCCGTCAGCGTCGAGGGTGGCGGCGCGGACGACGACTTTCGCTCCCTCGGCGGGGTGCTGTGCGCCGACGCCGCCGTTCATGTCGGTGGCGTTGTGGCCGGGGCACACCGAGTTGACCTTGATCGAGGTGGCAGCCAGTTCGATGGCGAGCCACCCGGTCAGGGCGTTCAAGAGCGTCTTCGACGAGGTGTACGCGAAAGCCGGGATCTCCGCGAAGGGATTCTCGGGGGATGTGAGGATGCCGAGGGAGCCGAGCGTGCTGCTGACGTTGACGATGCGGCCGGCATCGGCTCGGCGCAGGAGTGGGAGGAACGCCTGGGTCACCCGAAGGGCACCGTAGACGTTGACCACCAGCGTGCGCTGGAGGGCGCCGACCTCGACCGTGCTGGGGCGTCCGTCACCGTCCGGGATGGCGATGCCGGCGTTGTTGACCAGCACGTCGAGCGCACCCGTGGCGGCCTCGATGTGAGCGGCGGCACGGGAGATGCTGGCCTCGTCGGTGACGTCGAGGCTGACAAGACGTACATCGCCGGCGGAGGAGAGGACGTCCACGGCCTTCTCTCCACGATCCCGGTCGCGAGCGCCGACCCAGACGGTGTAACCCTGCTGCGCCAGCTGGAGAGCTGTTTCGAACCCCAGGCCCTTATTGGCCCCCGTGACGAGTGCAGTCTTCTTCATGTCGCTCACCGTGTGGTCGTCGTGTCGGGGCGGATGACGCAGGAATCGCCGGAGCAGGCGTCGACGTCGGTGGCGCCGAGCAGGGTGAGGGGAGCCACGAGGCCGGCGGGAGTGGTCGTCATCGGGACACCGCCTCGGTCGTGAGCGCTCCGGCCCGCTCGGCGTCGACCTGCTGGAGGACCTGCAGGAAAGCACCCGTGTCCTGCGCCCCGGAGACGCCGTAGCGGCCGTCGACGACGAAGAACGGGATGGACTGAATGCCGAGTTCGGTGGCACGGGCGAAGTCCGCTTTCACCTCGTCGAGATGCCGGTGTTCGTTGAGAGCCACGTCGACCTCGTCGCGGTCGAAGCCGAGTTCGACAGCGATCTCGACCAGGTTCGGGATGCGTCCGATGTGCTCGCCTCGCTGGAAGTAGGCGTCGGAGAGTCGTTCGTTCATCTCCGCCTGGCGGCCCTTGGACTTGGCGAAGTGGATCAGCTCGTGCGCGAGGATCGTGTTCGTCGGGTGGGTGCGGTCGAAGTGGTAATCGAGGCCCGCGCCGGCGGCGATCTCCGTGACCCGGGCAAGCATCTTCTCGCCCTCGGCGAGGGGAACTCCCCGGTAGTGATTCAGGAACTCCTTCGTCGCCCCGTCGAACTCGGCCGGCGCCTCCGGGGCGAGTTCGAAGGAGTGGTACTCGATCTCGACCTCTCCGCCGAATCGCTCGACGGCGGTCTCGAGCCGTCGTTTCGCGATGTAGCACCAGCCGCACTGCACGTCCGACCAGATGTCGACCTTCATGGCGGGAGTGGGCGGAGCGTTTGTCAGTGGGGCCGTATCCATGTCCTCCATGGTGGCCGCTTGGCGGATTACGATCTATAACGTGGCGTCTGCAAAACCTTACGGATCATCTCTTCCGTCCGGCAGCTCCGTGAGCGGAGATCCTCTTGCGGCCACCATCGGCCTGCTGCGCCCGCTGGCCGTCAATGGGACGAGCCTGCATGCTTCGGGACCGTGGGCGGTGGAGTTCGGGACCACCCATCACGTGGAGTTGGGGGTGGTCGCGCGAGGCGAGTGCTGGATCACCCTCGAGGAACACGACCCGGTGCTGCTGCACGAGGGAGACTTCTACCTGCTGTGCAGCCCGCCCCCGTATGTGCTGGCCAGTGCGCTCACCGAAGAGGCTCTGGATGCCCGGACGCTGTGGGGAGGGGCCGCTCGAGGCGCCGCGCACATCGGGCCCGCGGATCAGGAGGACACCTACCTGTGCGGCGGCTACTTCTCGTTCGACGACGCGAACGCCCGCCTGCTGCTGGACCTGCTGCCCCCGCTGGTCTACGTGCGGGCCGACGACCCCCGCGGTCGGCTCCTGATGCACCTGAGCGCCCTCCTCGTGGCGGAGGTCGAGAGTACGGAACTCGGCAGCGCTCTGATCCTCGACCATCTCGCCCAGACGCTGTTCATCCACATGCTCCGCGCCCACGCCGACGACGTGCACCGGCCGGCCGGATGGATGGCCGCCCTCAGCAGTGACGGCATCGGCACAGCGCTTCGCGCCCTGCACGCCGATATCGGCCACCGGTGGACCCTCCAGGAGCTTGCGGAGGTCAGTCACATGTCCCGGTCCGCCTTCGCCGCCACGTTCAAAGCGCGAGTCGGGTCGGCACCCTTGGAGTACCTCATCCAGTGGCGGATGAGCGTCGCCCGGGACGCATTGCGCCGCCAGAGCATGACGATCACCGAACTCGCCGCTGCTATCGGGTACGAATCGGAGAGCGCGTTCAGTACGGCGTTCCGTCGAGTCGTCGGGATCTCGCCGGCCGCCTTCCGCAAACAACAGACGACAGCAGTCGCCCGTTAGTCCGACCGCCCTTTACACTCGGAGGCGGCATTCGCCGCCCCCACCATGAGCACGCAGACCTCTCCGCCGCCGCGCGCGCGCCGCGACATCCAGGGCCTTCGCGCCGTGGCCGTGGTCGCCGTCGTGCTCTGCCACGCGATCGGCTGGCCGGTCGGCGGGTTCGCGGGGGTCGATGTCTTCTTCGTCGTCTCCGGGTTCCTCATCACCGGGCTCCTGCTGCGCGAGATCGACCGCACCGGCAGGATCTCGCTGCGCGCGTTCTACGCCCGCCGCGTGCGCCGCATCCTGCCCGCCGCCCTGCTCGTCCTGGGCGCGGTCGGGGTCGCCGCGTTCTTCGTCTTCAACCGCGCACGGGCCGATCAGACGCTCGGCGACGCGATCGCCGCCCTCCTCCTCGTCTCCAACTGGCGCTTCGCGATCGAGGGGACCGACTACTTCCACGCGACGGATGC
>JAVBUN010000238.1:0-9330 GCA_031555335.1 Microbacterium sp.
ATCGGGTCCGCGCCGTGCCCGACGAGGTCGTTGGCGCCCATGAGGATCGAGACGAGGTCGGCGCGCAGCTCGAGCGCGCGGGGGATCTGCTCGACCGTGAGATCCCGCACCCGGCGCGAGCGCACCGCGAGGTTCGCGTAGCGGAACGGCGATGATCCACCCGATGTCTGCGCGAGCAGGTGGGCGAGGCGGTCCGCCCAGCCGCGGTAGGCGCCGGCGGGAGTTCGCGAACTGTCGCAGAGCCCCTCGGTCAGCGAGTCGCCGAGCGCCACGTACCGTCCCCACCGACGGCCGTCGGCGACGGGCGTCGCCACGACAGGCCGGATCGCCGCCCTCGACCAGAGCGCGTCGTCGATCGGACGCAGCATCCGCGCCTCGTCGTAATGACCGACCAGCTGCGCCGACAGCGACGACCAGGTGCGGTCGCGCACCGCGTCGCGCGCGGCGGCCGCGAACGCCGCCCGCTTCGACTCGTCACCGAGAAGGTCGACGACACGGCCGCGCAGGTCGCCGAGATCGCCCGGGCGGTAGAGCCACCCGTCGATGCTCGAACGCACGAGATCCACCGGACCGCCCGTGCCGGTCGCCACGACCGGCACGGCGCTCGCGTGCGCCTCCTGGATCGTCTGGCCGAACGTCTCGCTCTCACCCGGGTGCACGAACACGTCGAATCCGGCGAGCGCCTCGGCCAGTGCGTCACCGGCGAGGTGCCCGAGGAAGACGGCACCCGGCATCCGGCGCTCCAGCTGGGGCCGCGACGGCCCGTCGCCGACGATCACGAGCCGCACCCCCGGCAGGTCCTGCAGCACCGCGAGGTCCTCCACCTGCTTCTCGGGGGCGAGCCTGCCCACGTAGCCGACGATCCTCTCCCCCGGCGCGATGCCGGCGCGCCAGCGCTCGCTGCGCCGATCCGGCCGGAACCGCTCGCCGTCGACGCCCCGCGCCCACCCGCGCAGGCGATCGACGCCGAGTCCCTCGAGCTGGTGCATCGACGCCGTCGACGGCGCCAGGGTGAGGGTCGCGCGGCGATGCAGGCGCGCCACGTGCGCCGAGGCGAGCGCCGTCGCCCGGGGCACCCCGTACCGCTGCGTGTAGGCCACGACGTCGGTCTGGTAGACCGCGACGGATGCGGTGCGCAGCGCCTCCGCGGCGAGCACCCCCTGCCAGCCCAGCACGAAGGGCGAGGCGAGGTGCACGACGTCGGGCCGGAACTCCCGCAGGATGCCGGCGATCCGCGCCACACGCGCGAAGACGACCCGCACCTGCGGGTACGACGGCAGCGGCAGCGAGGTCAGCAGCTCGGTGCGCGCTCCCGCGACCGCGTCGACGGTGTCGACCGAGCGCGGCGCGATCACGAGCGCCTCGTGGCCCTCGGCGGCGAGATGCCGCAGCACGTGCAGCACGGAATTGGTGACGCCGTTCATGTGCGGCAGATAGGACTCGGCGATCAGCGCGACTCTCACGCCTCCAGGGTGCGGCAGGCCTCGGGACGCGGCGCGCACGCGACCCCGGTATCGCCGAGTGTTCACCCGATCCACCACCGCGCGTCACCGCCGCGGCACCGCGCGGTCGCCGAACGACCGCCCCCAGCCGTTCCGACACCGTTCACGACCGGATGCCATGATCCGCGGGTGATCGACGAGATCCTCGCGCACCTGGCCTCCGGGCCCTGGGCCCTCCCGCTGCTCGGCGTGCTCGTGCTGGGCGACGCGTTCCTCGTCGTGGTCCCCGGTGAGGCCGCCGTCACCGCGGCGGGCGCGCTCGCCGTCTCCACGGGGTCGCCGCCGCTCGCCGCGGTCATCGGCGTCGCCGCGGCCGCCGCGGCCGCCGGCGACGCGTGCTGTTACCTCATCGGCCGTCGCGTCGGACTCGAGCGATGGCGATGGATGCGGCACCCGCGCGTCCGTGGAGCGTTCACGTGGGCCGCGACCCGGCTCGAGCGCCGTTCGGCGACGATCATGTTCACCGCCCGCTTCATCCCCTTCGCGCGTATCGCGGTGACGCTGACGGCGGGCGCGTCGCGCATCGCCGCTCCCCGTTTCCTCGCGGTGTGCGCGGTCGCCGCGCTCGCATGGGCGGCGTACCAGGCGCTCATCGGCGCGATCATCGCCGCCCTCGTCCCCGGCGGGCCCGTCGTCGCCGTCCTGATCTCCGTCGTCGCCGCGATCGGACTCGGGGTCGGCCTCGACGCCCTGCTCGCCCGGCGCACGGCGCGCGCTGCCACCGGCCATCGCCCCGCCGACGGCGCGGGCACCCACCCGGCGGAGGGCCGTCCGCCCGCGTGAGGGGCCGCGAGTCCCGCGATCAGCCGCCGGCGCCCGGCAGCACCACCCAGAGGCGCGCGCCGCCGATCGGCGCGTCATCGATGCCGATGTGGCCGCCGTGGGCGTCGACGATGCGTCGACAGGTCGACAGGCCGATGCCGAGGCCCTCCACCTCCGGGGCGTCGCCGCGCTCCATGAGGGAGAACACCCGGTCGCGCTGCTCGGCCGGCACGCCGGGACCGTTGTCGTCCACGGTGATCCGCACGGCGCCGCTCTTGAGCGCCACCGCCGTGATCTCGACGTACGGGGTGACACCGCCCGCACGACTGAACTTGATCGCGTTGGCCACGAGGTTCTGCAGCACGGCGCGCAGCAGCGTCGGATCGCCGACCACCGACACCCGCGCGTCGACGGCGACCCTCGCACCGCTCGCCGCGATCGCGGCGTGGAGGTCCTCGAGCACCGACCCGACGACCTCGGCGAGGTCCAGCTCGCCGCGCCGGGGGCTGGCTCCGCCCAGACGCGCGTAGTCGAGCAGATCGGCGATCATCGCCGTCATCCGGGAGGCGGCGGACTCCGCGCGCGAGAGCGCCCGTGCCGCCTGGGGCGCGTTCGCCATCTCGGGGCTGTCGGCGGCGAGCTCGATGAACCCGGCCAGGGCCGTGAGGGGGTTCTTCAGATCGTGGCTCACCTGTCCGGCGAAGGTCGCCAGCTGCTCGTTCGACTCCCCCAGCTCCCGGGTGATGCGGCGCAGCTCCAGCACGTCGACCACCTGGCTCGCGAGCAGTCGCAGCGCCTCGTCGCGCTCGGGCGTCAGCTCGCCGGTGTCCTCGTCGAAGACGCAGAGCGTGCCGATCGGGATACCGGACGGGGTCACGAGCGGACTCGACGCATAGAAGCGCACGTGGGCGATCTCGCCCGTCACGAAGGGGTTCGCCGCGAACCGGTCGTCCTCGCGCGCATCCGAGACCACCACGTGACCGGGCTCGCGGAAGACCACCGCGCACATGGAGTCCTCGCGACTGCAGATCGCCGGCTCGAAACCGACCGCCGCGACCTGGTGCTGGAACCGGTCGTCGATGATGTTGATGACGGCCGTCGACACGTCGCAGACGGTGGCCGCCAGGCGCACCAGACCCTGCAGGTCGGCCGCCGGCGGCTCACCCACCAGGCGGTAGTCGGCGATGACCTCACGACGCGTCACATCTTCCGCGGTGATCACACTCATCCCCCTATGAACCGGCGTCGCACCAGGCTAACGGGCCCCGCGGACCCGAAGGTCCACGGGGCCCGAATCGGCCCGCCTCACTCGCCCGAGAGTCCGCCGAGCAGGTGACCGAAGGACTTACCCTCACCCAGGTAGTTCGCCGGGTCGAAGGGATCCGCGGAGCCCGCGGGATCACGGCGCGCCACCGCATCCGCGAGCTCCCGCGCCGCCTTCTCGACCCGCTCGCCGAGGGGGGCGACCTGGTCGCCGCTCCCGCCCCAGTCGGCGGACGCGGCGAACACCCCCGTCGACATCGCGTCGGCGTGCAGGTACGCGAACAGCGGCCGGATCGCGTAGTCGATCGCGAGGGAGTGCCGGGGCGTGCCCGCGTTCGCCCCGATGAGCACCGGCTTCCCCCGCAGCGCGTCCGGGTCGAGCACGTCGATGAAGGACTTGAAGAGCCCGGAGTAGCTCGTCGAGAAGATCGGCGTGACGACGATCAGCGCATCCGCCGAGACGACCGTGTTGATCATCGACTCGAGCGCGGGCGGCGCGAAGCCGGTCAGCAGGTTGTTCGTGATGTCGTGCGCATAGTCGCGCAGTTCGAACACGTCGGCCTCGATCTGGATGCCCCGTTCGGAGAGCTCCCGCGCGGCGGCGGCCAGCATCCGGTCGGCGAGCATCCGCGTCGACGACGGGTTCGACAGCCCCGCCGAGACCACGGCGATGCGACGCGCGGCCATCACAGGCTCCGCGTGGCGGCGGCGCCGAAGGCGGCACCGGCGGGCTGCGGGGCGTCCTGGTAGGGCGACCCGGCGGTGAGGTTGTCACCGCGGTTCGCCCGGGGCGTGGCCTGGCGGGCCGGGCCGTCGCCGTAGGCCGCCGTCACGCGCGCCGCGTGCGTCGGGGCGTCCGGCACGTCGGCCGGGCGGTTCTTCGCGAGCTCCCGGCGCAGCACCGGCACGACCTCGCCACCCAGGATGTCGAGCTGCTCGAGCACCGTCTTCAGCGGAAGGCCCGCGTGGTCCATGAGGAACAGCTGGCGCTGGTAGTCGCCGAAGATCTCCCGCATGCCGGCGTAACGGTCGATGACCTGCTGCGGCGATCCGACCGTCAGCGGGGTCATCTGCGTGAAGTCCTCCATCGACGGACCGTGGCCGTAGACGGGTGCGTTGTCGAAGTAGGGCCGGAAGGCCTTCACCGCATCCTGCGAGTTCTTCGCCATGAACGCCTGACCGCCGAGGCCCACGATCGCCTGCTCGGGCGTGCCGTGGCCGTAGTGCGCGTAGCGCTGGCGGTACAGGCCGATGAGGCGCTGGTAGTGCTCCGCGGGCCAGAAGATGTTGTTCGCGAAGAACCCGTCGCCGTAGTAGGCGGCCTGCTCGGCGATCTCGGGCGTCCGGATCGAGCCGTGCCACACGAACGGGGCGACCCCGTCGAGCGGCCGCGGGGTCGAGGTGAAGCCCTGCAGCGGGGTGCGGAACTTGCCCTCCCAGTCCACGACGTCTTCACGCCACAGCTTGTGCAGCAGGGCGTAGTTCTCGAGCGCGAGCGGCAGCCCCTGGCGGATGTCCTTGCCGAACCAGGGGTACACCGGGCCGGTGTTGCCACGGCCGAGCGTGAGGTCGACGCGCCCGCCCGAGACGTGCTGGAGCATCGCGAAGTCCTCGGCGATCTTCACCGGGTCGTTGGTCGTGATGAGGGTGGTCGCGGTCGAGAGGACGAGCCGCTCGGTCTGCGCGGCGATATAGGCGAGGGTCGTCGTCGGCGACGAGGACCAGAACGGCGGGTTGTGGTGCTCGCCCAGGGCGAAGACGTCGAGACCCACCTCCTCCGCGTGCTTGGCGATCGTGAGCGTCGCGCGGATGCGCTCCGCCTCACTGGGCGTGTGCCCGGTGGTCGGGTCCTGGGTGATGTCGCTCACCGTGAAGATGCCGAACTGCATGCCGGGCCAGCTGATGTTCTCGCTCACGATCTCTTTCCGCTTCTCGGATGCGGACGGCATCCGTTTCTATGCAGGTGAATATACCTCGTTCAACGCGGGCAGCGCCAGAGTATTCCCGGATCCGCCACCCCCGGATGAGAATCGGACGGGCGGGATAGGGTCGTCGGACCATGAGCGATTCGGCGACCCTCGACACCGCCGCTCCCGCACGGCAGCGGCGACGCGTGCCGTTCTGGGACAACGCGCGCTTCGCGTGCATCGTGCTGGTGGTGGCCGGGCACGCGATGCAACGGCTCATCTACGACTCGGATGTGGCGCTGGCCGTCTACCTGTTCGTGTACGCGTTCCACATGCCGGCGTTCGCGATCATCTCCGGGTACTTCTCCAAATCCGGCGCGCTCGGCCGGCGCCAGATGGCACGGGTCATCACCGACATCCTGCTGCCGTACCTCATCTTCGAGACCCTCTGGACGCTCACGAAATGGCTCGTCGAAGGACAGGCGAACCCCAACCCGACGAAGCCGTCGTGGACGCTGTGGTTCCTGCTGGCCCTCGGCATCTTCCGCCTCGTGCTGCCCTACCTGGCACTCCTGCGGTGGCCGCTGCTGTGGACCGCCGTCATCTCGGTCGGCGTCGGATACCTGCCGAACGTCGACTCGACCCTCTCGCTCTCGCGGACCCTCGGGCTGCTCTTCTTCTTCACGCTGGGGTGGTGGCTGCGCGAGCACGACATCGTGGAGCGGGCCAGGCTGCTCGGCCGGCGGCCGTGGTGGGCCTTCGCCGGCGCGGCCGTCGTCCTCGTCGCGGCGGCGGCGACCTCGTGGCTGTTCGTCGACGCCTGGCGCGAGATGGATCTGCGATCGTGGCTCTTCTACGAGGACTCCTACGCGGCACTGGGCGGCACGAACTGGTGGGCGGGCGGGGTCCGCATCGCGCTCATCGCCGTCGCACTGCTTCTCAGCGCCGCATTCTTCGTGCTCGTGCCGCGCTCGACCACCTGGTGGACGCACTTCGGCAAGTACACGATGTACGTCTACCTGCTGCACTCCTTCGTGCTATACCCGTTCCGCGAATCCGGCGTGCTGCGGGGGCTCGACCCCACCTGGTTCTGGCTGCCGGTGGTGATCGTCGGCGCCGTGCTCATCGCGCTCGCGCTCGCCACGAAGCCGGTGCGCACGGTCTTCCGCCCCCTCGTGGAGCCGCGTTGGCCGTGGCTGTTCACCGACCCGACCCTCGCCGGCGGCGAGGGTCACCGCGACGACCCGACCGGGTCACGTCGGCCGGCCGCATCCGCGCGCCCCGACGCACCCAGGCGACGCGACTGAGCCGACCGCCGGTGGCCGGTACGACCGCACCGACGACGGTCAGGCGAACAGACCCGCCCCGACGAACGACCCCTCACGCGCCCCCGCCGGGATCGCCCACACGCCGCTGCCGGTGTGACGCAGATACTCGGACAGCAGATCGGTCGACAGGGCGCGCTGGAGCGTGACGAACTGCTCCGGGGACCGCTGGTAGGACAGGAAGAACAACCCCGCATCCAGCGCTCCGCGCGCGTCGTTGCCGTCGACGAAGTTGTAGCCGCGACGGAGGATGCGGATCCCGCCGTTCCGATCCGGGTGCGCGAGTCGCACGTGCGCGTTCTCGTCGATCACGGGGCGGCCCGCCGCATCCGTCGCCGCGAAGTCGGGAACCGCGAACTCGTCGCCGCCCGACAGCGGGGCGCCCTCCCCCTTGTCGCGACCGACGGTGCGCTGCTGCTCCGAGAGACGGAGGCGGTCCCACGTCTCGATCGTCTGCCGGATGCGGCGCGCCACCAGGTAGCTGCCGCCGGCGAGCCACCCGGCGCCGTCCGCCTCGCCGACCCAGACCTGCTCCCCGAGCGCCGACGCGTCGCTCTCGAGGATGTTGGCGGTGCCGTCCTTGAAGCCGAAGAGGTTGCGTGGGGTGGCCTGAGCCGCGGTCGTCTTCGATGTCCGCCCGAACCCGAGCTGCGACCACCGCAGCACCGCGCGGCCGAACGCGATGCGGCTGAGGTTGCGGACGGCGTGCACCGCCACCTGCGGGTCGTCCGCGCACGCCTGGATGCAGAGGTCCCCGTCCGAGGCCTGCGGGTCCAGATCGTCGCCGAGGAACGGCGGCAGCGGTACGAGCGCATCCGGTCGTCGCGCCGCCAGACCGAAGCGGTCGGCACCGTCGGCGTCGACGAACAGTCCCGGGCCGAGTCCGAAGGTGATGGTGAGCGCGCTGGCCGGAAGACCCAGCGCCTCACCCGTGTCGTCGGGCGGCGCCTCGGGCGACCCGCCCACCGCGCCCGAAGCGCTCACGTCGAGACCCCGGGTCATTCGCGCCGCGGCATACGACCAGTCCTCGAGGAGCGAGCGCAGGTCGTCGCGCGTCGCGCCGGCGGCCATGTCGAAGGCGGCGAAGTGCAGATGGTCCTGCACCGGCGTGACGATCCCCGCCTGGTGCGTGCCGAAGAACGGGTGGACGGCGGCGGATGCGGATGCCGCTGACCCGGTCGCGGTCCGCGCGGCGGCCACGCCCACTGCACCGCCCGCGGCGATCCCCGCCGCACCCGCGCCGAGCAGTCCGAACAACCCCCTCCGGCTGAGTCCGGCGGGGGCCGCGGCGGAATGCTCGTGGGCGTCGGTCACGACAGGACGGTGGCCGTGAGCCGGGACAGCGGCTCGGCGAGGGCGTTGATGAGATCGGTCAGCGTGCGCGTGTCCGCATCCGTCAGCTCCGTGTAGTTCACGAAGCCGGCCTCGAGACTGCCGTACGTGGCCAGCTGCGCTTCCAGATCGGCGTACCCGGCGTCGATCTCGTCGACCAGTGCGGCGCCGTCCTCACCTGTCGCGACGGCGAAGTCGCGCACCAGGGAGTACGCCATCTTCGAGCCTTCGACATTGGCCGCGAAGTCCCAGAGGTCCGTGCCGCTCCACCAGTCCTCCTCGCCGGAGATCTTGCCGGTGGCGACCTCGTCGAGCAGCGCGATGGCGCCGTTCGAGATGCCCGCGATGCCCTGTTCGTCGAGCGCGGCCTGGAAGTCGTCGCCGTGCACGTAGTCGTTCAGCTCGGCGATGTCCGCGGTGAGGCCCTCCGCGTACGCGGCGCGCTCCTCGGGCGTCGACGGCGCCCAGTCCTGCCACGCGGGGGTCTCGCCGTCGGCGTTCAGCGCGTCCTGGGCGGGGACCCACAGGTCCTTCTCGATGCGGTGGAAGCCGGTCCAGTCGAGCCCCTCGGCGACCGCGTCGACCTCGCGGTAGTCGATCTTCGGGTCGAGGTCGCCGAGCGACTCGGCGACGGGCTCGATGCGCTCGTAGTACGCGCGCACCGAGGGGAACTGCGTACGCGCCGCCGCGTCGTCACCGGTCGTGGACGCGGCGGTGTACGCGGCGGCCGCGGGCACGAGCTGCTCGACCTGATCCTTGACGAACGCGCCGTAGAGCGTGACCGCCTGCTCCTTCTGCTCGGCGTCGTCGCCTTCGACCTCGACCGCATCGCCCGTGACGGTGAAGCCCGCCCGGCCGACGCCCTCGCCGACCATGCCCGGCTTGCAGAGCGTGAAATACTCCCCCGGCTGCGCGACGACGGTGAGCGTGCGCGCCGCACCCCGCGCGATGTTCTCCACCTCGCCCACGATCCGCAGGCCGTCCTCGGCGAGCAGGTAGAACTCGCTCACCTGCGAGCTCGAGTTGGTGACGTCGCAGGCGAGCGTGCCGCTCGTCGCGGTGCCGGCATAGACGGCGCAGGCCGAGTCGGTCGAGTCCACCGTGAGCGCGTCGGATGCCGCGACATCCGCTTTCGCGACACAGCCGGAGAGGGCGAGGGCGGCGATGCCGAGCACGGCGGCGACGCGGAGCGTGCGGGAGAGGATCATGCGATTCCTTGCGATGCGGGAGCGACGCGGT